>NZ_JBQQBX010000011.1:0-217206 GCF_052245475.1 Streptomyces sp. 7N604 | reverse complement strand
GCCTCCACACCGGGAATTCCGACCCACGCGCCCCTTCCCAAGGAGCAGGCAGTCGGCAGACCTTCCGGGTCCGCGAGGCCTACCCCAGCCCGATCTCGTACCTGCAGGTCACGCTGCTGGACCGGCAGCGGAAGGCCGCCGCGCGCGACGAGGCGCCGGACCCGCTGGGGCGGGCCCCTGCTGGCACCCAAAGCCTGGGGTCGCCGGGCACGCGTGCCCTAGGCGCCCACCGTGCCCGGCGCCGGGGCGGGGCGGGGTTCGCCGGGGTCGAGCGGGGGTGCCGCGACCGCGCAGTGAGTGCGGCACTCCGCGCGGCAGACCTGCGGCTCGCCCGGCGCCGCAGGCGCCAGGACATCGGACCGTACGGCCAGCCACGCGATCAGCGCCCCCACCACCAGAACCCCGGCACAGATCGTCATCGCCCGCTCAAAGGTCTGGTCGAACTCCGTCGCCGACCGGTACGCCTCCGGGCCCGTCCCCGCGAGCAGCGGCAGCGCCGCCACCGCGATCAGCCCGCCCGCGCGCGCCACCGCGTTGTTGACGCCGCTCGCGAGCCCCGCGCGCTCCACGACGACCGACGCCAGCACGGTCGAGGTCAGCGGCGCGACCAGCAGCACCATGCCGAAGCCCTGGACCAGCAGCGCGGGCAGCACATCGGCCCAGTACGAGGAGCCGGGCCCGGCCCGCAGCATCAGCAGCATCCCGCACGCGCACAGCAGCGGCCCCGCGGTGAGCGGAATGCGCGGCCCGATCCGCTGCCCCAGCTCCCCGGAGCGCGCGGACAGCAGCAGCATCAGCAGGGTCGTGGGCAGCAGCGCCGTTCCGGCGGCGAGCGCCGAGTACCCGAGGACGACCTGCAGCTGGAGCACGGACAGGAAGAAGAATCCGCCGAAGGCGGCGTACACGCAGAAGGTCACGGCGTTGACGGCTGTGAACTGACGTGACGCGAAGATCTGCGGCGGCACCATCGGGTCGGCGCGCCGTCGCTCCATCCGTACGAAAACGGCGCCGAGCAGCAGCCCGGCGACTGCCGCGCCGATGATGACCGGGGAGGCGCCCTGCTCGGGCGCGTCGATCAGGGCGTACGTGATCGCGCCGAGCGCCAGCGCGCCGACCGCCGCACCTGCCACGTCGAACCGCCCGTGCGCCTGCGGATCGCGCGTCTCCGGGACATGCCGCATCGCCACGGGCACGCAGATGGCGGCCAACGGCACGTTCAGCAGGAAGACCCAGCGCCAGCCGGGCCCGTCGACCAGCCAGCCACCGACGAACGGCCCGACCGCCGCCGCGACCCCGCCGAGCCCGGACCACGCGCCGACCGCCCGCGCCCGGTCATCGGGGTGGAACGTCGACTGGATCAGGGCGAGCGAGCCGGGCGTGAGCAGCGCACCGCCGATGCCCTGGAGGGCGCGCGCTGCGATCAGCATGACGGCGTTGGGCGCGAGCCCGCACGCCAGAGACGCCAGCGCGAACCAGACGATCCCTACGACGAAGACCCGGCGCCGGCCGAACCGGTCGCCGAGCGCGCCGCCGAGCAGGATCAGCCCGGCGAGGGTGAGCAAGTAGGCGTTGACGGTCCACTGCAGGACCGCCAGGTCGGCGTTGAGATCGGCGCCGATACGGGGGAGGGCGACGTTGACGACCGTGCTGTCGAGCAGGGCCATACCGGAGCCGAGGACGGTGGTCAGCACCACCCAGCGCCCGGTCGCCTCGGACAGCCGGATCGTCCCGGCCCGCCCCGGCACGGTCACGGGCGGCCCCGCCACCAGGGGCTCCTCCGCCGCGGGCTCCTCCGCGCCGGCGTTCGGCCGGGGCTCCGGGCCCGGTCCGCCCGCCTCCGGCGGGTTTCGGGGACCGGGTTCCGGCCCGGCACGGGGCGGCTCGCGGCCGGGCTCGCTCGCCGCGCCGCGCGAGGAGTCGCTCATACCTGGATCATCCTCGCGTCACCCCAACGAGGCCACCCCCGCCGCCCACACCGCGCCCAGCCTCCCAACCGCGACCCGGCCGTCCCCCCAGCGGCGGCCACCCGCGCCGAGCAGGACGCCCACAACACGGCCACCCCGGCCGCTCAACACCACCCAACGCGCTGGGCCCGGCACCCCATATGAGGTGCCGGGCCCAGCAGGCGAACCCCGCGATCAACGGCGCGGTCGGCCCCGACGCGCGGAGCGCGTCACCTTCAGCTTCATGCCGTGGAACGCAGGTCCGCGCCGGCCCGCCGCTCAACACCACCCAACGCACTGGGCCCGGCACCCCATATGAGGTGCCGGGCCCAGCAGAGGAACCCCACGGTCAGCGGACCATCGGCCCCGGCGCCTGCGGCGGGCACCACTGGCGCCCCCGCGCCCGGCCCAGAGCCCGACCGCATCCGACATACGACGCGCGAAGCGCGTTACTTCAGCTTCGTGCCCGTGGAGCGGAGGTCCGCGCAGGCCTTCGTCACGCGCACGGCCATGCCCGCCTCCGCCTGCTTGCCCCAGCTGCGCGGGTCGTACATCTTCTTGTTGCCGACCTCGCCGTCGACCTTCAGCACGCCGTCGTAGTTGCGGAACATGTGGTCCGCGACCGGCCGCGAGAACGCGTACTGCGTGTCCGTGTCGAGGTTCATCTTCACGACGCCGTTCTCCAACGCCGTACGGATCTCCTCCTCCGTGGAGCCGGATCCGCCGTGGAAGACGAAGTCGAACGGGTCGGCCTTGCCGTACTTCGCCGCGATGCCGTCCTGGAGCTCGCGCAGCAGGTCGGGGCGGAGCACGACGTTGCCCGGCTTGTAGACGCCGTGGACGTTGCCGAAGGACGCGGCCAGCAGGTAGCGGCCCTTCTCGCCCAGGCCCAGCGCCTCGGCGGTCCGCTCGGCGTCGGAGACGGTCGTGTAGAGCTCGTCGTTGATCTCGTGCGAGACGCCGTCCTCCTCGCCGCCGGTCGGGGTGATCTCGACCTCGAGGATGATCTTGGCCTTGGCGGCCTCGGCGAGCAGCTCCTGCGCAATGGCCAGGTTCTCGTCGAGCTTCTCGGCGGAGCCGTCCCACATGTGGGACTGGAAGAGCGGGTTCTGGCCGCCGGCCACGCGCTCCTGCGAGATGGCGAGCAGCGGCCGTACGTACCCGTCGAGCTTGTCCTTCGGGCAGTGGTCGGTGTGCAGCGCGACGTTCACCGGGTACTTCTTGGCGACGATGTGCGCGAACTCGGCCAGCGCGACCGCGCCGGAGACCATGTCCTTGCTGTACTGGCCACCCAGGAACTCCGCGCCACCCGTGGAGATCTGGATGATGCCGTCGCTCTCCGCCTCGGCGAAGCCGCGGAGCGCCGCGTGCAGCGTCTGGGTCGAGGTCACATTGATGGCCGGGTAGGCGAACTTGCCTGCCTTCGCCCGGTCGAGCATCTCGTTGTAGACCTCGGGGGTTGCGATGGGCATCTGTCCGCTCCTTGTGATGTGCGGGGTTTCCGGATAGTGGCCCTGACCTAGGGGGCGACGTCATCGTCGGCCCCATCTTCCCAGACGCGGACGATTGGTCCACCCGGCCCGGCCCCGAACCGCCGCGAAACCGCCCCGGCAGACGCACCGAGGGGTGGAGAGTTTCACGTGAAACCCCCCACCCCTCGAAAAACCCGCAGGTCAGAAGCGTGACCGACCGACTCAGCCGAGGCCCAGGTCCGCCAGCCCGTACGCCTGGTAGTACGGAAGCCCGGCCTCCGCAATCGCGGGCGCGGCGCCCCGCTCGACGATCACCGCGACGGCGACGACCTCGGCGCCCGCCTCGCGCGCCGCCTCGACGGCGGTCAGCGGCGAGCCGCCCGTCGTCGACGTGTCCTCGACGACCAGGACCCGGCGGCCCTTGATGTCCGGGCCCTCGATACGGCGCTGCATGCCGTGCGTCTTCTGCGCCTTCCGTACGACGAAGGCGTCGAGCTTGCGGCCGCGCGCGGCGGCGGCGTGCAGCATCGCGGCCGCAACCGGGTCCGCGCCGAGCGTCAGCCCGCCCACGGCGTCGTAGTCCAGGTCGGCCGTGGTGTCCAGCATCACCTGGCCGACGAGCGGCGCGGCCTCCGCGTCGAGGGTGATCCGGCGGAGGTCGATGTAGTAGTCGGCCTCAAGCCCGGACGAGAGGGTCACCTTGCCGTGGACCACGGCCTTGTCCTTGATCTGCTGCAGCAGGGCGTCACGCGCATCGCTCATGCCCATGAGCCTAAGCGGTTCACGGACCCCGGCGCTCCGGCCCCGGCGCTCCGCGCTACAGCCTGCGCCAGCTCCAGGTTGTCGAGACCTCCAGCGGATCGACGGGGGTCACCAGGCGCGGCAGCGTGTTCAGGCCGTTCGGCGGTCCTGACTGCGGCTCGACGCACACCGCCTCGGCCTGCTCGTCGTAGACGACGACCCACTCGGCGCGGCTGGTGACCTTCAGCTCCAGCTGCCCGGGCCAGGTGAGGGTGACGTCCACCCCGTCCGGCATGCAGAAGCAGTCGTCCCACGGCCCGGGCTGCGGCTCGATACGGCGGCCGGTCGGCAGGTGGTCGTCCCCGCGCTCCTCCTGCCACGCGGGCGTGAACGCGATCTCGACATCGGCGCCGCCGCCCCCCAGGTTCCGCAGAAACCAGGGGTGCCAGCCCGCCTGCGCGGGGAAGGAGTCGTCGATCGTCTCGATCCCCATGGTGAGGGTCAGGGAGTCCTCGGCGAGCTCGACGAGCTGGGTGACCCGGCCCGCGTACGGCCACGGGTCGGCGAGGTCGTACGTGCAGACGGCGGAGGCCTTCTCGGTCCGGGCCGTGCGCCAGGCGGTGTCGCGGCCGGTGCCGTGAATCGCGTGCGGCGGATTGTTCACGGGCAGCTGGTGCTGCACGGCGCCGTCGAGGAACCGGCCGTGGTCGACCCGGCCGCACCACGGCACCATCGGGAACGCGCCGTACTTCGCGCCCTGCCGCAGCAGCTCCGTACCGCCGATGCGCAGCGAGCCGATCCGGCAGCCGAGGGCGGGGAGAAGGGTCAACTCGGCTTCGCCGGCCTCGAGTCGGATGCCTCGGGTGCCGGAGCCGGTTTCCGTCGTGTCCTGGGTGCTCACACCCCCGACCCTAGCCGCGGGCGGTGGCCGTGGTCAGCGACGGCGGCGCAGGATACGGCTGACGACGACGGCGGAGGCGATGAGCGCGGCCGCGGCGGGTGCGGCCCAGCGGAGGGGGACGGTGCTGGCGGTGGCCTCGGGGGCGGGGACCGGGGCGTACCGGCCGCGCGGGGGCGCGTGGTCGACCTCCTCGGCGCTGCGGCCGATCATCGTGCGGCGGGCGTGCGCGGCCTCGGCGGGCGGCTCGGCGCCGATCCCGCCGTCGAGCTCCTCGTCCAGCCCGCCGTCGAGCGATTCGTCGAGGCCACCGGCCGCGGTGTCGCTCCCCGGGCCGCCGTCCACCTCGTCGTCGGCGAGGCCGGGCTCGTCGTCCGTGCCGGACTGCGGGTCCAGCGACGGGGGCGGCACCTCGGTCTCGAAGACGGACGCCGACTCGGACCACTCGCGCCCGGGGACCGGCCCCGTGTCCGCGCCGCCTTCGGGCCCTTCCGCCCCTTCCGCCTCCGGTGCGGCGGTCTCCGCAGAGGTGGTAGAGGTGGTATCGCCCGGCCGGTCGTTCTTCGGTTTCTCCGGCGACGGGATCCCGGGGATGACGCGCTGATTGTCGTCCTCCGGGTCGCCCGTGCCGATGGGCGCCGATTCGAGGCCCGAGGCCAGCTCCGCGGCGAAACGGTCCAGCAGACGGCGCCCTGCCGTCGCGGCCGCCGTTGCGCCCAGGTCGGCGAGGCGGCCCTCGCTGCGCACCGTCCCGGTGCACGCCAGCCGCGACCCGCCATCCGCCGCGGACAGCCGTACGTTCATCGCGACCTTCACGGAGCCGCTGCCCCGCGCCTCCGTCCCCTCGCCTTCCACCGCGAGGTCGCCGCCGTCCTGCTCGGTGATACGGAGGCGGCCGCGATAGGTGATGGTCGAGCTGCCGATGCGCAGCCGCAGCCGGCCCGCGAGATCGACTGGCCCCGCGAGGGCGTCCGGTGCGTCCGACGACTCGTCGGAATCCCTCTGGAAGCCCGGGATACAGCGGGAGACGCGCGCGGGATCGGCGAGGGCCTGCCGCACGGTGTCGGCGGAGAACGGAACGAACACCTCATGCTCCATGGGGACCGAGCCTACCCAGCCATCCCCGTCCGGCACCCTCATCCGTCCGACATCTGCCCGACGACTTCCGTTCGCATCCGCCACGCGACTTCCGCCTTCCCGTCCGCCCTCTCGTACGTACCGTGCGCCCCGCACGCTCAGCCGCCCGCATGGATCCTGTCCGCACCGGCGGAGCCGCACGTCGTCGTCAGCCGGTGAGGCCGGGCCGTAAGACCGGTGAGGCCGGGCCGTAAGACGTGCCGGGAAGTCGGATACGCCCTAGCCGTCCGCCCCGGACGTCAGGACATTGCCCGTGGTCGCATCGAGGATCACCTCGCGGCCCGCGTCGTCGTCGCCGGCACCGGGCGTGGTCTGGGTGACCTGCCAGACGATCCTGCCGTCGGAGCGGGTGTCGATCTCCAGGGAGTCCAGCTCCGACGGCCGGTACGCGTAGGCCAGGCGTACGGCCTGCTGGGCGGTCGTCTTCGAGAACCGCAGCTTGGCGACGTCGTCGTCGGGCGTCAGATCGCGGTGCCTGCTGAGGAGCTTCGAGCCGTCCCCGGAGACCGTCACCTCGTACTCGTCCGCGTACTCGTCGTTGCGCTTGGACGCGACGACGACCTCCCAGATCCGTTCGCCCCGTGCGTCGCGCTCTCCCTCCACCTCGAAGGACGCGCCGCGCGGCACGGCCAGGTCGGCGGTGTTCAGCGCCCTGATGGCGGTCAGCACCGACTCCGGCGTGGCCTCCGGGGCGGGCATCGTGCGCGGGGCGCGGTCCGCCCTGCGGTCCCACGCGCGCGGGGCGGAATCGCCGCCGGAGTCGGAGGTGTCGGAGCTCGCGCAGCCCGTGAGGACGGCCGCGGCCGCGACGGCTACAGCGGCCGCGGCGGCCGGCCCTGTCGCGCCGCCGCGAAAGCGGTCGTACGTCCGGATTGCTGGCATGTGTCGCATGCCACCCGTTTCTACACCCGACGGGCCGTCAGTCCAGGTACCGCGGGTGCATCAGCGTGGACGCGGGCAGCCCGGTCACCCGCTCGCGCTCCGCGGCCCGCCCCGCCGCCCGCAGCGAGGCCGCGGTCAGCGAGCGCAGCCGGGGTCCGTGGGGTGCCAACTCCAGCCGCACCGGCCGCTGTCCCGCCGACGCCATGACGAATCCCCGGCCCCGCGGCCCCGCCATCCAATAGGGCGCCGTCCGCAGGCCCGCGGACCGCAGCGTCGCGTCCACCGTCCAGAAGACACGCGGCCGTACGGACGTCCGCCCTGCGTGGACGGCGAACCGGCCGTCCGGGACCATGACGCGCCGGACCAGCCCGTAGAACTCCTGCGAATAGAGCTTCGTGCTCGGCGTGAGGTCCGGATCGGGCAGATCGGAGAGCACCGCCTCGTACGGGCCCTGTCCCTGGCGCACCGCCTCCCGCAGCCAGTCGAAGGGGTCGGCCGTCACCACCCGCACCCGCCGGTCGCCGAAGGCGTCCCCGTTCAGCGCGGAGAGACCCGGGTCGGTGCGGGCGAGCCGGACCAGCTCCGGGTCGGGTTCGACGAGCGTCACCGCGGCGACGTCCTGGTGACGCAGCACCTCGCGCAGCGCGATCCCGTCGCCGCCGCCCAGCACCAGGACCCGGCGGTGGGGTCCGGCCATCGCCGGGTGGACCAGCGCCTCGTGGCAGCGGAGCGCGTCGCGGCCGCTGACCCGCAGCCGGCCGTCGACGAAGAGGGACCTCCCGGCTCCCCCGGTGACGACGACCTCCTGCACCCCCGTCCCCACGGCCACGCGCACGTCCGCCCCGTACACCGCGCGCCGCGCCGCACGCTCGAAGGGTTCGGTGAGGACCGTCCCGGCAGCGAGCAGCGCCAGCACGAGCACATTGGCGCCGAGCAGCAGCCACCGCGCCCGTACGGTCAGGTCGCGGCGGAACAGCCAGAGCACCACCGCGCCGCCCGCCATCGCGTTCACCGCGCCCGTCAGCAGCGCGCCGCGCGGCTGCCCGAGGGCCGGCAGCAGCAGGAAGGGGAAGGCGAGACCGCCGGCCAGCGCGCCCACGTAGTCCGCCGCGAAGAGGTCGGCGACCGCGCCGCCCGCATCCTGCTTCCTGATCCGCTGAATGAGCGTCATCAGCAGCGGCACCTCCGCCCCGATGAGCACCCCGATGGCGGCGGAGAAGGCGACCATCACGGCGCGGGACTGGCCGAGCCAGGCGAACGCGGCGTACAGCGCCATCGCCGACGAGCCGCCGACCAGCGCGAGCACCGCCTCGACACCTCCGAAGCCCGCGACGGGCCGGCACCGCAGCCGCTTGGCGAGCAGCGAGCCGACGCCCATCGCGGAGACCATCACGGACAGCACGACGGACGCCTGGGTGACGGAGTCGCCGGACAAGTACGAGGCGAGGGCGACGAGTTCGAGCTCGTAGACCAGTCCGCAGGCCGCGCAGACGAAGACCGCGGCCAGGACCAGGAAGCGGCCGAGGCCTGCCGGTACGGGGAGCGGCGCCGGGCCCTGCCGCTCCCGCGGCGGCACGGCTGGACGGACGCCGGCCACAGGCGGATCGATCATGCGAAGAACGCTACGGGAGGCGAATCGTCGGACATGTCACCCACACGGGTGCGATGGGGGCATGGGCTGCGGCGGCGCGCGCTACCCGTGCGCGGGCTTGTCCCGGCGTGTGCCCCGGCAGCCGTACCCGGCGACTTGCGTCCAGGTCGTGACGAGCCTCCCCTCCTGCGGATAGGAGTGCCAGGTCCGCCACCCCAACTGGCCCTCGCGGAACTGCGCCAGCATGGCGGTGAACGCGTACGGGCTGCCGGGGAAGGTGCCGGCGAGGCCGTACGGATGGTCGGCGACCAGCGCGAGCAGGTCCTGGGCGCGCCCGGCGAAGGAGGACTGCGAGAGGGTCTCCACGTGGGCCGCGAACTCGTACTCCCAGGCCCCGATGCGCTTGGCGACGCCCAGGGGCAGCGGCGTCGCGCTGCCGGGCATGCAGGCCACCGTCTCCGAGCACTGGCCGCGCTCCTCCTCGACGAGCACTTGGTGAGAGGCGCCGAGCAGCCTCAACTGAACGGTGGCGGACCCCAGTTGGAGCTTCATTTCGGCGAGGGCGGGCAGCGGCTCTCTGTTCAGCGCCCAGGCCAGGTCGGCGGCGCGGGTATCGGTGTATGCAGTCTTGAGGGTGGTGAGCATGGGTCGGCTCCGCAAACAGCACGCAGTGGAATCACGCAAGGAAAATGGGTGGGCCGGCCCGCCCCGGCAGAAGGGTGCGGGGGAGCAACGCTGGGCGGCTCGCGCCAGCGTGGGGTCCGGGGGGATACGAAATCATGAGATGCTCGGGGCCCACAGCGCTTTTACCCAACTTCGCCGGGTTTCCATCCTTCAGAGGGCCACGCGGTTCAACTGTTCAAAACCGAAGCGCCCGGCGGGAGTTGGGCCCGCCGGGCGCATATGCGGTGTTGCATGGGACAGCCGCACAACCTCCGGTCAGATGCGGCCACCGAGCCCCCCGTTCCCGGTGGCCGCCCGGATCAGCTGCCGCCGCCCCCGCCGCCGCATCCCCCGCCGCCCCCGCCGCCTCCACCGCAGGAGGAACCCCCGCCACAGGACGAGTTGCTTCCGCACGAGGAGCCGCCGCCACAGGAGGCACCCCCGCCGCCGCCCGCCCACCAGCTGCCGCTGCTGCCGCTGCTGCCCCTGCGTCCGCGCCGGTTCCTCGAGCGGCCCCCGCCGCTCGTCGCACCGACGACGCCGGCGAACACAATGACCGCGAAAACCGCGAAAAAGAAGATCTCCATCGTCCTCACTCTCCTTTCAAATCCCCCCGAAGCGAGGCTCCGCTCCTTGCGTGGGGACCTGATGCCCCCGGTCCCGAAGGCCCAAAGCAGAGTTGAGGAAGTCCAGAGGTTTGGGCGCGGCGCGCAGAAGGGGCGGCCGCCTCGCGGCGGTGCGGCCGGCAGTTGGTCCGCAGCATGCCCGCATTCGACGGCCGACCCAATTCGGCGCAGGCCAAGGTTCCAAGGTTGAGGAAACCAGCCGGTCCGCGCAGGATGTCCCGCATGGGACGACCACTCCTCAATCGCCGCCTCGCCGAATTCGGTACGACGATCTTCGCCGAGATGTCCGCGCTCGCCGTCCGCACCGGCTCGATCAACCTGGGGCAAGGCTTCCCCGACACCGACGGGCCCGAGGAGATCAGGGAGGCCGCGGTGCGTGCGCTGCGGGACGGGCGCGGGAACCAGTACCCGCCGGGCCCCGGGATCCCCGAGCTGCGCACGGCCATCGCCGAGCACCAGCGGCGGCGTTACGGGCTCGGCTTCGACCCCGACCGCGAGGTCCTCGTCACGGCGGGGGCGACCGAGGCCATCGCGGCGTCCCTGCTGGCGCTGCTCGAGCCGGGTGACGAGGTCATCGCGCTCGAGCCGTACTACGACTCGTACGCCGCGTGCATCGCGATGGCCGGAGGCACCCGGGTGCCGGTGACCCTGCGGCCCGACGCCTCATCCCTCACCTACCGGCTCGACCTGGACGAGCTGCGCGCCGCGGTCACCGACCGCACCCGGCTCATCCTCCTCAACACCCCCCACAACCCCACTGGCACCGTGCTGACCCCCGCCGAGCTGGCCGCCGTCGCCGAGCTGGCCTGCGAGCGCGATTTGCTGGTGGTCACCGACGAGGTCTACGAGCACCTCGTCTTCGACGGCGGCGAGCACCTCCCGATCGCGACCTTCCCGGGCATGCGCGAGCGCACCGTCACCATCGGCTCGGCCGGGAAGACCTTCTCCTTCACGGGCTGGAAGGTGGGGTGGGTGACGGCGACGGCCGAGCTGGTCACGGCCGTGCGGTCCGCGAAGCAGTTCCTGACCTACGTGTCGGCCGGGCCCTTCCAGTACGCGGTCGCCGAGGCGCTGCGCCTTCCCGACGCGTACTTCGACTCGCTGCGCGAGGACCTGCGCGCCAAGCGGGACCTGCTGAGCGGTGGCCTCGCCGAGGCGGGTTTCGAGGTGTTCCGCCCGGCGGGCACGTACTTCGTCACCACGGACATCCGGCCGCTGGGCGATAAGGAGTCGAAGGGCGGCGACGGCTTCGCCTTCTGCCGCGCCCTGCCCGAGCGCTGCGGGGTCGTCGCCATCCCGAACGCGGTCTTCTACGACCACCAGGGCGAAGGCGCGCCGTTCGTGCGCTTCGCCTTCTGCAAGCGGGCCGACGTCCTGGAGGAAGCGGTCGCCCGCCTGAAGAGCCTCGCGGCGTAACGCGCTCCGGCGTTCCGGCCGCCCCGCACGTCTTCCCGCCGCCGCCGCGGCCGACCACGACGGCGGCAACCGGCGGTGCCGAACGAGCCACAACCCACGCAGCGCTGCCGGGCGCGGCCGGTTCACCACCGCCGCTCTCCACCATGGTGGTCACTCGCCGTCGCGGCGACAGAAACCATCCGCCGCCGCCGCGGCCTGCCACGACGGCGGCAACCGGCGGTCCAGAGCGAGCCCCAACGCACGAGGCTCTGCCGGCGCGGCGGGACGTTCTTTCGGGGCCCTGGCCGATGGCCGCATGCGCATGCGGCCGAGTGGGTGCGGACGTCGCGGCCGAGTGGGTGCACTTCGCGCCACCGCCGGGCGTCAGCAGTCGCTGCGGGCGGAGGTGCCGCGCAAGGTCGGAGGTGCCGGGTCCCTCCTCCCGTGGCGGCGGGGGCGGGTCCGCTTCCGCCCGCTGCGCCGCACCGGAGGTGCCCCCGTGTCAGCCGACACCCACCTGCCCGCACGCGCCAGCAGACAGCGGCCCCCCGCACGGCTGCGGCCCCGCTGGCGCACACGGGTGCGCAGCGCGCTGCTGCGGGCCGCGCCGGCGCTCGCGCTCTACGCCGCTCTCCGGCTGGGCGGCATGCTCTCCATGGCGATCTGGTCCTGGCACGCCGGGAAGCACCCGCGCATGCTGCTCGGCCACTCCTGGGACGCCATCTGGTACGCGCGGCTCGTCGATCACGGCTACGGCACCGTCGTGCACAGCGACGACCCCACCCGCCTCTACAGCGATCTGGCCTTCTTCCCGCTCTACCCCGCCCTGGTCCGGGGCGTCCGCGCCGTGCTGTCCCTCGGCTTCGTCAACGCCGGGCTGCTGGTGTCCTGGGCGGCGGCGGGTGTCGCGGCCTGGGGGATCTACGCGGTGGGCGAACGGCTGCAGGGCCGCAGGGCCGCCACCCTGCTCGTCGTCCTGTGGGGCGCGCTGCCGCACGCGATCGTCCAGTCGATGGCGTACACCGAGTCGCTGATGACCGCCTTCGCGGCCTGGGCGCTCTACGCGGCGCTGACCGGCCGCTGGCTGTGGGCGGGGACGTGCGCCGTGCTCGCCGGGCTCTCCCGCCCGAACGGCATCGCGGTCGCGGCCGCGGTCGCGCTGGGCGCCGCATGGCAGATCTGCCAGCTGTGGCGGAACCGGACCCCCGACAGTCTCTCGCTGCGCGCCCGCCAGGACTGGCGGCTGTGGGCGGGGGCGGCCCTCGCCCCGCTGGGCTGGCTCGGCTACGTCGTGTGGGTGGGGTGGCAGAAGGGCAGCCCGCTCGTCGGCTACTTCCGGGTGCAGCGGCGCTGGGGCTCGGAGTTCGACTTCGGCGCCGACGCGTGGGGGTCGGTGCGGAACATGGTCCTGGGCCAGGAGCACATCACGTACCCGATGACGGTCGCGGTGGTCGTGCTGGCGGTGCTGCTGTTCGTGCTGCTGTTGCTGGACCGGCCACCGCTCGCGCTGATCGCCTACAGCGGTGTGCTGCTGGTCATCACGCTCGGCGGCGCCCGCTATTTCGGGTCCAAGCCGCGCTTTCTGCTGCCGGCCTTCCCGCTGCTGCTGCCGCTGGCGGTGGGCATGGCGAGAGCCCGGCTGCGCACCGTCGTGGTCACGGTCGGCGCGCTGGCCGGGCTCTCCTGGTGCTACGGGACGTATCTGCTGGCGATCGCCGCCACGGCACCCTAGCGGCGCCCGTCATCAGCGGCATCATCCGCATCACGTCATGACGTCGGACGGCGTCAGTCCTCGTCGTCGCCGTCCTTGTCCTCATCAGGACCTGCGGAGTCGATCTCCTTCTCCAGGCCGAGCTGCTCCACGACCCACCGGTCGAACTCGATCGAGGCCCGCACCCAGCTGACCGTGCTGGACACGAAGTGCTCCAGGCTGACGCCGGTGCCGATCAGCATCTGCGCCTCGCCGATCAGGCGGACGGTGCCGTCGTCGTTGGTGTGGCTGTAAACCTTCGGCCACAGCGTGCGGCGGTTCCAGTCGTCGATCGACTCCAGCAGCAGCGGCTTGGACTCGATGGGGTGCGGCCGGTCGTAGAACGTACGGACAGAGAAGACCTGCTGCTCGTCCTCGCCCCGGAACATGAAGTACGTGCGGAACTGCTCCCACGGCGCGGCGAGATCGCCCTCGTCGTCGACCACGTACTTCAGCTCCATCTGGTCGAGGAGCTGCTTGACCAGGTCCTGATCTGGAATGACGGGGCCCACCGGCCCCGACGGCTGCGGTTCGGGCTGGCCCCCGAAATTCGGAATCGAGGACGGGTCGATAGTCACCGTGGATTTCCCTTCGTACGGTTCCTGCCATCCTCCCTCACACCCGCCCGGTGCTTGCAACCCCGGCCTGTCCGGCGTGCTCCGCTGCGGCGACGGTCAGCCGGTTCGCGCCCTCGTCGAGGCCGACCCGCACGGTGTCGCCGTCCTGGACCTCGCCCGCCAGGATCGCGCGGGCCAGCTGGTCGCCGATCGCCGTCTGCACCAGGCGGCGCAGCGGCCGGGCGCCGTACGTCAGGTCGGGTCCCGCGTCCGGGGCGTCGATCACCGGCTGGTGGCCGAGCCGGGACAGCCACTCCAGTGCCTCGCCGGTGACGTCGAGCGTGAGGCGGCGGTCGGCGAGCCGGCGCTGCAGATGGTCGATCTGGAGCTGGGCGATCCGCTTCAACTGGCCGGTGCCGAGCGGGTGGAAGACCACCACGTCGTCGAGGCGGTTGAGGAACTCGGGGCGGAAGGAGGCCCGTACGGTCTCCAGCACCTTGTCCCGCTTCACGTCCTCGCTGAGCGCCGGGTCGACCAGATAGGCGGAGCCGAGGTTGGAGGTGAGGATGAGGATGGTGTTACGGAAGTCGACGGTCCGGCCCTGGCCGTCCGTGAGCCGTCCGTCGTCCAGCACCTGCAGCAGGATGTCGAAGACCTCGTGGTGGGCCTTCTCCACCTCGTCGAGCAGCACCACGCTGTACGGGCGGCGGCGCACGGCCTCCGTCAGCTGGCCGCCCTCCTCGTAGCCGACGTAGCCGGGCGGGGCGCCGACCAGCCGGGCCACGGAGTGCTTCTCGCTGTACTCGCTCATGTCGATGCGGACCATGGCCCGCTCGTCGTCGAAGAGGAAGTCGGCGAGGGCCTTGGCCAGCTCGGTCTTGCCGACGCCGGTCGGGCCGAGGAAGAGGAAGGAGCCGGTCGGGCGGTCGGGGTCGGAGATGCCGGCCCGCGAGCGGCGTACGGCGTCGGACACGGCCCGTACGGCCTCGGCCTGGCCGATCAGCCGCTTGCCGATCTCGTCCTCCATGCGGAGCAGCTTCTCGGTCTCGCCCTCCAGCAGCCGCCCGGCGGGGATCCCGGTCCAGGAGGAGACGACGTCGGCGATGTCGTCCGGGCCGACCTCCTCGCCCACCATGCCCTCCAGGGCCTTCTGCTCGGCGACGGCCTGGTCGAGTTCCTTACGGGTCTGCGGGATGACCTCGGAGCGCAGCCGTCCCGGGGTGACCCAGTCGCCGGTCTCGGGGGCCTTGCGCTCGGCGAGTTCGAGCTCGGTCTCCAGCTCGTCGAGGCGCTTCTTCAGGTCGCCGACCCGGGTGTGGATCTCCTTCTCGGCGTTCCAGCGGGCGCGCAGGCCGCGCAGCTTCTCCTCCTTCTCGGCGCGGTCCTTGCGCAGCCGGTCCAGCCGCTCGCGGGCGTCCGGGGAGAGGTCCTTCTCGCGGTCCTGCTTCTTCAGCAGCTTGCGTTCCTTCTCCCCGGCCTGGGCCGCCAGCAGCGATTCCTCCTCCATCAGAAGCCGGTCGACGGAGCGCTGGAGTTCGTCGATCTCGACGGGTGAGGAGTCGATCTCCATCTGGAGGCGGGCCGCGGCCTCGTCGACGAGGTCGATGGCCTTGTCGGGCAGGAAGCGGGAGGTGATGTAGCGGTCGGAGAGGGTTGCGGCCGCGACCAGGGCGGAGTCGGCGAGCTGCACGCCGTGGTGGGCCTCGTACCGGCCCTTGAGGCCGCGCAGGATCGCGATGGAGTCCTCGACGGACGGCTCGGCGACCAGGACCTGCTGGAAGCGGCGCTCCAGGGCCGGGTCCTTCTCGATCCGCTCGCGGTACTCGTCGAGCGTGGTCGCGCCGACCATGCGCAGCTCACCGCGGGCCAGCATCGGCTTGAGCATGTTGCCCGCGTCCATCGCCGAGTCGCCGCCGGCGCCCGCGCCGACGACCGTGTGCAGCTCGTCGATGAAGGTGATGATCTGGCCGTCGCTGGCCTTGATCTCGGCGAGCACGGTCTTCAGCCGCTCCTCGAACTCGCCGCGGTACTTGGCGCCCGCGACCATCGCGCCCAGGTCGAGCGCGACAAGCCGCTTGTTCTTCAGTGACTCGGGCACGTCGCCCTTCACGATCCGCTGCGCCAGCCCCTCGACGACGGCGGTCTTGCCGACGCCGGGCTCGCCGATGAGGACGGGATTGTTCTTCGTACGCCGGGAGAGCACCTGGATGACCCGGCGGATCTCGGTGTCCCGGCCGATGACCGGGTCCAGCTTGCCCGTGCGGGCCAGGCCGGTGAAGTCGGTGCCGAACTTCTCCAGGGCCTTGTACGTGCCCTCCGGGTCGGGCGTGGTCACGCGTCGTCCTCCGCGGATCTTCTCGAAGGCGTCGAGCAGCTTCTGTGCGCTCGCGCCCTGCTGGTCGAGCAGCGCACCGGCCTGGCCGCCCTTGGCGGCGACGCCGATGAGCAGATGCTCGGTGGAGATGTAGTCGTCGCCCAGCTCCTTCGCGCGCTGTGCGGCGTCGGCGGCGACCGCGAGCATGGTGCGGTCGGGCTGGGGGGCGGCGACGGTGGAGCCCTGGGCGCTGGGGAGCGCGCCGAGCAGCCGCTCCGCGCCGGACCGTACGGCCGCCATGTCGGCCTCTACGGCGGCCAGCAGGTCCTGGATGTTCTCGTTGTCCTGGCCTTCCAGCAGGGCGAGCAGCAGGTGCACCGGGGTGATGTCGGGGTTCCCTGCGGACACGGCGCGGCTGCTGGCGGCGCTGATGGCTTCCTGGCTCCTGGTGGTCAGCTCGGCATCCACGGGTGTGCGCTCCTCCTCGTCTGCGTCAGGTCGTCCGGCCGGTTTCCATCCTGCCAGACCTGCCAAACTCAACCTGCAGTAAGTTGAGTCTATCTCACTCAAGGAAGCCGTACAGCGCTACGGATGCAGCCCAGTACCCCCAGCCGGCCGCGTCCTCATCGGGATCGCGGCCGGGCGGGCACTGGGGTGTGTCCGGCCGCAGCCGGCGCCGCGGCTACGTCCGCTCGTCCTCGAGGACCTCCAGGTTGATGAACCGGGGCTCACTGGTGCACAGGCTCCGGAACTGCTCGGCGACGCGCTGCGTCTCCGGCAGGTCGTTGTTCACCATCGCCTGCTCGTACGAGGGGAACTCGACGATGTCGACGTAGTGGGCGGGGTTGTCGCGGTCCTTGGTGTGGACCTCGCGCGTCATCGTCCGCTTGCCTTCCGTGGCGCGCAGCCACTCGTCGAAGACCCGCTCCATCTCGTCCTCGCGCTCCGTTTCGTACTCGATGACCTGTACGAACGTCATGGGGATTACTCGCCTTCCCTCGGCTTTGCGTACTCCGTCGCCGTCTGTCCGGCGAAGTCGTACGCCACGACCGGCTCGTCGCCCACAACCCAGGCGTCGTGCCCGGGCGAGGCGACGAACACGTCGCCGGTTCCGACCTCGGACTCCTGGCCGTCGTCCATGCGGACGCGCATCCGGCCGTGCACGATGAACCCGTTGTGGTGCACCTGGCAGCTCTTCGTCCCGGCGATCGGTGCCACGGACTCCGACCAGCGCCAGCCGGGCTCGAAGGTGGCCACGGCGAAGTCCAGCCCGGTCAGGTGTAGGGCTTCGAGGTGGCCGCGGGGGAAGTCGCGCCGCTCATCCGGCTTGTCTATCGCCTTGACTTCCAGCATGTCCGTACCTCCCTTCAAAGACATACCTCCATCGTGCGACTCGGGGCCTATACGGCACAAAGGGACCGTCGGCCCCAAGGAGGGGCTGACGGTCCCTTTCCGGGCAATCCGGGTCGACCAGGCCTTGCCGGGCTACTCCTACTCCGGCCGCTTCGGGCGCCAGACGACCAGCGCGCTGGTCTGCTGGACGTCCTGATACGGCACCAGGTCGCGGCGGTACGAGGCGTGCACCGCGGCCTCGCGCTGCTGCATCGTCGCCGCCGCGCCCTCCAGTGCCTGCTGGAGCTCGGCCACGCGCGCCTGCAGCGCGGTCACCTGGTTCTCCAGCTCGATGATGCGCTTGATGCCGGCGAGGTTGATGCCCTCGTCCTGGGACAGCTGCTGCACCTGCCGGAGCAGCTCGATGTCCCGGGCCGAGTAGCGGCGGCCGCGCCCCGCCGTACGGTCCGGCGAGACCAGGCCGAGACGGTCGTACTGCCGCAGGGTCTGCGGATGCAGACCCGACAGCTGGGCCGCCACCGAGATGACGTAGACGGGCGAGTCGTCGGTGAGCTCGTAGGGGTTCCGGCTCCTGCCGCCCCTGCCTCCTGGCATTCCTCGGCCGTCCATCTCATGCTCCCTTCGCGGCCTGGAACAGCTCCGCCCGCGGGTCGTGACCCGCGGTGGCCTCGGCGAACGCCTCCAGGGCTTCCTTCGCCTTCTCGCCGAGGTCCTTGGGAACGGCCACCTCGACGGTGACCAGCAGGTCGCCGCGGGTGCCGTCCTTGCGCACCGCGCCCTTGCCGCGGGCGCGCATCGTCCGCCCGTTCGGCGTGCCGGGCGGCAGCCTGAGCGTCACCGGCGGCCCACCGAGGGTGGGTACCTTGATCTCGCCGCCGAGCGCCGCCTCCGGATACGTGACGGGCACGGTGACGGTGAGGTTGTCGCCCCTGCGCCCGAACACCGGGTGCGGGTCGACGTTCACGACCACGTACAGATCGCCGTTGGGGCCGCCGCGCTCGCCCGGCGCGCCCTTGCCGCGCAGCCGGATCCGCTGGCCGTCCGCGACGCCCGCCGGGATCCGGACCTGCATGGTGCGGGAGCTGGTGGCCCGCCCGCTGCCCTTGCAGACCTCGCACGGGTCCTGGGCGATCAGCCCGCGGCCCTTGCACTCCACGCAGGGGTCGGTGAGCGAGAAGCCGCCACCGCCGCCGCGCGAGACCTGGCCGGTGCCCACGCAGGTCGGGCACACCCGAGGCGTACCGTTTTTGTCGCCGGTGCCCGAGCAGGCCTTGCACGCCGCCGAGCTGGACATCCGCAGCGGGACCGTGGCCCCGTCCACCGCCTCGGTGAAGCTCAGCGTGACCTCGGACTCGATGTCCTGGCCGCGCCGCGGCTGGGTACGGGTCCCGGGACCGCCGCGGTTGAACAGCCCGCCGAAGACGTCACCGAGACCGCCGCCGAAGCCGCCCGCGCCGCCTGCCCCGCCCTGGGGAGTGCCCCCGAAGAGGTCGCCCAGGTCGAAGTTGAAGCCGCCGGGGCCGCCCGCGCCGGGGCCGGGGCGGAAGCCGCCGTTCCCGAACAGCGCGCGCGCCTCGTCGTACTCCTTGCGGCGCTTGGGGTCGGCCAGCACGTCATTGGCCTCGGAGATCTCCTTGAAGCGCTCCTCGGCCCTGGCGTCGCCCTTGTTGGCGTCCGGATGGTACTCGCGGGCGAGCTTCCGGTACGCCTTCTTGATCTCCGCCTCGGTTGCGTCCTTGGGGACGCCGAGGACCTTGTAGAGGTCCTTTTCCAGCAAGTCCCTGCTCAGGCTCATCCCCGACGTCCCTCCTCTCCCGCTCTCACACCAGCTGCTGCGTCAGCCCTCGTCCGGGCCACCGCTCTCCTCGTCCGGCGCCCGGTCGTCACCTTCCGCACCACCGGCCGCACCGCCCTTGGGCTGCGCGCCGGGCTGCGGCTCGGCGACCGCGACCCGCGCGGGGCGGATCGTCCGTTCGCCGATGCGATACCCCGGCTGCAGGATGGACACGCACGTGGTCTCCGTGACGTCCGGCGCATAACTGTGCATCAGCGCCTCATGGACCAGCGGGTCGAAGGGCTCGCCCTCCTTGCCGAACTGCTGGAGGCCCATCTTGGCGGCGATGGTCTCCAGCGACTCGGCGACGGACTTGAACCCGCCGACCAGCTCACCGTGTTCCCGCGCGCGTCCGATGTCGTCGAGCACCGGAAGCAGTTCGGTCAGGAGGTTCGCGATGGCGATCTCCTTGACCGTGATCCGGTCCCGCTCGACCCGGCGGCGGTAGTTCTGGTACTCGGCCTGGAGCCGCTGGAGGTCGGCCGTACGCTCGTTCAGCGCCGTGCGCACCTGGTCCAGCTGTGCCTGCAGGCCCACTGTCTGCAGCTCGTCCCCGGCCCGGCCCGCCGGGCCCGCCTGCTCGGCGGACCCGTTGGCCTTCGCTGCCTCGTCCGGACCCTGGCGGCCCGGACCCTGGGCAGGCGAGGTGGGCCCCTCCTCGCCGAAGGGGGGCGAGGAGGGAGGGACGTCGGGCCGCTCTTCGAAGCCCGGGGTCTCCTCCGTCACGCGGCACCATCCTTCGGCTTCTCGTCGTCCACGATCTCGGCGTCCACCACGTCGTCCTCGGGCTTCGCGCCGTCAGGACCCGCGGCGCCCGCACCGGCCCCGGCCGCGCCCGCGCCCTCGGCCTGGGCGTTGGCGTACATCGCCTGGCCCAGCTTCTGGCTGACGGCGGCGACCTTCTCGGTCGCGGTGCGGATCTCGGCGGTGTCGTCGCCCTTGAGCTTCTCCTTCAGCTCGCCGACGGCCTCCTCGACCTCGGTCTTCACGTCGCCCGGGACCTTGTCCTCATTGTCCTTGAGGAACTTCTCGGTCTGGTAGACGAGCTGCTCGGCCTGGTTGCGGGTCTCGGCGGCCTCGCGGCGCTTGTGGTCCTCCTCCGCGTACTGCTCGGCCTCGCGCATCATGCGGTCGATGTCGTCCTTCGGCAGCGCGGAGCCGCCGGTGACGGTCATCTTCTGCTCCTTGCCCGTGCCGAGGTCCTTCGCGGCCACGTGCATGATGCCGTTGGCGTCGATGTCGAAGGTGACCTCGATCTGCGGGACACCGCGCGGGGCGGGCGGCAGGCCGGTCAGCTCGAACATCCCGAGCTTCTTGTTGTACGCCGCGATCTCCCGCTCGCCCTGGTAGACCTGGATCTGCACGGACGGCTGGTTGTCCTCGGCCGTCGTGAAGATCTCAGAGCGCTTGGTCGGAATGGTCGTGTTGCGCTCGATCAGCTTGGTCATGATGCCGCCCTTGGTCTCGATACCGAGGGACAGCGGGGTGACGTCCAGCAGCAGGACGTCCTTGACCTCGCCCTTGAGGACACCGGCCTGGAGCGAGGCGCCGATGGCGACGACCTCGTCCGGGTTGACGCCCTTGTTGGCCTCCTTGCCGCCGGTCAGCTCCTTGACGAGCTCGGCGACGGCCGGCATACGGGTCGAGCCGCCGACCAGGACCACGTGGTCGATCTCGGACAGCTGGATGCCGGCGTCCTTGATGACGTTGTGGAACGGGGTCTTGCAGCGCTCGAGCAGGTCGGTGGTCAGCTGCTGGAACTGAGCGCGGGTGAGCTTCTCGTCCAGGTGCAGCGGGCCCTCGGCGGACGCCGTGATGTAGGGCAGGTTGATCGTGGTCTCGGTGGACGAGGACAGCTCGATCTTGGCCTTCTCCGCGGCCTCACGGAGGCGCTGGAGGGCCATCTTGTCCTTGGACAGGTCCACGCCGTGGCCGTTCGCGAACTGCTTGACCAGGTAGTCGACGATGCGCTGGTCCCAGTCGTCACCACCGAGGTGGTTGTCGCCGTTGGTGGCCTTGACCTCCACCACCCCGTCGCCGATCTCCAGGAGCGAGACGTCGAAGGTGCCACCGCCGAGGTCGAAGACCAGGATGGTCTGGTCTTCCTTCTCCAGGCCGTACGCGAGCGCGGCCGCGGTCGGCTCGTTCACGATCCGCAGCACATTCAGGCCCGCGATCTCGCCGGCCTCCTTGGTGGCCTGGCGCTCGTGGTCGTTGAAGTACGCCGGAACGGTGATCACCGCGTCGGTGACCTTCTCGCCCAGGTACGACTCGGCGTCCCGCTTCAGCTTCTGCAGGACGAACGCGGAGATCTGCTGGGGGTTGAAGTCCTTGCCGTCCAGGTTGATCTTCCAGTCGGTGCCCATGTGGCGCTTGACCGAACGGATCGTCCTGTCCACATTGGTGACAGCCTGGCGCTTGGCCACCTCGCCGACCAGCACCTCGCCGTTCTTGGCGAAGGCCACGACGGACGGCGTGGTCCTGGCGCCCTCGGCGTTGGTGATGACGGTGGGCTCACCGCCTTCGAGAACACTGACGACGGAGTTCGTCGTGCCCAGGTCGATGCCGACCGCACGTGCCATGGTTACTTTCCTCCAGCTGACTGCTGACTTGAGCCGAACAGGCTCAAGCGTGCATGATCCCCATTTACCTGTCAACAGACCTGAGTCGAGCTTACTCAAGTCTTGTGCCCTGGGTTCTGTCAGTGCTCTGTCAAGCGAGACGGGGGATGAAGGGGAAGGGTTGCCTGGGCGACACAGATCACCGGCCGGGCGACTTCAGGAGGCCTGCGATCCTGGGTAATGTCAGGCAGACTAGAGATAAGTTACCGCTTAGTAATCTCGCTCTCGCAGGCCCGAGGAGCCCTCCCATGCAACTCGCCGCGATCATCGTGTCGCTGGTCCTCACGGCAGTCGGCGTTGCCCTGCTCGGCCGCGCCGTCGCGCAGTTCGTGCGCTTCTTCAAGCTCGGCCAGCCGGTCCCGGCGGGCAGCCGGACCGACAACCCGTACCAGCGCAGCGTGACGCTGGTGAGGGAGTTCCTCGGGCACACCCGCATGAACAAGTGGGGCATCGTCGGCATCGCCCACTGGTTCGTGGCGATTGGCTTCCTCACGCTGCCGCCGACGATCCTCACCGCGTACGGACAGCTCTTCGAGGCGGACTGGACGCTGCCGCTCATCGGAGGTTTCCTCCCCTACGAGCTCTACATCGAGTTCATCGGGGCGATGACGACGCTCGGCATCGGCACACTCATGGTGATCCGGCTGCTCAACCTGCCCTCGCGGGCCGGCCGCAAGTCGCGCTTCGCAGGCTCGACCGCATGGCAGGCGTACTTCGTCGAGTACGTCATCTTCCTGATCGGCCTCGCCATCCTGATGCTGCGCGCCCTCGAAGGCGCGCTGCACGGCGTCGACCACTACGAAGCCGCGTACTTCGTGTCGTACCCGATCACCGCGGCCCTCGACGGGCTGAGCCTCTCCACGCTGCAGAACCTCGTCTATCTCTTCGCGATGATCAAGCTCGGCACGACCATGATCTGGATGATCACTGTCTCGCTCAACACCAACATGGGCGTGGCCTGGCACCGCTTCCTGGCTTTCCCCAACATCTGGTTCAAGCGCGAGGCGGACGGCGATGTCGCGCTCGGCGCGCTCCAGCCGATGGTCTCCGGCGGCAAGCCGATCGACTTCGAAGACCCGGGCGAGGACGACCAGTTCGGCGTCTCGCAGGTCGAGCACTTCTCCTGGAAGGGCATCCTCGACTTCTCCACCTGCACCGAGTGCGGCCGCTGCCAGTCGCAGTGCCCCGCCTGGAACACCGGCAAGCCCCTCTCCCCCAAGCTGCTGATCATGTCGCTGCGCGACCACGCGCACGCCAAGGCCCCGTATCTGCTCGCGGGCGGCGGCAAGGACATGGAGGGCGAGGAAAAGGCGACCGAGGAGCAGCTGAAGGACGTACCCGCCGCCGCCCTCGCCGAGGCCGAGCGGCCGCTGATCGGGACGCTGGAGGAGAACGGCGTCATCGACCCGGACGTGCTGTGGTCCTGCACCACCTGCGGCGCCTGCGTCGAGCAGTGCCCGGTGGACATCGAGCACGTCGACCACATCGTCGACATGCGGCGCTACCAGGTCATGATCGAGTCCAGCTTCCCCTCCGAGGCGGGCACGATGCTCAAGAACCTGGAGAAGAAGGGCAACCCCTGGGGTCTGGCCAAGAAGCAGCGGCTGGAGTGGACCAAGGAGGTCGGCTTCGAGGTCCCGGTCGTCGGCAAGGACATCGAGGACCTGACCGAGGTCGACTACCTCTACTGGGTCGGCTGCGCGGGCGCACTGGAGGACCGGGCCAAGAAAACCACCAAGGCCTTCGCGGAGCTGCTGCACATCGCGGGCGTCAAGTTCGCGATCATGGGCGGCGACGAGGCGTGCACCGGTGACTCGGCCCGCCGCCTGGGCAACGAGTTCCTCTTCCAGCAGCTCGGCCAGCAGAACGTCGAGATGCTGAACATGGCCTTCGGCGAGGACGCGGACGAGGGTGTCGTCGTCGAGAAGTCCAAGAAGAAGATCGTCGCGACCTGCCCGCACTGCTTCAACACGATCGCCAACGAGTACCCGCAGCTGGGCGGCGAGTACGAGGTCATCCACCACACCCAGCTGCTCCAGCACCTCGTCGACGACGGCAAGCTGATCCCGGTCACCCCGGTCGAGGGCCTCATCACGTACCACGACCCCTGCTACCTGGGCCGCCACAACAAGGTCTACACGCCGCCGCGCGAGATCATCGCCAAGGTGCCTGGCCTGCGGAACGAGGAGATGCACCGGCACAAGGAGCGCGGCTTCTGCTGCGGCGCCGGCGGTGCGCGGATGTGGATGGAAGAGCGGATCGGCAAGCGCATCAACACCGAGCGTGTGGACGAGGCGCTGTCCCTCAACCCGGACATCGTCTCGACCGCCTGCCCGTTCTGCCTGGTCATGCTGACCGACTCGGTCAACGGCAAGAAGAACGACGGGAAGGCCAAGGAGGACCTCCAGGTCGTGGACGTGGCCCAGCTGCTGCTGGACTCCGTGAAGACCCCGGCAGAGCCGGAGGGGGACGGCGAGACGGCCGAGGAGCCGGAGCCCCAGCCGGTGAAGTGAGCTGTACGGGCCGACCGTACGAGCGGAACCGTACGCGCGGCCCCGGATGAGCGAGCCTGAGCAGCCGCTGCCGAGGACGGCAGCGGCTGCTCAGGCGTTCACGGCCGATTGCGGCAGCGGCTGCTCGGTCCAGATGACCTTCCCCTCGGCCGTGTACCGCGTCCCCCAGCGCTCCGCGAACTGCGCGACCAGGAACAGCCCGCGGCCGCCCTCGTCCGTCGTCGCGGCCCGCCGCAGGTGCGGCGACGTGCTGCTGCCGTCGGAGACCTCGCAGATGAGCATCCGGTCGCGGACCAGCCGCAGCCGGATCGGCGCGCTCGCGTAGCGGATGGCGTTGGTGATCAGCTCGCTGATGATGAGCTCGGTCGTGAAGGCCACGTCGCCCAGATCCCACTCGTCCAGCTTCTCCGCCACCGCGGCGCGCACCCGCGCAACGGCCGACGGATCGGACGGCACGTCCCACTGGGCGATCCGCGCGCCCTTCAGCACCCGCGTACGGGCCACGAGCAGCGCGATGTCGTCGCTCGGCCGCTCCGGCATCAGCACGTCGAGCACCGCCTCGCAGGTCTCCTCCGGCGTACGGTCCGGGTGGGTCTCCAGGGCGCGGTGCAGCAGCGTCAGGCCCTCGTCGAAGTCCCGGTCGCGGTTCTCGACGAGCCCGTCCGTGTAGAGGACGAGACGGCTGCCCTCGGGCAGCTGCAGCTCCGCCGTCTCGAAGGGCAGGCCGCCGAGCCCGAGCGGTGGGCTGGTGGGCAGCTCGGTGAACTCCACGCTGCCGTCGGGGTGGACGACCGCCGGTTCCGGGTGACCGGCCCTGGCCATCGTGCAGCGCTGGGAGCCCGGGTCGTAGATCGCGTACAGGCAGGTGGCCCCGGTGATCGGCACGGTGCCGCCGTCGTGGGACGCCTCGCCCTGGTCGATACGGGCGACCAGCTCGTCGAGGTGCCAGAGCAGCTCGTCGGGCGGCAGGTCGAGGGTGGAGAAGTTGTGCACCGCGGTCCGCAGGCGGCCCATCGTCGCCGCGGCGTGCAGCCCGTGACCGACCACGTCGCCCACCACCAGCGCCACCCGCGCGCCCGGCAGCGGGATGACGTCGAACCAGTCGCCGCCCACGCCCGCCTGCGCCGGCAGATAGCGGTACGCGACGTCCAGCGCGCTCTGCTCGGGAAGGATCCGCGGCAGCAGGCTGCGCTGCAGCGTCACCGCCATGGTGTGCTCGCGCGTGTACCGCCGGGCGTTGTCGATGCACAGCGCGGCGCGGGCAGTCAGCTCCTCGGCGAGGGACAGGTCCTCCTCGTCGAAGGGGTCGGGCTTCACCGAGCGCCAGAACGTGGCCATGCCCAGAATGTCGCCCCGGGCGCGCAGCGGGACCGCCATCATCGAGTGGATCCCGAACTCGACGATCTTCCGCGCCCGGCTGGGGTCCTGCGTCTGCCACCCGCTGAATGCGGTCATGTCCGCCTCGACCACTGTCTGGCCAGTGGCGAAGCCCGCGCCCTGCGGTGTGCTGGGGACGAAGGTGATCAGCTGCCCGAGCGGGTAGAACGGAGGGTCTTCGCGGATACCGCTGAGCGCCGTGCGGCGCATGGGGTGGGGTCCCGAGCGCGGGGCCATGGACTCCTCGCCGCGCAGCACGGGCTCGGTCAGGTCGATGGTCACGTAGTCCGCGAAGCGGGGAACGGCGAACTCGGCCAGCTCCTCGGCCGTCCGCGCCACATCCAGCGTCGTGCCGATCCGCACCCCCGCGTCGTACAGCAGCTTCAGGCGCTTGCGCGCGACGTCGGCGCGGCCGGAGAGTGCCCGCAGCTCGGTGGTGTCGCGCAGCGTCGCCACGCTGCCCGGCGGCCCGCCTGCCTGGTCCGTCGGCCGGAGGTTCACGGCCAGCAGCCGGTCGCCCGACAGGTGCACCTCGTCCGAGGCGACCCGCCCCGACGCCAGCAGCTGGGCCGTACGGGGATCGAGGCCGAGGTCGTTGGCATGCCGCCCCTCCGCGTCCGGAGGCAGGTCGAGCAGCCGCCGCGCCTCGTCGTTGGCGAGCACCAGCCGACCGTCGCCGCCCACGATCAGCACACCCTCGCGTACGGCGTGCAGGACCGCGTCGTGGTGCTCGTACATCCGGAACATCTCGGCCGGGTCCAGGCCGTGCGTCTGACGGCGCAGCCGCCGCGTGATGAGCGCCGTGCTGACCGCGCCGAGGGCGAGTGCCGCCGCGCCGCTGCCGAGGATCACCGGCAGGTGCCGGTTGAGCTGGCCGGTCACGTTCGCGACCTTGAGTCCGGCCGAGACCAGGCCCACGACCTTGCCGTTCTCGCCCCTCACGGGGACGACGGCCTGCACCTCCTCGCCGAGCGGGCCGTCGACGCTCTCGACGAGGACGCGTCCGGCCAGCGACGGCTCGATGGTGCCGACGAACCTCTTCCCGATCCGGTCGGGGAGGGGGTGGGTGTACCGGGTTCCCTTCGTGTCCATGACGACAATGAAGTCGACACCGGCCGCCCTCCGGGTCTGCTCGGTGATCGGCTGCAGCACGGCGCTCGGGTCGGGGCCGCTCAGGACTTCCTCGAGTTCCGGGGAGCGCGCGAAGGCCTCCGCGACGGCCACCGAGCGGTGGCGGGCCTCCCGGTCACTGTCGCTCCTGGACTGCAGCACGAGCGCCACGACGGCACCGGCGACCAGGAGCACCACCAGCACGACCTGCAGGATGAAGACCTGGCCGGCGACGGTGCGTCCGCTCAGCACGGAGCGCGCGCGCTCGCGCCGACGACTTGGGCGCCGCCGGGCGGCGAGCGACGAGCGGACCGACGAGACCCAGGATCGGCCGAAAGGACCGGCCATGTCCCCCTTTCTAGCACTGCCCGCCGCCAGTGGGCGACTGGTGTGCTGCAAGGCGTCCGGCCGTGCGCCCCCGGGCATCGCGCCATCGCCCCGGCATCGGGCCGCACGGTCTCCGCGCATCGGGCCGTACGGTCCCGGCGGCCTCACGTACGGAGCGCGGCAGCTGGACGTACGGGCCCGGCAGCCGCACCCGTACCGCCGCTCGCTGCGCCACAGCCCTGTCGCAGGACTCATCCGTCACGGTCCTCACAGGGCTTACAGCCGCTTACGCCCTTTACAACCCTTCCGCCTCATCCGCCGTCCAACAGGCACCGGTTAGGACGGGCCCTTTCCGGCCCCCCGCACCAGCCCGGCGTTCCTCATCACAAGGAGCCGCGCTGTCATCCATCAGGACACCGCGGGCGTCCCGGGCGCGGCCGAGGCGGGCGACGCCTTCGGCAGGGCCCTGGCCTCCGGCGACCTCGACGGGGACGGCTACGACGACGCGATCGTCGGAATCCCGGGCGAGGACATCGGCGCCGTGGCCGACGCGGGCGGCATCGTCATCCTGTGGGGCTCGCCGCAGGGGCTGAGCGGGGCAGCCGCCCAGTGGCTGGAGTCCGCCGCGCCCGCGGCCGGGCAGAACTTCGGCACGGGCCTGGCCGCGGCTCACTTCACCGGCGAGACACCGGGCGACCTGCTGGCCGTACTCGACCGCGACGACCTGGAGCTGTACGGCTTCGAGCCCGCCCCGCAGCCGGGTGCGGCCCGCAAGGCGACCGGGGCCGGGGAGCGGGCGACCCTCCGCGACACCGGCCGGTCGACGATGGCCGAGGAGGGCCAGCAGGCTGAGGAAGGCCAGGAGATCGTGCCGAAGTCGCTCACCACCGGCGACTACGACGACAACGGCTACGCCGACCTCGTCGTGTCCGGCGTGAGCGCGGGCGAGGAGTCGGGCCACGGCTGGTCCGTCTTCTTCGCGGGGCAGCAGGACGGCCTGGTCTACGGCCGCGACCTGCGCGGCGGCCCCGTCGCCGCCTCCGGCGACATCAACGCCGACGGCTACGACGACCTGGTCACCGGAGAGCCGACCAGCCCCGACGACGGCGGAGATGCGCTGACCGGCGGCCTCATCGGCGTCTATTACGGCGGCGCGGAAGGGCCCGCGGGCACCGAGGGGCCCGGCAGCCCGCCGCAGTGGTGGACCCAGGACTCCGCGGGCGTGCCGGGCGCGGCCGAGCGCGGTGACGGCTGGGGCACCGACCTGTCGCTGGGCGACACGGACGGCGACGGGTACGCCGACCTGGCCATCGGGGCCGCGGGCGAGGACATCGGCACGATCGCCGACGCGGGCGCGGTCTGGGTGCTGCGCGGCTCGGGCGGCGGCCTGACGACGGCGAAGGTCAAGGAGTTCAACCAGAACACCGCGGCGGTGCCGGGAACGGCCGAGAAGGCGGACCGCTTCGGCGGCCAGGTCCGCCTCGTGGACCCGAACGGGGACGGCAGGTTCGGCCTGCTCGCCTCTGCCCCCGGCGAGAACACCGAGGACGGTGTGATGTGGGTCTTCTCGGCGGGCTCGGGCGGCGTGACGGCCTCCGGCTCGTGGACATACGGCGGCCGCTCACTGGGCGCCCCGTCCGCGGACGCGCGCTTCGGCGCGGCAATCGACGACTGAGGCCCTTCCGGCGAATCAAGACGCCTGCGACCGGGCTTCTCCCAGCCGCGACGCCCGCATGCCCCTGACTCGGCGCTTCGCGCCAAACCTTCCGGGGCGTGCGGGTCGCCCGACTCGGCGGGCCCGGCGAGCGGCGTCAACGCGATCCACCGGACATGACCGGGTGCGGACCGGCTGCGACGCGCGGCAGGACACGCCGTGACCGAGGCAGCAGGCGCCGCCTGGCCACCGCACGTACCGCACAGGTGCGACACGCCTCCGGGCTCGCATGTACGACCCGCACGCCATGCGGGGGGATCGCGCCGAGCCTTCGTCCCTGAACGGGCGTGCGGGTGGCCCGGGCGCCATGCCTGGCGAGCCGGGTCGGACGCACTCCACCGGACATGACCTGCCGTGGACCGGCTGCGACGCAGGGCAGAACAATGCGCTGGGCCCAGGCAACAGACGGCGCGCCCGGCCACCACCCGCACCGCGCGCGTGCGACACGCCTCCGGGCTCGCATGTACGACCCGCACGCCATGCGGGGGAAATATCCGACCATCCTTATGTCCTTAGTGCCGCCAGTGCGAAGAATCGTCCCTTTGGGTAGTTGCCGCCGTCCTGGTGATTTCCTGAGTTCCTCCCGGGCGTTGGTTCCGGCATGGAGCCGCGGCAGTTGTGGAACCGGAACACCGTCCTGGCAGAGGCGTTCTGCCTCAGCGATGAGCACGTGCGCTCGGCGCAGAGTGCGCTGGACGAGACGCAGGCGCACCGATCGCGCCTGCTCGCCGCCTTCGCCGTGACCGTCGGCAGTGACAGCGCAGTCGCGGATCTGCTCGGGCTGAGCGAACGCGAGGTCCGCGTTGCGCGCCGCACCGTCGGCAAGGAGGACGCACGGCGCATGGCCGAGGACGTCCTGGCCGCCGCCGCGGCGGCCGGGCCGGCGGAGAGCGTGCCCGCCCCGGCGCACGAGACCGCGCACGGAGCGCACGCCGCTCACACCTCCCACACTTCCCACGGCGCCCACTCCGCACCGGCATCGCCCCAGGCGTCGGCCGCGCCGCCGCCCCCCGCCCATGCCCCGCAGCACCAGTCACACCACCAGCAGCACCACCAGCAGCACCACCAAACCCAGCACCACCAAACCCAGCACCAACAGCCGCAGCACCAGACCGCGTACCAGCAGTACGCCCACCAGGCCTCCGGTCACTTCGACGTCCAGGCGTCCGCCGCCCCCGAGTCGCCCATGGCGTCGACCGCCGAGATCCCGGTGGTGCGCGAGACGGCGTGGACCTCGGCCATGGACCTCGTCCTCATCGACAGCTGGCAGTCCGGCATCGATCTGCGGGTGCTGGCGGACGAGTTCGGCCTCGACCTCGCCCGCCTGGTCACCCGGGTCCAGCAGCTGTCCGCCGAGGGGCGCCTGACCTCCGCGCAGCCGGCCGCCGGCGCCGAGGACCGGGCGGGCCGCCACCGCCGCGACGGGAACGGAACGTCCGGCGGCTCGTACGACACGTACGGGAACGGCGTCACGCCCTCCGGGTGGGAGGCGCCGTCCACCATCCCGGACGAGATGGTCGCCTCCTACCTGCCGCCGCAGCACACCTGGCCCAACTACATGGCGGGTTCGACGGTCCGCTGAGCGGTCGGTTCGCGGGTCCGCCACCCCGAACCCCCTTCCGCAGCGGGCGACTTCGACGCCGACCGCGCCGAATCGAATCCACCTCCGCGCCATCCCCCCACAACCCTTCGTACGCCTCACGGGTCACACCCACGGAACGCCGCGTTCCGTCCCCCTCCCCAGGAGTCCCCGTGCGCGTACGCACCTTGGCCATCGCCACGGCGGTCATCGCCGCCACCGGCCTCGCCCTGCTCGTCAGCCCCACGGCTACCGCCGCTCCCAGTGCCCCCGCCGCCCGCCGCGACGACTTCAACGGTGACGGCATACGCGACCTCGTCACCGCAACCCCAAAGGCGCCGGTGGACGGCAAGGCCCGCGCCGGGCACGTCGTCGTGACGTACGGCTCGACCTCCGGCGTCTCGCCCTCCCGTTCCGTCACCATCACCCAGAACTCTCCGGGCGTGCCCGGTGCGGCCGAAGTCTCACGAGGCGTGGCGGTGGCGGACCTCGACGGGGACGGGGGAGCGAACCTCGCCGTCGTCAGCGGCACCTGGCTGTGGTGGTTCGCCGACGGCTTCACGCGTACCGCGCCCTCCCGCGCCCTGGAGGCCGAGGGCGGATTCGGCGGGGCGACCGTGACCCCGGACGACGTGATCGCGGGGGACTTCAGCGACACGGACGGCGCGGATCTGGTGGTGCACGGCACGGACTCCTCCCCGTCGGGGTCCGGCAGCTGGCTCGGCTACTACACGGGCGGGCCCGGCGGCGTGGCGTACAACAAGGACCTGGCGCCCGGCAGGACCGCGACCGGCGGCACGGCGGCCGCGGGCGACATCGACCGGGACGGCTACGCGGACCTGGTCACCGGCCAGGGCAGCCGGCTCGCGGACGACGTCCCGGACCCGTCGGGCGGCGCGGGTTCGGTCACCGTACGGTACGGCGGCCCCGGCGGCCCAGCCGCCGGCCGCACCCCCGTCACGTACCACCAGGGCACCCCGGGCGTCCCCGGCGACAACGAGCTCGCCGACAACTTCGGCGCGGCGGTGGCGGTCGGCGACGTGACGGGGGACGGCTACGCGGACGTGGCGGCCGGCGCACCGTACGAGGACGTGAGCGGCGTGCGGAACGCCGGGAACGTGGTGCTGCTGAAGGGCGGTGCGGACGGGCTCACGACCGCCGGGGCGCAGTCCTTCCACCAGGCCACGGCCGGGGTGCCGGGCGCGGCCGAGGCGGGTGACCACTTCGGCAGCGCGCTGCACACCGCGGACGTCAACGGGAACGGCAAGGCGGACGTGGCGATCAGCGGGTCCGGCGAGGACGTGACGCCCGGCGGGTACGAGGACGGGGCGGTGTGGGTGCTGCGCGGCTCGGCGGCCGGGCTGACGGCGAGCAACGCGACGTCCTTCAGCGCACCGTCCTTCGGCTTCACCTTCGCGGACTGCAAGTTCGGCTCGGTGCTGAGCGACTGACCGCCGGCAGGGTCACGTAAAAAGTCGTCCGTTCCGTACAACCCTTGGCCCTCGGCCGCGGTCTCCTGATCGCCAACCGCGACCCAACCTCGGATTAACTCCGGGCGAACGCAGCGGATTGGCGCCCCATTGTCTCCGGGATGCCTGTGTGCATCCCCGCATGCCCAGGAGAACTCCGCATGCACAAGCGTTTCCGCACCGCCGCTCTGGCCACGGCCACCGCGACGGCCCTCACCGGCGGCCTGCTGACGGTCACCGCGGGTGTGGCGGCCGCCGCGCCGTCCGGCCTGCACGGCGACTTCAACGGCGACGGCTACCGGGACGTCGCCGTCTCGGCGGCCGGCGCCTCCGTCGGCGGCAGGTCCCAGGCGGGCCAGCTCATCGTCCAGTACGGCTCCGCCACCGGCCTCAGCGCCGCCAAGCGCACCGTCATCAGCCAGAACAGCACCGGCGTGCCCGGCACCGCGGAGGCGGGCGACTACTTCGGCGCCGACACCGCGTACGGCGACTTCAACGCCGACGGCTATGCCGACATCGCTACCGGCGCGGCCGGCGAGGACGTCAACGGCGACACCGACGGCGGCACGGTCGTCATCCTCTGGGGCTCGGCCGCCGGCCTGTCAGGCGGCACGACGGTCCCCGACCCGACGCCCACCCAGCACGACCGGTTCGGCCGCGGCCTGGAGGCCGCCGACTTCAACGGCGACGGCAAGGCCGACCTGGCCATCGGCTCGTCCTCCGCCACCCTCCAGATCTACCGGGGCGGCTTCGCCAAGTCCGGTACCACCGGCGGCCGTTACACCGTCACCCCCGCGATCCTCGGCGGCGGCGACACCGGCCCGCTCAATCTCACCTCCGGCGACGTCAACGGCGACCTGACCGCGGACCTCGTCGTGGACGGCTACGAGGCGGAGCCCAGCGGCGAGAACCACTGGAACGCCAACTACTACGTCCCCGGCTCCGCCTCCGGCCTCGACGCCTCCGGCGCGGTCAAGCTCCCCGCGGGCATCATCACCGCCATCGGCGACACCGACAGCGACGGCTACGGCGACATCGTCATCGGCATGAGCTGGGACTCCGAGGTCCCCGGCTCGTCCACGGGCGGCAAGGTCAACGTCGTCCACGGATCGGCCTCCGGCCCGAGCGGCGAGCAGACCACGATCACCCAGAACACCGAAGGCGTTCCGGGCTCCTCCGAGACGGAGGACAGCTTCGGGAACGAGCTGAGCCTCGGCGACATCAACGGGGACGGTCACCTGGACCTGGCCATCGGCGCGTACGGCGAGAGCCTCGACGGGATCGCGTACACCGGTGCCGTCACTGTCGTCTACGGGTCCGCCGCCGGCCTCGACCCAAGCGCGGGCAGCCAGTTCTTCAGCCAGGACACCGCGGGCGTGCCCGGCTCCAACGAGGCCGAGGACCTCTTCGGCAGCGACGTCCAGCTCGCCGACGTCAACGGCGACGGGAAGGCGGACCTGACCGTCGGCGCCGGGGGCGAGAACGGCGGCAACGGCTCCGTCACGGGGCTGCTGTCCGACGGCACCGGCATCGGCACGACGGGCGCGGTCTCCCTCTCCCCGTCGGCCGTCGGCGTCTCGACGGCGGGCTCGCCGGGGTACGGCTGGAACTTCGCCAACTGACGCCACTCAGCGGCCGGTTCCGGCTCCGTTACGGCGGGGCGGGGACCGGGCGGGGTCAGGGTGGGACGGGTCGGGGCCGGGGCCGGGGCCGGCGGGCGGGCCGCCGAGCCACTGAGCCGACGGCTGACGGCTGACGGCTGAGCGCTGACGGCTGAGGGCTGACGGCCGTGGGTCGGCGCGGGTCTCACTTGCGCCCCCCTGCCGAGCTGCGGTTATCCCCTCAGGGTCCCCCTAGGGGATGTCACAGCTCGGCAGCAAACCCGGGCCCGATCCTTCGGCCCGGCCGCGGCGATCCGCGCGACCAGGTACGTTCGAATGGTGGCTCGATTCAGGATGGGACGCGGCCGGAACTCCGCGCAGCAGCAGGGGCAGCAGCCGTACGGTCAGCAGTACGGGGGGCAGCCCGCACCCCCGCACGCTCAGCAGTGGTCGCGCGGCGCCGGGCCAGGCGGACAGCGCGGACAAGGCGGACATGGCGGACAACGGGGACACGGCGGCGGCCGGGACGAGCCGGAGTACTTCGGCGCCCCGGACCAGGGCTACGACCCGTACGCCGGACACGCGGGCCCCGGCCACGACCCGTACGCCAACAACCCGGGCCACACCCAGGCGTTCAGCATCGGCGAGGCCCCGGACGCGTACGGCCGGGGCGGCGGCTACGACCCGTACGGCGACGGTTACGGCGACGGCGGCGACCACGTCGGCACGTACCGCGCCGGCCACGCCACGGCCCCGCCCGCCGGCCCCCGCCTGCACTGGAAGCAGCTGCTGAGCGGCATCGTGCTGCGCCCCGGCCCCACCTTCATGCAGATGCGGGACTACGCGGTGTGGGGCCCGGCGCTCATCGTCACCTTCCTCTACGGCATGGTCGCTCTCTTCGGCTTCGACGAATTCCGCGAGAACGCCCTCAACACCACGCTCTCCAGCAGCATCCCGGCGGTCGTCGGAACCGGTGTCGCCATGATGATCAGCGGTCTGCTGATGGGCACGGTGACCCACACGCTGGCCCGGCAGCTGGGCGGCGACGGCACCTGGCAGCCGACAGTCGGCCTCTCCATGCTGATCATGTCGATCACCGATGCGCCACGGCTGCTCTTCGCCCTGTTCCTGGGCGGGAGCAGCTCCTTCGTGCAGATGCTGGGCTGGGCGACCTGGCTGGCGGCGGCCGCGCTCTTCACCTCGATGGTGAGCAAGTCGCACGACCTGCCGTGGCCGAAGGCGCTGGGCGCGTCGTCCATCCAGCTGATCGCCCTCCTGATCCTGATCAAGCTCGGCAACCTGTAGCGGGGAGCGCGTACGGGCGCGTACGCGGACGGCCCCCCCGACACGGCCGGGGGCCTTCCCGCATGTGCGGTACGCCGCCGCAGCTTGCTCGCGTTGCCTCCGGCCGGCTCCCGGAGTTCAGGCGTCGAGAATCTGCCCCTCACGCCGAACGACAGGCGGCTCGACCGACCACGGGAAGTCGACCCAGCGGTCCGTCCTCCTCCAGACGTACTCGCACTTCACGAGCGAACTCGGCTTCTCGTAGATCACCGCGCACCGCACGTCCGCGACGTGCCCCGCACAGAAGTCGTGCACGAGCTTGAGGGTCTTGCCCGTGTCGGCGACGTCGTCGGCGACGAGGACCTTCTTCCGGCTGAGGTCCACGACGTTGGGGACGGGCGGCAGCATGACGGGCATCGCGAGGGTGGTCCCGACGCCGGTATAGAACTCCACGTTAAAGACCAGAAGCGCAGTCACCAGGCAATATTCTTGATCACTGCGGCTTGAGTCAGCACCAGCTCAGTACGCCTCTCGGCGAGGATCAGCACGAAGGCACCGCCCCAGACGAGCCCCCGACCCGTGGCCCGCCTTGAGACGGAAGCGGGCGCGGTGCAGGTGCACCGCCGTCGGCTCACCGCTAACCAGTAGAGTCTCGCCCATGCGTTCGATACGAGCGGGCCGGGCTAGCCTGCCAAATCAAACGGGCATTCGAGGATGTCGAGTCGCCGCACGTTGTCGGAGGGGGCATGTACGCTAACTTATAGTTTCGGCCCCTCATTCGAGGGCCCGCATCCATAAGCGCCCCTGGAGGCAGGATGACCAGTCTGGAATCGGCGTACGAGCCGAGTCGGTACGAGGCGGAGCTGTCGCGGCTTGGTCTCCGATCAGAGACCATCAAGCAGGGGCTGGGGGCGAGCAACACCGAACGCAGCCTCTGCTCGAAGAAGCATGCCGCTCGCATCGCGCCCGGTATATATGCCTACAACGGACTGGTCACCAGTCTCAGCAAGCAGCTTACGGATGAGGGCTGGGATCGTGTCGATCTTGCAGGCGTGCTTCCCATCATGCTGAACCCCAGCACCCGAGTGGCCCTCGGTGTGACGAGCGGCAACGCCATGACCGGTATCCGGTCCGGCCGGCAGCAGCCAAGCTCTCGCTACCCGAAGGGGGAGCTGACCAGGAAGCTGGTAGGTAGGAATGTATCCCCGGGGCAGATCGAGTTGCTTGAGCGCTCCGCCTTCCAGGTGGACGAACTGCCGACTGACGAGCTGGCGGGTTACAACATCTGGTTGCTGCTGGTCTACTTTGACCAGCAGCAACAGGAGATTCGGCATGAGGTTTCTCTCCCCGAGCGGCTGAACGTCAAGGGGTACGTGAAGGACTGGTATGCCCGAATCACGCCGCAGGAGTTCTACTCGGTCGGTGGCGGAGAGTTCGAAATCAATGGGGATGACCCGAATGACGGATTCGGGCCGCCCGACGTCGTTGTGCCGGTCGAACCGCGCTAGGTGGATCGGCCAAACAAGGAAGATGAGGCTATGTTCACTCCATCCCGGTTGACTCTGGCTCGCAAGCGTCGAGGAATGACCCTTGTTGAGCTGGGTGACCGAGTTGGAGTGAGCAGCCAAAGTATCTCTAATTATGAGCGCGCGCGGCAGCAGCCTTCCACTGTGACTTTGCATAAGATTGCAGATGAGCTAGAGTTTCCCGTATCCTTTTTCAGTGCGGCAGAAATTGACGAAATTGACATCAGATCTGTCAATTTCCGTGCAAGAAGCAAGCTTGCCGCGTCTACCCGAGAGGCCGCTCTATCTGAATCTAGGCTTGCGGTAGAGCTTAGTCATTGGATGGATCGAAGGTTCAAGCTTCCTGATGTCGACATGCCCACCCCGGGCAGGAAGATGACTCCGGCGCTGGCCGTGGACTATCTACGCTCAGCATGGCGCCTGGGTGAGGACACGCCCATAAAGAACATGGTGCACCTCGTTGAGGCGCACGGGGTAAGGGTATTTTCCCTGGCGCCAGAATATCCCGAAGTGGATGCCTTCTCTTTCTGGCGTGATGGTCGACCCTTCATTTTCCTCAACACGCTCAAATCTGCCGCTCGTAGTCGTTTCGATGTGGCACATGAGCTAGGGCACCTCGTGATGCATTTTGATGACGACGCCGGCGTCCGCACGAGGGCTGCGGAGAAAGAGGCGGATGAGTTCGCCTCCAATCTCCTTATGCCTAGGCGTAGTCTGGCTGCTCGCGTGCCAGATAATCCAACCACTGACCAGATCATTAGAACCAAGAAATATTGGAATGTTTCGGCTCTGGCACTCACTTACCGTTTGCATTCTCTAGGCAGGCTAAGTGAATGGCAATACCGGCAGACCGTAATTGAGCTGGGTCGGCTTGGCTATCGCATGGGAGAGCCTGATGGAGGGCCGCACGAATCCTCCACCCTACTGCAGAAGGTATTTGGATTCTTGAGAGATCAAGGCGTCACTTCTCGTCAAGTCGCTAACGAGCTGGATAGCACTTTGAAGGAATTGAATAGCTGGGTCTTTGGTCTCGTTGTAACAGCTAAGGCTGGCGAGGGTCACCCGACGGACGCAAAGCGTCCCCGCTTGCACCTTGTCAAGTAGCTGTGACCTGCAGCTGTCAACGGTTGTCAGCGTTGGCAGTCGTGTGCGCCCTCGCATGGCCCAGTGCCTCGCCCGGCTCGGGTCAACTGCGTCCGTCAGCCTGGTGCTGCCGGTCCCGCCATGCATCCACCGGCCGCATCGCAGGCTTGCATCACGGCTGATATCAGAGGGAAAGCACTACGACGTCGGGCCCGGCGGGGACCCGGGCCGCGAGCGCCGAGCGGGAGCGAGCCGCCTTGATGAAGCAGAGAGAGTTGTATCGCAGCGCTAGTCGCCCTGGCTGAGGGCTCGGAGAGGCTCAACGTGCACCCGCGCGAGAGCTTCCGAAAGATCAGTCGCCACGGCCAGCGCCACAGCCCCTTTGATCCGCTCCTCCGCCCCTGGCAGCAGATGCACATAGACATGCTCAGTTGTCTTGCTGCTCGCGTGGCCCATCCACTTCGCCAGCTCGGGGAGCGGCACCCCTGCCCCGATGGCCACCGAGGCGAAGTAGTGGCGCAGAGACTTGGGAGTCAGCTTCCGGTCTTCCAGCCCAGCCTTTTCGATGGCCTTGTTCCACCGGGTTTGGAAGGTCGTACGGGCCGGGAACCGGCCCGCGTAGGTCTCCGACTCGTAGAACCACCCCTCGTCACCCCATGTCCCATACGTGCTGAGGTGATCACTCCACGCGCTACGCGCGATATCCGGCACGGGCACGAGACGACCGTTTCTCGACCACTTGACTTCACTGCGAATTGCTGTCTTCCGACCAGCCCCTTCGTTCTCGCCGAAGGTGGATAGCTGAGCATTCACCGCGAAGAACCCTGTTTCCTGGTCCCATTTCGCTTCGCACAGGGCCAGGGCCTCGCCTACGCGGTGGCCGCACCCCGCCATGCTCCAGATCGACGAGCGGTAGTAAGGCCGGATGCTCTCGAAGATCGCTTCCACTTCGCCCGTAGTCGGCACCTCAGACGGATCAATGGGCCGGTAAGCGGGATCCTTACGCTTGCGCGGGTCCGCCTTCTTACACGGGTTGCGCGCAATGATCTCCGCCTCCCATGCGTACTTGAACACAGACGCAAGGATGATCTTGCGCGTGTGAATCCCGTACGGCTTGTAACCCTTCTCCTTCTGGGCGGTCTCCCATTGCGTGATGTCGCTCGCGGTTATGGCTCCGATCGCGCGAGTCCCGAAGAATTCTGCGAAGTGATTCTTGTAGATGCTGCGGTATTGGACGCGCGACGACTCCGCAAGCGCGTTGTCATCAGCCCCAGCGTTTAACCACTCCTGCCACACATCTGCGAATGTGCGCTGAGACTGCTTGGGGTCGATGTAGGAGCCGGTGTCCTTCTCGCGCTCAACCTTGCGCTCAAACTTCTCAGCGAGCCTCTTTCCAGCTGAGCCCCTCTCGAACGACTTCTCCCGCTGTCGCCCCGACCGCCCGCCTGGCTCACGCCACCGGACCAGCCACGGGTGCGGGCAACGGTCCCACGCCGTGACCTGGCACTCGCAACGCTTGATGACAGAACCCATGAACTGATCCCCTCCGGTCGGCACTGACTCAGCACGAAGATTCTACACGCGATCATTGATCACTTGGCGCTCTATCCAGTTCTCCAAGTCCCTTTGCCTGAACCGGAGATGCTTGCCAACGCGGTACCCCTTGAGGCCCCACACGCGCCAGTTGCTGTAGAGAGTGCTGAGCTTCACCGCCAGGAACTCAGCCGTCTCCGGGGGCGTAAGCAGCCGGTTTGATCCGCCCCTCATGCGGCACCACCGCCACCCGACACTTCGTAACGCGCGAACTCACGATTGAGAGCGAGGTCTTCGGCGATGCCTGCTGCGATGAGTGCTGCGCCCGGGGTGTGGCCTGAGCCGACGTAGCGCCAGTGGGCATCGGTGACCGTGCCAAGGTCATCGGCGGATATCGCCTCGGGGCGTCGGTGCGCCGCGCGCTCCGCTCGAAGCGCCGTGTACGTGGTCGAGTACCGGCGCGACTTGGTGAGGATGTGGCCGCGGTAGCCGAGACTGTGAGCCCAGGCGCGCAGGCGCAGCGGCTCCAGCTCAGGGAGGCTGCCGAGCCGCCAGCAGGTGTGCATGAGGGTTCGGACGTGCGGAGATACGGGCGCGTGGTTGATGTCGTCCGTGGTGGTGACGCGGTGGTCGGTGCCGCCGGCGGATCCGGCAGCACCCGCGCCCTTGGTGACGTACTTGGCCACGTACGCGGCTACCGCCTCGTCGGCCAGCTCGTCAGGGCCACCGAAGGCCCGCAGCGGTCGAACATCGAGTTGCGCGCCCCAGGTCAGTTCGTGTTCGCCCAGGGCCCTGCTATAGGGGGTGCACAGGCGCACGGCCGCCGCAGCAGTCCGCACGATGTCGGCCAGCAGATCCGCACCGACCCAGACCGGGGGGTCATCGACCGGGCCGCGCGCACCGTCGAGGCGTACGACGGCATGTACGTGGACGGCCGCGCGGCTCTGGTACTCAGCGACTTTGGCGTAGGAGATGCGCACGGTGCGGCGCAGGCCGGTTCGGGTGTGTCCGGTGCGTGCGGCGAGGTGGTTGTAGAGGTTGTCGGTGAAGGCTTTCCACAGCCGTCCGGCGTGCGCGTGCCAGAGAACGTGCCCGGCATAGTTGTAGCAGTCGGGGCACAGCGGCTGGCCGACGACCGGATCGGCCTCGGTGTGGATGACCGAGCAGCCGAGCGGACGCCCGTGTTCGCACTCGCCTGCCGCGCGTCGAGGGCGGCAGCGTTCGCCGTCCGCAGCGTGGTGCACGGGCCCGAACGAGGGCGCCGTCAGGGTGACGAACAGCCGGGGTCTGTCGCGCACGTCGGTGGGGACGTTCTTGCCGCCGGTGAGTCCGGCGCGGACGAGGTGGTAGGTGTCGCCCGCGTGGAGGCGTGAGCAGGCCGGGCACACGGTGGCGCGGCGGTTGCGGCAGCGGACCAGGAGCCGTTCCCCGGGTTCGGCGGAGGTGTCGTAGTGGTGGAGCACGGTGCCGGTGGCGGCGTCGTAGACGGTGGTGGAGCCGGTCAGGTGGATGGGGTGGGCGCAGCCGCCGGTGGCGGTGATCTGCTCCAGCCAGCGGCCGAATTGCGGATCGTTGGCCCGGCGTATCAGGTCCTGGTCGACCTCGGTGAGTTGGCGCAGGCGCGCCGCGCGGTCGAGTGCGGCGCGCCTGTCCGCCGACGTTACGTCGGGGGTGATGGTGGGGACCTCCCAGGGTGGGCCGCCGTAGCGGCACGGGTGGATGGGGTTGGATGGGGTGCCTCCATGGCGATCACTCCTCGATGGTTCGGTCGTGCGGTTGGTCAGCGGATGGTTCCCTTGCCCCGGCAGCAGCGGCAGCGCCGCTTACGTCCGTTGCGGGTGATGCGGTAGCGCTCGCCCTTGCAGATGGGGCAGCGCACACGGCGCATGGGCACGAAGGCGCGTGCTCCTTTCGCTAGGTGTGGATGAAGCCGGAGAGGACCCAGTTCACGACGCCGAGCACGGCCCAGCCGATCGGCGTGAGCGCGGTGTAGAAGCCGAACAGGCCAATCAGCACGGCCTCCCACGCCTTCACATCACGGGAGCGGACCAGGAGGACGGTGATGATCCCGAAGACCACCACCAGCGGCATCGCGGCCGATGCACTCACGCCTGCTCACCTCCTGTCGGTGCTTCCAGGGCGCGGGTCACGCCGAGGATTTCGGGGGTGATCTCCCGGTATTCCTCGGCGATCTGCCGGGCCTCTTCGGTGGTGGTCAGGTGGGAGCGGGCCCGGCCCCAGCCGCCGTCCGTGGCTGTGCACACGGCAACGCCCTTCTCCTCCGGGCTGATCGACTGGGCCACCACCACGGCGTCTTTGTTCAGGTCCCCGAGGGCCATTTCGGCTGTGCCGGGGTCGTTGACGCGGTGGCAGATCCGCCCTGAGAGCTGGGCGCGCAGCGCGGTGACCCCGGGCCCGAGGTCGGAGCCGACCCGCTGCCCGGCGACCACCAGATGCACCCCGAGCGCGGCACCGAGCTGGGCCAGACGCAGCAGGGAGGTCGAGCACCGCTCCGCTTCCACCCGGCCCTCCCGGGTGCCATCGGACAGGTACAGCTCGGCCAGCTCGTCGACCAGGACCGCGATCGGCACCGGCCGCAGCTTCTCGGGCAGTTCCCAGATCGACCGGGCCCCGGCGGCGCGGCAGGCGTGCATGCGTGCCTGCACCTCAACCACCAGGGCGCCCAGCACCGCCACCGCCTCACGACGTGAGGTGGTCAGCGCCGACAGCCGCGCGCCGAACAGGCCCAGTTCCATGCCGCCCTTGCAGTCGATCCCCACCAGCGCCACCGGCTGCGGCGCCAACTCGGCCACCAAGCGCGCAAGCAGCGTGGACTTCCCGGACTGAGTGGCGCCGACGATGAGCCAGTGCGGCACCTGACGCAGGTTCATCACCCACGGCCCACCGGACTCCAGCACCCCGACCAGCGCTGAAAGGAGCGCGGCCGGAGCCGACGCCCGGCCCGGACGCTGAAGCGGATCACCGGCCGTGGCGACGAGCAGCACCACGCCGCGTTCGGGCGAGGTGACCCGTACGGCGTGCACGCGCCAGGCATGCGCGAGTGCATCGGCCGCCGCGATGAACGGCGCCGGGGTCTGCCCCGGGTGCAACCGCACCACCAGCGACAGGCCGTTGCGGGTAGCGCGGGGGAAGGAGATCCGCGGCGCCACCGGCCGCAGCGCCTCACCCTTGACCGCCAAGCTGCCGAGCACGGCCCGGGTGGGCTGCGGCGCCACCGACAGATCGTTGAGCCGCGCGACCTTGCGCCAAGTGGCCAGCACCCGCACGGCGGTAACCGGGTAGCCGGTGAGGATCCAGAACCACGCCGGATGCTTCTGCCGCAGCGCGGACCCGGCGACCAGCAGCCAGGCCAGCACGGCGAGAACGAACGCGAGTGCGATGGGGCCCATTTAGGCACCACCCGCCTTCCCGCCACCGGCCGAGGACGACGCCGGGACGGGGGTGATAGCGGCGGCGCGGAAGCTGATTCCGTGCCGGTCACCCATCGACCAGGCAAACGCCTCCAGCCCAGTCACGCGAACGGGCATGCCCTCTTCGACGCCCTTCGGCTCCCCGGTCACCGAGATCTCGATGACAGAGACCCGGCGTCCGTCCTGACGTACCGTCACGGCCACGGTGTAGATCGTGTTGCCGTCCCGGTCCTTCTTGACCTCCTTGCTTTCGAAGTCCGCGATCTTCGGTTCCGGCTTGACCACGCACATCAGCGCGCCCAGCCGGGACGTGTCCACAGGTATGGACTGCATGTGTTGTCGGCCTCCCTGGCCATCCAGGACGACAGCAGGCACGCTGTCGTCACTCGTCATTACGAGTGACGACTATGCGGCTCTAGCGCCGGGAGAGTCAAGCACTTATGCTGACGAGTGACGTTAAGGAGACCGACGACACACGACAGGAGACCCACGCATGGGAGAGATCCAGCGGCCCGGAGCGCTGTACCAGCAGGTCGCCGCCGCCATCCGCGACGCCATCACCGCAGGTGAGTTCCCGCCCGGCAGCCCGCTCCCCTCCGAGACCCAGCTCATCGACCGCTACAAGGTCTCCCGCCCCACCGTCCGCAACGCCATCGCCGCCCTCCGCTCAGAAGGACTCATCGAAGTCCGCCACGGCAAGGGCTCGTTCGTCCGCGCCGCCGCCGCACCTGCGGTGACCATCGAGCGGAACATCACCCGCAACGGCTCCGACCGTTTCGTCACCCACACCGGCACTGTCTGGGATCACGAGCAGGAACCGGCCGTCTACCGCACCCAGACCACCGCCGTCACCGGGCCGCTCCTCCAACTCCCCGAGGGTGAAGCACTCTTCGGCTGCGACCGGCTGATGATCGACCCGGGCACCGGGACCCGGCTGCTGCATCGCACTCTGATCCCGTTCGCCACTGCCGAAGGCACCCCGCTGGCCGACGCGCCCGACACCGAACCCGCAGAGATCTACGCCCTGCTCACCAAGGTGGGGCACAAGCTGTCGTGGTCGGAAACCGTCCGCGCCCGGATGCCCCTCCCCGACGAGCGCACCGCCCTGGAGCTCCCCGACGCCACACCGGTTGTTCACACATTGCGGATCACCCAGGGCGCCGAGGACGCTCCCCTGATCCTCGAAGAGCTACGGGCCAGCGGCGACCGTGCCCAGCTCTCCTACCGCATCACTGCTGATCCCCCGCGACGTTTGCGCAGCGTCAAGAACGCGTAGTCGGCGAATACGGCTCCCTATCCCCGTCTCAAGGAGAGGTGCGCGCGTTCGCCATCACCGCGTGCGAACTGTCGCTCCAGAGCCCCGACGTTCCTCCACGTCGCTGTCCGCATGCGTAAGGCGTGAGCTGGGACAGTGCAGACACCGGCTGAACGGCAACAGGACATTAGCTGAGAAACCCCAGCGCCCCGGGGCGAGAGTCAGCAACGCCCGACAGGGATGCAGCCCGCTGCGTCCAGGCGCAGGCTGGTGGTATGGGTCAGCGTCGCCCCGAGGCTGCAGCCCGATGGCTCGAGACACCTGCGGATGAAGATCAGGGCGATCTGGTCGAGAAACGCCCCGGTGGGCCGGGTCCGGATCTCCGGGAGTCGCCTGGGGAGCGGCGGGTACCCGCGCGTGTTGGTAGCCATGATGCGCCCTATGGAGGAGGCACTGATGAGTGAATCCCCGAACGAAAACACCGGGTCTGCGCAGCAGGCCGGGCAGGTGGCCAAGCAGGAAGCCTCGGCCACGGCGGGCCAGGCCAAGGTAGCGGCCGGTGAGGTGGCTGGCACGGCCAAGGAACAGGCGCAGGCGGTGACGGAACAGGCCAGTGAGCAGGTCCGCACCGTGGTGGTCGATCTGCGTGAGCGCGCTGGCGATGAGGTGCAGTCGCAGGCGCAGAAGGCCGCCGGCAACCTGCGCCAGTGGGCGGATGATCTCGCTGATATGGCCGAGAAGGCCCGTCCCGACTCCCCGGCGCGGAGCATGATCGCTCAGGCCGCTGATGGGGGCCGCCGTGCCGCGAACACTTTGGAGCAGCGAGGAGTGGGGGGCCTGGTCGAGGACGTCGAGACGTTTGCGCGCCGCAAGCCCGGAACCTTCCTCGCTGGAGCGGCGCTGGCCGGGTTCGTGGTCGGCCGCCTGGCTAAAGCGGGGAGGAAGGCTGGCCAGTCCGATTCAGGACCGTCGTCGACGAGCTCTCCGACACCGCAACGCACACCGCCTGGCCTTGGCACGGGCGGGCAGCCGGGTTACGGGGAACCGGAAGGGCCGCGTTACCGGGAGGTGAGCTGAAGGATGACTGACCTGTCCACGTCACCGCCCCGTAGTCGGGCACGCGGGCGCCCTGGCCACAAGGACCAGTCGGTTGGTGAGCTGATGTCCGAAGTGGTGGGGGATGTAGAGACGTTGTTCCGCCAGGAGGTGGAGCTGGCGAAGGCCGAGATCCGCGAGGAGGCCACCAAAGCGGGCAAGGCGGCCGGGATGTTCGGCGGGGCCGGTTTCGGCGGCTACATGGTCGCCCTCTTCGGTTCCCTGGCCGCGGTGTTCGGTCTGGCCAACGTCGTGGACTGGGGGTGGGCCGCACTGATCATCACCGGTGTTTGGGCGGTGATCGCGGCCGTGCTGTTCGTCAGGGGCCGGGCCAAGATGCGCAAGGTCTCTCCCAAGCCTGAACAGACCTTGGAGACGCTGAAGGAGGATGCGCAGTGGGCACGTCACCCGACCGCATAAGGTCCCAGATCGATACCACTCGTGAGGAGCTTTCCCGCGACGTGGAACGGCTGGCCGAGCGCACCAGCCCCCGCCGTGTGGCCCGTCGGCGTACCGAGCGGGTGCGCGGCAAGGTGTCCGGGATCCGGGAACGGGTCATGGGCAGTGCGCCCGACGGCGCGCAGCAGCGTGCAGGCCAGGTCCAGGACCGAGTCCAGGAGCGGACCCGGCAGACCGCGCAGTCGGTGCAGGAGAGCGCGGGGCAGGCCACCGACAAGCTGAGTGCCGCCGCCGAGCAGACAGGCGAAGCGGTGAAGTCGGCGCCGCAGCAGGCGATGCGTCAAACCGAAGGAAATCCCCTGGCGGCCGGCCTGATCGCTTTCGGCGCCGGTCTACTGGCCTCTTCCGTGCTCCCGAGCTCACAGGTCGAGGAGCAAGCGGTGGGCCAGCTGACCGAGCGGGCCGGCGACCTCGCCGAGCCGGTGAAGGACGCGGCCGTGGAATCGGCTCAGCGGTTGAAGGAGGACGCCACGCAGTCCGCGCAAGAGGCGGCCCAGCAGGTCAAGGAAACCGCCACCGGCGCCGCGCAGGAAACCGGCCAGCAGGCACGCGAGCGGGCCGATCAGGTCAAGGACCAGGCCCGCGAATCCGGGCAGAACGTGGCTGGCGAGGCACGCGGGCAAACTTCCGGTCCTGCCCAGCCCTGAACGGCCGCAGGGGCCGCCGCACGGGCTGAGTTCCTCCAGCACCCGGCCGTGCGGCGGTGCGGACGGCATGAGCCGAGTGTGGTGGCCCAGTCCTTCCTGGAGGCGGTAAGCCATGGCGCAAGACAAAGATCAGCACAGCGGCGCGTCCGGCACCGGGCCCGACGCGCAGCCCCCGGCCGAGAAACCGACGGACCTGTCCAAGCAGTCCTGGGTGGGAGTGCTCAAACGCACGGTGAAGGAGTTCAAGGGAGACAACCTCACCGACTGGGCGGCTGCCCTGACCTACTACGGAGTGTTGTCGATCTTCCCGGCCCTGCTGGCCCTGGTATCGATCCTCGGGCTGCTGGGCACGGACACCATCAGGCCGTTGATCGACAACCTGGGCAGTATCGCCCCGGGAGCGGCCCGCGACATCCTCACCAGCAGCCTGGAGCAGCTCGAGGGCAACCAGGGCCGAGCAAGCATCGCGCTGATCATCGGCATCGTGGTGGCCCTGTGGTCGGCCTCCGGATACATCGCGGCCTTCATGCGGGCCTCCAACGCGGTCTATGACGTCGGCGAGGGTCGGCCGGTATGGAAGACTCTGCCCACCCGGCTCGCCATCACCATCGTCGTGGTGGTGCTGCTGGCCGCCATCGCGGTGGGCGTGGTGTTCACCGGCACCCTGGCCGAGAGGACCGGGAAGATTCTGGGGCTCGGCGATACGGCCGTCACGGTGTGGAACATCGCCAAATGGCCCGTGATGATCATCCTGTTCATGCTGATCATCGCGCTGCTGTACTGGGCGTCCCCGAACGTCAAGCGCCCCTTCCGCTGGGTCAGCCCCGGCAGCATCATCGCTGTGCTCATCTGGATCATCGCCTCCGCTCTGTTCGCCCTGTACGTGGCGAACTTCAGCAGCTACGACAAGACCTACGGCAGCATGGCAGCGGTCATCATCTTCCTGATCTGGATGTGGGTCTCCAACATCGCCATCCTGCTCGGGCTGGAGTTCAACGCTGAACTCGAACGCGGACGCGCCATCGAAACCGGCCACCCACCGGGCGAAGAGCCCTACGTAGAGCCACGCGACACCCGCAAACTCTGACCCAGTACACCGCCCCCGCTTCCCCGCCCAGAAGCGCAAGTGGCGCCGGGCGCCGGTTGCCACTCGGCGTGCCGATGGATGCCACGGGATGCGGGCCTGGGGCGGGACACACCAGTGAGCCGGGCGAAGCGGAGGTGCCATGCTCGATGATGCACACCGCTGGGAGCGGCAGCAGGTTCGCCGGATCGCTTCATGGGATTCGCCATGGGTCCGGCATGGGCTGCCTGTCGTGGAATCCGCAGCCGAGCGCACCAGACTATGGTGGGGCGCTGCGGCGCTGATGGCCTCCCTCGGGGGACCGGCCGGTCGCACCGCCGCTGTGAGGGGACTGGTCAGCATGGGGGTGGCGGAACTGTTGTCCAACACGGTCGCCAAGCAGCTCGTCCGCCGTCGCAGGCCGCCTGCCCACCTGCTCCACCACGCCAACGTCCAGCGCAGACCGGCCAGCTCGTCCTTCCCCTCCGGGCACACCGCCGCAGCCACAGCCTTCGCCACCGCGGTCGCCCGCCACTCCCCTTGGTGGGGAGCCGCCGTCGCCGTACCAGCCACGATGGTCGCCGTGGAACGCCTCCACACCGGGGCCCACTACCCAAGCGACGTCACTGCCGGAACAGCCATCGGCGTGGCCAGCACCTGGCTGACCCACCACACGCATTGGCTCTCCGCATCCCGCCGGTCCAACCTTCCTTCACGTCGGTGTCCGCCCGCGTAAGGCGTGAGCTGGGACAGTGCAGACACTGGCTGAACAGCAGCAGGACACTGGCTGAGGAACCCCAGCGAACCGGAGCCAGAGTTAGCAGCCCCTATCGCCCAGCACGATCACGCCGTTATCGGCATACTCACCGGCGCCGCATTCATCCTCGGCACGTACGTCGGCTGGCCCGCCCGCACGAGGCGCGTCCCATGCACAGTGCCTACCGCACGGGTCCCGATCGAGCCGCCCGCCACAGTCCACGCACTCAGGAATCGGCGAACTGTCGAAACCTGGCTTTACTAACTCAAGGGCGCGCCTTGCGGCGCGCCGGGCGGCTGGGCCGCCCCGGCCGGGCATGCGGCCTGGCGGCCGGTCCCGTCCGGGCGCCCACCGCCCGGACACGCAGCGGCGGCCCAGAGCAGCGACGAGGCCGACGTTCCGCCAGTCTGTGGCGTAGCCGTTGTGGCTGATGGTCGACGGCCTCCGAGACTTTAGGCAGCCACCATGGGGCGAGCCTCTAAGATCGGGGGCCCAGATCGGGCACTGCGGGCAGGCGAGGAGCCAGCCCGATTTCGCGGGCCAGCGTAAGGGCCCCCGATCTCTCGCCCCATGGCAGCTCCAGCCCAAAGTCTCTCCGGCCGGCGACGTGGCCACAGCGCACCACCCGGCACCGCGCGCCCTCATCAACTGGCCTTGCGCCAGGTCGCGAAGTCCCGCACCAGCGCCGCCACATCGCGCACGGTGGCAGCAGACAGCCGCAGGTGGACCACCCCGGCACCGCTCGCCGAAGCGTCCGCACGCGCCTGCACGCCGGTTGCCTCGATGCCCGCCACGGTCAGCGCGTCCGCCAGCTCCGCCGCCGCGTCCTTCGCCTCCCGCCAGCCCGCGACGTAATCCACCCCGCGCACCCACAGCACCGCATCCGGGTCCAGCTCCTCGCTCCCGAAACCCGGTTCCCTTGGGTCGTCCACCTCTCAAGTCCCTTCCGCAAGTGGGTAGCTGATCTGGGGCATGGTTGTGCCGCATCGCGTCAGCGAACGACGCCCGCCCCGGTACCATTCGGCACCGGGGTTCTCAGCGAGGACTCCCGCCGGACCACCCGACTGCTGCCAGGCGACGGGGTGGTCCGGTCTTGTTCGGTGGTGTGGGACTGGCTCCTTAGCTCGACAGCTCCATAGAGGAAGGAACCAAGCAGCCAGGTGCGCCGGTTACTTGATGACTGCGCTACGGCAATTGCCGCACTCCCAGTACCACCCGGCGTCGTTCATGGGGCCGCATCCCTTGGGGCAATTCATTGTTTTCCCTTGCTCGTCTTCGGTCGTACGTGTGCGCTCCCCCGCCGTGAGCAGGTGGGGAATTGGTAGGTGCAGGGGCTACCGAGCGCTACGGCGGAGGCCGAAGCAGGCACGCCTCACGGTGCCGCCTGATCGCCGTATAGAGCCCGACCCGGGTGACGCCGAACCTCACCGCGATCTCCTCATGCGGCACCCCTTGGGCTCGCAGCTCGTCATACTCGGTCAACCGCTCGGCGCTCACGGCGACGTTGCCCAGCCACACCCGCACCCCATGCGCTTCCAGCAGCGACAGCATGCGCGCTCGTGTGAGCCCATACCGGCCCGCGACCCAGTGCTGTTCGGCGCCGCTCACTGGTCGCCCACCTTCTGGGCCCGGAAGAACGAGGTGGTGATGCCTCGGAATCCGGTATGACCCGTACGGCCCGCGTGCCGCAGGCACCAGGTCTCCGGCCCCTCCTTCTCATCCGCCGTGCCCGACGACTCGCCGCACGTCGTGCACTCCGATTCGAAGATCGGCCCACTGCCCGACAGGTCCACACTCAGCGACCAGTCGGCAAACCTGATCACTGACCTGGCCATCAGTGATCCTCCTGACGGCCACGTCGCCTGCCGCGCTCCACCGCGACCACATCCTTCGCACGAACACGGAGCGGAGCACCTGACTTGAGCACCATCACCACGTCCGAGGCGCGCCGACCCGAGCGAACCGCCTTCACCTCGCGCCGATCACCGCGCACACTCACCCTGTCGCCGCGCCGCACATTCAGCGCACGGACACGGTCCCGATCACGCGCCATCCCAATCGCCAATCTCGTCACGAGCCGTATCCACGGCTCACACCCGTCTGTGGAACTCTGACCAGTCCGTATGCCCCTCCCTCGGGGCTGCGCAGGTCTCGGGCAGCCCCCCGGCCGCGGCAGGGGAGCCCGGGAGTCCGGGAGGCTGCCCTCCGCTCGGAGCCTTCCTGGCCTCCCAGCGGCCCGGAGCCGCCTCCCTGTCCGTTCATCGCGAAGGGACAGGGCTGCCTACGGCGTCTCCGGAGTCGTGACACCGATCAGGCGTACGCCCTCTCGGCCACGTCGAAGCGACAGAAAACGCTCTTCCCTCCGAACTCCCGAGGCGCCCACCACACCGCGTCGGCCAGGCCCTGAACGATGGCCAAGCCGCGCCCACTGTTGGCAAGCAGAGCCTCCGGCAGCTCACCGGACAGTTCGGGGTCAAGGAACTCGCCCACGGGCAACGTCGGCGGTGTGGAATCCTCGTCGCCGACTTCCACGAAAAGCCACTTCGGCCAGGCCCGGAAGGCGATCGCCACGCGACGCGCACCGCCCGGCTCCGCAAGTCCGGCGTCCGGTACGGCGTGATGCACGGCGTTGCCGACGAGCTCCGATACGCACAGCTCCACATCCTCAGCGGGGAGCTTCAACCCCCAGTCCCGAAGGATGTCCGTGGCCATACGGCGTGCAACACGAGCTGAGTCGGGCGAGTCCGCGAGCAGCGTTATCGCGCGGAATCGGTCAGCAGTGGAGAAGATCGCGGCTTCCATGGGGGCAAGGTGCTCCGACCGCTTCGGTAGCGCTCGCGTCTCAGGCGCATCCATCGCTGTCCCCTTCATCCATCAGCGGAGTGGCGCTCCGCCGTCGTGAGATGTCCAGTGAACGGCTCTGGCCTGCAAGTCGGCAGTGTTCACAAGGGGGTTCGCGCGTACACCAGGGGGTTCACACACTCTCAGGGGGTTCGCTCGTGACCCCCCATCCCGCCAAGTCCTGTGACAACATGAACACTTGAAGTCATCTCGGGGATGGCAGGGAGCATGACCAGAGAGCCGAACCACCGGCTGGCCGCTCTCATGGCCGAAGCTGGTGCATCGAACAAAGGTCTGGCGAGGCGCGTCCGAGAAGTCGCGGCCCGACGCGGCGCACCCCAGGTGCGAACAACGCATGTCGCCGTACAGCGATGGCTCAACGGCGCGGGGATCCAGCCTCAGACAGCATCCTTCGTGGCCGAAGCTCTAAGCGCAAAGCTCCAACGGAGGGTCACACCGGCAGATCTTGGCTTTCCCTACGCAGCACCGCCGGTCTCAACAGTCAGGACCAGCTACGCAACGTCGGTACCCGAAGCGCTCGAAATGCTCGACGGTCTGGCACTGCGGAGCCTGGAGAACGCGCAGTCCTCGGAGCTCCTCCTGCCTGAGGGGGAACTGGACTCTGCCGTCCTCTCATGGCTCCTTTCTCGTCCCGACGGACTACCGGCGGAATCGTCCGCAGCGCGCCGCGTAGGAATGCGGGACGTGGCGGCAATCCGTACGGCCGGTCAGATGTTCATGCGCCTTGACTTCCTGTACGGCGGAGGCCACGGCCACAAAGCACTGCGGCACTACTTCCGTCAGGAAGTTCTCCCCCTCCTCAAAGCCAGTTACAGCGCGAAGGTAGGGAACGCCCTTTTCGAAGCCGCAGCAGAGATCTCCCAACTTCTCGGCTGGACCGCATACGACACAGGAAACCACGCTCTCGCGAACCGCTACCTGCTCTCGACGCTCCGTCTCACACAAGTCGTGGACTATCGGATGATGGGCGCGCGCATTCTGACCAACATGAGCCACCAAGCGAATTACCTTGGCGATATTTCGCGCGCAACTCGCTTGGCCCGCGCCTCAACCGAGGGCGGCAAAGGCCATGCGACGCCACGGGCCATGGCGCTGTTCGCCGCACACGAGGCCCGCGCGCTGTCCTCCGCCCAAGACCACAAAGGCGCGACCCGCGCGATGAACGAGGCAGAGAAGCATTTCGAGCAAGCGGAGACGGCGGACGACCCCGATTGGCTGTCGTACATGGACGAGGCAGAGCTCGTCGGAGAGTTCTGCCACTGCTTCCGTGACCTCAAGATGGGCTCCGAATCCGTGCGGTTCGCCGAACGCGCCGTTGCTCTCACCGATCCCCAGTACGCGCGTACGCTCGGCTTCTGCCGCATGGTTCTCGCACAGAGCCAGCTCCTGAACGGCGAGCTGGAGGCAGCAGTCACGACGGCCGGGTTGGCTGTTGCAGGAGGCGACGCACTCCAGTCCGCCCGCTTTCAGCGATACGTGGCCGACTTCCAACGAGAGGTCTCTGTGCACGCGGGTAACCCTGCCGTCCGGGACTTCAACGAACAGGTTCGCGACGCCATGACACAGTTGGACGACGAGTAGGCCGTATCAGCCCGGCTGCCAGTTCCGCGGCGCATCGTCATCGCGCAGAGAAGCGATACGTCGTTCGTATTCCTGAGCCACCTCAGGGCTCTCTGCAATGTTCTGCATGAGCCACGTAGTCATCTTGAATTCTTGGATCGCTCGCAGCGTCGCGAATCCAGGCCAGTCCCGCAAATCACGACCGTACGCGCTCACGAATGCCGCGTACTGCTCCGCTGTCTGCCACCCCAGACTGTCGTGTTCGGTAGCAGTAACCATCAGGTCCCACTCTGGGTGATCAAAACAGAAGCTCTCGAAGTCGATCAGGATTACTTGACCATGTCGGTCAACCATGAGGTTCTGCACATGGGCATCACCGTGGACAGGGCCTTTCGCGGACTCGAAGCGTACTTCCGCGAACCGGTCACGGAGTTCTCGCCCACGCTTCCGCAGAAATTCCCGATCGTCCTCGGGTATTCCGGTCACGCTCTCGATGCGAAGATCAACCCGACCGAAGGCAGCATACGGAGGCAGGTCCAGCCCGTCCGGGCGCCCCAGGGCGTGCAGGTCCCGCAGGATTGCGCCCAGCTCCCCGTAAGTGGCCTTTCGGTCGCCCTCGTCGATCAAGTGCCAGAAGGTCACCGGGTGGCTGTCCACGATCATGGGTTGTTCCACGTCATCCAAGACGCGCGCAGCAGGGAAGCCCTCTCGCGCCAGCCAGCGCGACACCTCCACCTCACCGCGGACCGAGGGCAGGTACTCCGATGATCTCGCAATACGAACGATCACCGGGTGCGCCGCCAGCCGGAACAGCGCGTTCTCCCCGAAGCGGATCAGGCTGGCCCCGTCAGCGGCGAATCCGGCTCTACGGCACGCTGCCGACAGCAGCTGCTCAGCCCTCACCGAGGTGAACCCCTCTTCCGCTTCCTGACCCGCGTGAGACGGCATGCCGCTACCCACTCCCCTTGTGCGCGCAATCGGCTGCGCGCCGCCTAGGCAGTAAGCGGCACGCAGCAGTTACGACCGACGGTACATACGGAAGAGGGCACCGACGAGGCCAGGGCGTGACCACCAGCCATCGCCATCAACGGCGGGCGCCGCGGACTGCGGGCAACCTCGCGGGAGACCCCCGACCGAGGCGACGCGAGCCGCCGAGTGGGTGATCAGCGTCTTTGCGAGTCGAACGGCCCGGGATCACGACCTGCGAGACTCGGGAACGCCCCCACACGGGTCAGCACCTGCTCAGCACAGGAACCGTGATCACCGGCACGCAACGAGAACAAACGGCAAAAGCGACGCCCGTCGCGGCCATCCATTTTGGACCGATTTAGGCGTCTCGTACTTGCCTCTCATGCTCCACGACGGGCGGTTCGACGGACCACGGAAAATTGATCCACCGGTCAGTCCTTCGCCATACGTACTCGCACTTGACCAGCGAAGATGGCTTCTCGTAGATCACCGCGGAGCGGACTTCCGCCGCACGCTCGGCGCAAAAGTCGTGGACCAATTTGAGCGTCTTGCCCGTATCTGCCACGTCATCGGCCACTAGGATCCTCTTCTCGGAGAAATCAACCGCATTGGGCAGAGGCGGGAGCATAACGGGTACTTCCAGAGTCCTCCCGACCCCCTCATAGAACTCCACGTTCATGACGTGGAGATTCTTCACATCCAGCGCGTAGCCCAGCGCGCCGGCGACGAAGAGCCCGCCGCGGGCGATGGAGAGGATGATGTCGGGCTCGTAGCTGTCGTCGGCGATGGTCCGCGCCAGCTCGCGGGCGGCCTGCCCGAAGAGGGGATAGGTCAGGATCTCGCGCTCGTCACTCACCGTGCTGTGGCCCCCTCCGGCTTGTGCGGTCTCACACCTGCGTGCGATGGAAGTTCTGGTAGGAGCGGGAGGGCGTGGGTCCGCGCTGCCCCTGGTAGCGGGAGCCGTACCGCTCGGAGCCGTACGGGTGCTCGGCGGGCGACGTCAGCCGGAACATGCACAGCTGCCCGATCTTCATCCCCGGCCAGAGCTTGATCGGCAGCGTCGCGACGTTCGACAGCTCGAGGGTCACGTGCCCGGAGAAGCCGGGGTCGATGAAACCGGCCGTGGAGTGCGTCAGCAGCCCCAGCCGCCCCAGGGAGCTCTTGCCCTCCAGCCGGGAGGCGATGTCGTCCGGCAGCGACACGACCTCGTAGGTCGAAGCGAGTACGAACTCACCGGGGTGCAGGATGAACGCCTCGTCCCCGGCCGGCTCGACGAGCCGCGTGAGATCGGCCTGCTCGACCGCGGGGTCGATGTGCGGGTACCGGTGGTTCTCGAACACCCGGAAGAAACGGTCGAGCCGTACGTCGATGCTCGACGGCTGCACCATGACGGGGTCGTACGGATCGATCCGCACCCGCCCTGCGTCGATCTCGATCCGGATGTCTTTGTCTGAGAGAAGCACGTGTCGAAGGTTACGCGGACGGGGCGGGCCCGGCCGAATCGGGCCGGGCCCGCGCGCCGCCGACGGTGCTCCGGTGCTCCCGCCAACACGTCTGCACTGACGCTGAGTGCACGGAAACTGACTGTCAGCGACTGCTGGCAGCGCGCCTCCTGCGCCTCAGCAATGGCGCCTTATTGCAGTGCCGCGGTTAACCGCCTCAGCGCGGTGACCGCCTCAGCGCTTCTCCACGACGACCGGCACGGGTACGGCATGCCGCAGCCGGGCGCACTTGGGACAGCGCAGTAGCCGACCGGGGCCGAGCCGGTCGGTTCCGAGGTTCTGCATCGGGAACGAGGTGGTGCTGAACACGTGCCCTTCGGCACAACGGACAACGGTGCGCTCCATCGAGACCCTTCCCCACGAGCATGAACGACAAAAGCCACATTAGGGGATGACCCGGGCACCACTCCACGCGGCACTCCGCGCCCCACCGTACGCCAACTCCCCCACCACACACGCACATCCCCGACCCGCTCCGGCCCCGCCCACCGGACCCGGCGGGCAGCCGCACCGGCCCGGCCGGGAACAGCGCGAAGGCCCCGCGGCGAATACACCGGGGGCCAGCGATGAGGTACAGTGAGCGACGTTGAGGCGCCTGGGTAGGCGTCTTACGCGGGTGTAGTTTAATGGTAGAACATGAGCTTCCCAAGCTCAGAGCGCGGGTTCGATTCCCGTCACCCGCTCCACGCGAAAGCCCCAGGCCAGCAGCCCGGGGCTTCTTTGTTGACCACGTGCCGCTTCCCCGCCTCCGACTTGGTCGGCCCTTCCGCCCGCTTCCCTGTCGTGAGCTCCGGGGCAGCCATGCGCACGCGAATGCTCATGGTGTCGAGGTCCACGTCCTTGCGCCGCAACTCCGCCTGCTCCTCAGACAGCAGCGGCCCGTACGCGCCCAGGTAGACCATGAGTCGCCAACGCCGCCCGAGCACATTGGCAAGCGCGTCGACCTCGTCGACCGTGGCAATCGGCCGCTCCGTCGCAGACTCCTTGCCCGCGCCCCTGACCCGGCACGGATTGCGGCGGATCAGCTCATCCTCGGTGGCCGTCTCCAGGATCCCTTTCAGAAGCCGGTAACTCTTGGCAATCGTCGTCTGGGCGCCTGTGGCGTCCAGACGTTCCGAGCGCCAGCTGCGAACACGCGGCGGGGTGATCTCGTCCAGGTTCAGCGCCCCGAAGGTGGGAAGGATGTGCAGCCGGAGAAGTCGTCGGTACAACTCCTCCGTGGTCGCCGAGAGCCGACGCTCCTTGACCCAGCGCAGCGCGTATTCCTCGAAGTTCACCGCCCCGGCGTCCGGATCCGCCCATTCACCGCGCCGAATCTCGGTCTGCTTCTCGGCAAGCCAGTCGTCAGCGTCGCGCGCCGTATCGAAGGTGAAAGGCGCAGGCCGCATGACACCGTCCGGACCTGGATACCGAGCCTGAAAGCGCCCGGAAGGCAGCTTCCTCACCGCACCGAACGTTCGCCTCCTCCCCCCGTCCAAACACCCAGGTCAGGGGCCGTTCTCACTGCTCAACCACGACGGTTTTCAAGATCGCTCAGGGGGAGTTGACTTGCTCATTGAGATTCCACCACCCCCAGCTGCCCCAGGAAGTCCATCTCGTCGAAGTAGAGCCGGTAGTCGACGATCCGGCCGTCCGCCACGGTGGCGATGTCCACCCCGCGGATCCTGATCTCCTTCTGGGTCGCGGGAAGCGTCTCCCCGGAGGGCAGATGCAGCGGCCCGGTGTTCCTGCCGCTGAAGATCCCCTCGTCGATGGCTGTGTCGCCGGCCTCGTACGCGTGCAACGACTCGAACCTGGCCTCGGGGACCGCCTCCATCATCTGCCGCCAGTACTCCACGATGTTGTCGCGCCCGCGGATCTCCCCCTCGTCGGGGGTGACGGCGACCGCGTCCTCGGCGTACAGCTCGGCGATGACCTTCAGATCCGGGTGTGTGGTGAGCGAATCCGTGAGCCGGTCCATGACCTCACGAGCCTGTCCCATGATCCACCTCCTCAACTGCGGATCATCCACTTCATTCTCCCACCGCGGCCGCGCACGAGCAGACCGGAGAACGAGATGACAGTCCACCTGGTTGCCCCACGCACTCAAAGCGGTGCTGAGAGAGCCGTGGACCATCTGTGGACAGAGGCGGCCAGTCCAATCGCGTGTGGAGTCGTGGCCAGCCGTTTTGATTGCTACGAAACAGCGAACGGCCTCGACCGTTTTTCCTGTTCAGAGGCCTTTTCGGCATAGTGTGGCGGGTGCAGGGTTCTAACGTGCGTAGGCGTAAGCCGACAGATTTACAGACTCTGACGACCATTGCGCGGGTCTACTCCGCATATATGGCGCTCAGCGCTCGCGGAAGCCACCAAGGAAGCGGCGGAAGACGCCGCCCTCCGGGGTCAGCGGGGCGGACGGCGGCGGAGCGGTGGGCCTCTCGCGGGCGATCGGCTGGTCGTAGTCGGCCCGGGCGATCGCGTCGACAGTCTGGTCGAGGTCGAAGCTCTCGGAGCCCTCGATGGACGGCACGAAGCCGACCAGGATCCCATCCCGCATGACCTGCGCTTCGAGGCCGGCGGTGTCATCGGTGTCCCAGACCGCCTCGCGGCCGTCGCCCAGGACCACGCGCACGCCGATCTGGTAGACGTCTTCGCGAGCAAGGTGAGCGCTTATGCCACGCTGCCGCAACGCGTCCACGACTCGAAGCGCTCGGTTTTCATCCACGTGGCCACGATAACGCCCGCGATCGTTCGAGCTCGTCGATGCATGCGATAGGCGTGCGCTGTGCACCGGAGTTCATGATCGTTGAGGCCAGGCAGCAGTCCGCTGACATCCACGTCTGACATCAACGAGGGCGAACAGGCCGGACGCAGGCGTCCTTCCGCGGAGTCGGCAACGCTATGCATAGCCCGCCGAGCGGGGGCCGGGCCGCGCGCCGGATCGAACTTACAAAGCAGATGTCGGCGGTTCGAATCCGTGCTTGCCCACCAGCCCCAACGCCCCCGCAACTCACTGCTGCGGGGGCATTGACGTCGATGCTTTGAGTGAAGCGGGGCAGTCAGGACGTCGCCGCTTCAGCAGCCCGGACATGTGCTCCTTCACCTTACGGCGGCTCTCAATGGAGGGTGGTCGGAGCCTCCGTCTCCTGCGCCGCCATGTGGTTGAGGAGCACCTCGGCCAGCTGCGGGACGACCGCGTCCGACAGGGCGTGGCCCAGTCCGGGGACGGTGACAAGCCGAGCGTTGCCCAGGAGCGTCGTGAGGTGCCGGGCGCAGGCAGTGCCGGCAATGGGGTCGGCCGGGGAGTCGATCACGAGAGCCGGCGTGGTGACCGCAGCCAGCTCCGTAGCGCGCTTGAGGCCGTCCTGGTCGGCCCGGGCGTGAGCCGCGGGATTGTCGTGGCGACCGGCGTGGTCGATGATCCGTTCTTCCCGGCGCCGGAACTCCTCAGGGTCGAAAGGCAACTCACCGCCGTTGAGGACGCGCCAGTGCTGGACACGCCAAGCGAGCTCGGCGTCACGGTCTCGCGGCTCGAACATCGTCTCCCACAGTGCCATCAAGACGGGGTCGGTCTCGGACGAGGCGGGGCCACCGTCCATGGGGGTGGTGCCGATGAAGGTTGCCGTCGTCAGCCGCTCCGGGTGGTCGAGCAGCAGTAGCTGCGTCAGCATGCCGCCCATCGACATGCCGACCACGTGGGCGCGATTGATACCGAGAGCGTCAAGGATCTTTACAGCATCGGTGGCGAGGTCGGTGAGTGCGTAAGGACTCTCGGCGAAGGCCCAGGTTGAGCGCCCGGTGTCGCGGTGGTCGTAGCGCACGACGCGGTAATGACGGCCTAAGGCGTCGAGCAGGGAGTCCGGCCAGGCCAGCCCGGAGGCGTTGGCTCCCATGATGAGCAGCAGTGCTGGGGCGGTCGGGACACCGCGCTCCTCGACCCACAGTCGGATACCAGGAGCAACATCGATCTTATGTTCCATGGTCTTACGGTGGCCGCTGATCACTCGTCCGTCCACCGAGTTAGTGAGCGGACTGGTCGAGGCCGTGTGCCAGGTGCGTGCCAGATCGGGCAGTCAATCACGGTCGACAAACTCGCGGCACAGACCTTGGCGGGATCCAATCTAGTCCTTGGGAGTCGGAACCTGGACGCCCTGCTCGCCGCAGACGGGACGGTGCCGTGGGTGCGGGCTGCGATCAGGTCATGGGTGCAGCCGGGCACAGCGCGGGCGAGCGCACTCGGCGAGGGTGCCGCCCAGCATCGGGCCAACCCTCCACCTGAGTAGCGCTTCGCGGTGATGCCAGCCGTGTGCCTACACCAGTTGGAGCCCACACCGAGCGCGCCGCCATGTCGACGCTCTGACCGCGCGGCAAGGCTTGGGCAGCACCCCGACTCACGGATCCGTGGCGGGATTGATGATCACCGGTCCTGTCGAATACGCGTCGAAGCTCGCTAGGTTAGAGATCACCGAATCCAAAAGGTGCAGGTCAGACCGATCATCGGCGCAGCAAGCCAGTCTCTTCTAAGAGCCGGGGCGCATCTGGGTGAGTGTCTAACTGCGTTACAACACCCGCGCACAGCAGCGGACAACCGCGCACACTCATGGACTGTCGCCGCAGGTGAGAGACGCCCAACCCCAAGGTGGAGCACCCACCCAAGTTGCTTCGGGACGAAGAGGTACTGGGGCCGGCCTGGTCAGGTAGCAGCGTCGTCAGGGGATCTTCTGGAATCGGCTCCAGCCAGCCTCTGGCGACCAAGCAAAGCCGACTCCCGACTCCCAGGTGCTCATCGCCCAAAGGTGCGTTACCTCAGGAGGGAGAGCAGGGTCCACTGTGGGAAGGGGTGCTGCGGGCCTAATCAGCAAGTCAAACGCTGCGAATGGAGCAACTGTGTGCCCAGGCAGGATCACGAACAAGTGCCGCTCGTCCGCTCCTGACCGCTGTAGCTTCGCAAGATTGTCTGCCTGCTTTGGCTCACCTATCCAGTCGCTGACCCAGTGAGCGAACGCGTCCCCCGTGGGGGCCGCCCAACCCCCGGCTTTTTCGGGTGGCTGCCTGATAAGGCAGTAGATGCTGCCCGGGAACTCCGTGGCGGGTGACTGGAAGGCGGAGACGACCCCCATCCGCTCCGCTTGGCTGATGAGTTGACTTCTGGCATCCCCGTCCGCGTCACGCAGAGTGCGGAAAGTAAGCCGCTCCATCTGAGCTAGGAGTTGTGGAAGCTCGGTCCTCACGGTGTTCATTCGGGCCGTTGGTAGCAGCTCGACGATCCAACCTCCCGCCAGACTTGCCTCGATCCAACGACCACCACGGGTCATGCTCTTCCAGAGAGCGATCGACTCTGCATCCGCTGCGGCCGTGACCTCCAGGGCCGCGTACCTACGTCCGTCCCGCACGAGGTCGAAATCATGCATGCTCGGTCGGGAGCCGTCGTCGTGGGGGCGCACTTCGACACCTGGCAGCGCAGCCTGAAGACACCTGTGCGCCCACAGTTCATCCTCGCGAATCCTCGGCATGTGGCCACTGTGACGGAGCCACCGCTGCTTTGGCGCCTGGTTTTGCGACTGCGCTGACATCAAGGGCAGCGGACAACGACGGCACCGCGCAGTCCGACGCAGCCACATTAGCGGCGGATCGACCGGGCATGGAGACGGTTCGCTCGAACTCCTAAAGCGGGTGTCGGTCGTGCATGCCGCTGATGGTCGGCACCACGAACAAACGGAGGGGCGGTCGCATCCCTCCGTTTTTTCACTTCCCCACCGCAATTCTTGGGACCCCGGAACGGGACCCGACGGGCAGAGGGACGCGTTCTTCGAGGCGACATCCTTCGAAGAGTAGCGTCAGGCTGTTGCGGCCGGGTACGCGACCAGCCCCGGGGGAATCATCCAGACATTCGGATCGTCGCTGCCGTGACCAGCCTCCCTCTCCTCGCCCTTCTTCTGCAAGAAGGCAAGGAGTTGGGCCGTGCCCGCGATGAGGGCGCCGAGGCCGCCAAGAAACGTACCGAGGGCTTGAAGAAAATCGAGGAACATCGCGCTCGCCTCCCCGCACGCGGGCCGGGCGCGCACTTGACGAATCACAACGATAGGAAAATGCTCCCTGGAGCGGAGAAGGCGAAGGATCCGGCCCTTCCAGCAGCTTCCCGCCACTTACGGCTCACGCGGCCCGGTGCGGGGCGCCCCGTGTTCGAGCTGTTCATGCAAATCAGCACGGCCTTCCACCTCCCCTTCTTCGTAGAAGCTATGAGGCCGTGTCACTTTAGTGGCATCCCACCCGTCCGTACAGAACCGGCACGGTCCAGCGTCGTAATCCGGCCACCCTCCGCAGGCTGTGCCAGATGCGTGCCAGAACGAGCGGGGAGCCACGGTCAACAGCGGTCAGCCTGCCGTCCCTCCCCTGGTGAGCCAAACGGCTCTTTCCGCAGGTCATAGCCGAAGTCAGGCCGTTCGAGCCAGTGATTCCCAAGCTCAGAGCGCGGGTTCGATTCCCGTCACCCGCTCTACGACAAAGGCCAGGTCACAGACCTGGCCTTGCTTGTGCTCTGGACCGCGCTAAGCCTCTTGCACAGAGTGCTCCATGCCGCCTTCTCAGCGCCCTTCTTCGGTCGGCTCGTACCCGGGCATCGATCCCGGCGCACCTCCTTCTGTTGGTCTCCGTGCAGAGCAGTTGGGCTGCGCTGGCGGCCCTCGAATCCCCCGCTGGCGAGGCTAGGGACGGCTTGCCTGGCAGCCGTGGTAGCCAACGCGCCTACTCGGACCACATCCCGGCGCCCTGGCCTGGCCGTCAGCTTCCTCAACCAGCCGAAAAACTCCGCGTCTTCACCCACATCGTCCACGAGCCCGAGAGAACTCCCGGCCAGCGGCCTGCCGGTCCTCTTGCCCAGCGAAGCTCATCGCATCCCTGACGCCCGCCCGACCCGCCTGGCGGAACGCTGTGTTCCGGGCGGACCAATATCTGTTGCCGTGAAGTGAGAAATCGACGCGACGCGCGATAAAGGTTTCTGACGCAACAGACGGAGGGTAATTAGTTACCGTGCACAGCCATCCCGCCGTGCTATTATCGGCTACAGTTGCAGTTGTGGTTCCCAAAAACTTCGAGTGCCCTCATTGGCTTTCCGTGTCAATGGGAGCCTTTTGTTGTTTCCGGTCATTTTCCGGGCGGGGCAATCATCGCGGCGACGGGACTCCGCACAGTGCGGACTCCGGGCACTGCCCCGAAGGAGATGTGACACATGGCTACTGGCATCGTGAAGTGGTTCAACGCGGACAAGGGTTTCGGCTTCATCGAGCAGGACGGTGGCGGCGCTGACGTGTTCGCCCACTACTCGAACATCGCCGCCCAAGGTTTCCGCGAGCTACTGGAAGGCCAGAAGGTGAGCTTCGACATCGCGCAGGGTCAGAAGGGCCCGACGGCCGAGAACATCGTTCTCGCCTGACGCTGACGCGCGCAGTTCGCAGCCGGGGCCCGCAGCTTGGGGTGCGGGCCCCAACTCGTTGGGTTTCAAGACGCAGCGCCTCCGTCACGCCGTGGCGATTTCACCGGCGGCAGGATTCCGAGGATTCTGCGATCTCACCGTGTGACGGATGCTCCATCAAGGCTCCGGACGCAAATCCGTCAGAGCTTTCCACTCGAAGCCCTGGCCTTTCCGACCCGGATCGCGCGCCGCCCGTTTCAGCGCCTCACCCCGTGAGCATTTCCCGCCGGACATATCCGCTTTCGCATTTGTTTTGGTCCGTTCTTGCGATTCCCTGTGCTGCTCATTGCTGCAGGAATTCCTTGATACGTGCCGCTTCGAGGAAGGTTCTGCATGAACCGCACACGTACGAACGACCGTTTCACCCGTACCCGTACCCGTACCCCGTACCGGCAGTTCCGGCTCCGGGAAGGGCGGCAGCCGCTTGGGCCGACGGCCTCCAACCGCTCCGGTGCCCCGAGCCGTTCGAATGGTTACGGGCGCCGCCTCGCTGCACCGCAGGGGGAGTTCGCCCTGCCGGTAACGACGACCACCCCTGCGCTCCCCGCCGTCGAGGCGTTCGCCGACCTCGACATGCCCCGGCAGCTGCTGGCCGCGCTCGTCGCCGAAGGCGTGAGCGTACCGTTCCCGATCCAGGCGGCGACCCTGCCGAACTCCCTCGCGGGGCGTGACGTACTCGGCCGCGGTCGCACCGGATCCGGCAAGACGCTCGCCTTCGGCCTGCCGCTGCTGGCCCGTACGGCCGGCCGGCGAGCCGAGCCCCGGCAGCCGCTGGGGCTGGTACTGGTACCCACCCGGGAGCTGGCACAGCAGGTCACCGATGCGCTCACTCCGTACGCCCGCTCTGTGCAGCTGCGGCTGGCCACGGTGGTGGGTGGGATGTCGATCGGCGAGCAGGCCGGTGCGCTGCGCGGTGGGGCGGAGATCGTCGTCGCGACGCCAGGCCGGCTGAAGGACCTCATCGAGCGGGGCGACTGTCGCCTGAACCAGGTCGGCATCACCGTCCTGGACGAGGCCGACCAGATGGCCGACATGGGCTTCATGCCGCAAGTCACGGCGCTGCTGGACCAGGTGCGTGCTGAAGGGCAGCGGATGCTGTTCTCGGCCACCTTGGACCGCGACGTCGACCTTCTGGTCCGCCGGTACCTGACCGACCCGGTGGTCCACTCCGTTGACCCGGCCGCGGGTGCGGTGACCACGATGGAGCATCACGTGCTCCATGTGCACGGCGCGGACAAGCATCAGGCGACGACCGAAATCGCGGCGCGAGAGGGCCGGCTGATCATGTTCCTGGACACCAAACATGCCGTCGACCAACTCACCAGCCACCTGCTGAACAGCGGTGTACGGGCCGCCGCACTGCACGGTGGAAAGTCGCAGCCGCAGCGCACCCGGGCCTTGGCCCAGTTCAAGACGGGGCATGTGACGGTGCTGGTGGCGACCAATGTCGCGGCACGCGGGATCCATGTCGACAACCTCGACCTGGTGGTCAACGTGGACCCGCCCAGTGATCACAAGGACTACCTCCACCGGGGAGGCCGCACGGCCCGCGCGGGCGAGTCCGGTCTCGTCGTCACCCTGGTTACGCCCGGCCAGCGCCGCGGCATGGTCCGTCTCATGTCGGATGCCGGGATCCGCCCTCAGACCACCCAGGTCCGCTCGGGGGAGGCCGAACTGGGCCGCATCACCGGCGCGCAAACTCCGTCGGGCGTCCCGGTCGTCGTCACCGCACCGGTGGTTGAGCGCCCCAGGCGCAGCGCCTCCACCTCTCGAGGTCGGCGCAGCCGTACCGCTAAGGACCGCCGGACCGGCCAGGCGGCGCGCCGCACAGCTCAGCGGCAGTCCGCCCTTGACCCGGCAGCCTAGAAACTTTCGTGATCAGGACTCGTACCCATCTCCACCGGAGGCGTCTTTTGACGCTGGTTCAGATGCAGGCCCGCCCGGCGGATTTCGCCACCAAGGCTGTGGTCGACGCCATGGACGCGTCCGGACCGCAGGTCTGGGACGACATGACCGTAGAGGTGGCCTTGTCCGTCATGGCCGGTGCCCGTTCTGGGCACCTGCTCGTCTGTGACGAGGACAGCCGGCGCACGGGCCTGATCACTCAGGCCCAGCTCACCGTCGTCCGCGACAGCTCCGCTTATACGGATCGGGTCCGTCTGCGGGACATCCTCGACGGCAGCGGACGTTCACCTCGCCCGTGACCATGATTGCCGAAGCGGAGCACGCGATGCCGTACCGGCAACTCGGGGCCTTGCCCGTCGTCGACGAGCACGGCTGCGCGTGGCGCTCTCACCCTCTCACGTGATCCGCCTCCCCCCGGTCAGACCTTTCTCCCTCTACCTGTGAGGCACCATGCGCTGCGTCATCGCCCGTTTCCCCTTCGACCTGTCCAAGAGCGGGGTGCTGGCGTCGATGAAGGGCGTCAAGCCCGAGCCCATCACGGGTGAGTCCGTGATCATCGGCCGCCGCCATTACCCCGCAAAGCAAGTAGGCCATGTCATCACTGGGCAGGACCGTCGCGACTTCACCGCCGGCGAAGTCATCAGGGCCATGACCCGTCTCGGCTTCACGTGCCGTGCCCTCCCCGCAGCCTCACCCGCGCGCGTCCTCACTCCGCTTCAGGAAGCGTCGGCTCAGCTCGGCACGCCCGCGCCCATGTAACCGACGGGCCCGGAGAAAGCCGAGACCAGGACAGCATTGAGGGCTCGACCGGCGCGCGCCGGTCGAGCCCTCAATGCGTTCAGCGTCCGGTTGACAAGACAGCACCTCCCGGGACGGCCAGGGTCCAGTAACGGTGACTCATTGGTCGGAGTAGCTGAAGTCGCCAACGGTCCAGCCGCTGACGTCCTTGATCGCGACGCGGTACATCCCGCCCGTCTCGGGGATCCCCATGCTGCCTTGCAGGATCCGGGCGACGTGAAAGTGCAGATGCGTGGGCAGCTCGCCGCGGTCAGGCCGGTCCTGCGTCTCGTCGGGGGTGAAGACACCGGAGAACGGGCCGAGGCGGTCCGAGTCCCTCAGGATCTCCGACACACGCTGCCTCCACACGGCTTCGGGAGCCAACCGTCCGGTGATGACAGCGCCGCCGGTGGCCACAGTCAGGGACATCTGAGTGCTCTGCTCGGACTCCACCATGGCAGCGACGTCAACGAGTAGTTCGTCAGCGTTCGACATGAGAGCCGATTCTATTCCTCGGCCCGGCCGGCTGGGCTGGGCCCCACTGGACGCATCGGCGGACGTGCCGACGCTTCCTGCCGAGGTGCAGCCCCTGAGCCGACCGGGTGACCGGGTGACCGGGACCATGCCTGCCGTTGAGGGCCGCAGATTACCTCGGCCCCAAGCACTCCAAAACCTCGGCCCCGAGCACTCCAAAATCTATGCTCGCCGGAGTAGACATTGGGCGATCGCATGGTTAAGGTTTCTCTCGTAGACGCAGTCAAACAAGACCCGCCAGACACGAACTGGCGCGTAGCAACACTGAAGTTCGCAGGTCGGTGCGGCTGCGGAGTTCCGAAGCCAGGTTGTTCGCAGGACGGTGACGGGACTGGCAGCCGCACCGGGCAGCCCGCAGGCCAAGGGGCGGCCGACAGCAACACCAGCAGTTCGAATCACCAGTCGGTACCCGGTACCGCAGTAACGAGCAGCACCAGCAGTACCAGCAGTACCCACGATCGCTGGCAAGTGGATGACTCAGCGAAGAACGGAGGAAGCAGACGCCATCAGGATCGCCCGGGCAAGGACGATTCCGCTCGGGTACCGCAAGACCCCGGAATGGAAGGTGGTCCACGGTCACGCATCCGCGATCCCCGCACTCCCGCCCTTTCCCGGGCTGCGTAGCGGAAACAGAAGGTCGGCACAGCAGTAGGGCCGACGGATGGTGTTGAATTTCCTTCAGGGCCCTGGTGCGTACGGCACCAGGGCCCCTCGACGCGTTGCACAACGAGGTGAGAATGACAGCAGACAGTCCGCTCAGTGGTCGTCTGGACGACGACGACTACCCTGCGTACACCATGGGACGGGCAGCCGAGATGCTCGGTACCACCCCCGGCTTCCTCCGCGCCATCGGTGAGGCCCGCCTTATCACCCCGCTCCGCTCGGAGGGCGGGCACCGCCGGTACTCCCGCTACCAATTGCGGATCGCCGCCCGCGCCCGCGAACTCGTCGACCAGGGCACGCCCGTCGAGGCCGCCTGCCGCATCGTCATCCTCGAGGACCAGCTCGAGGAAGCTCAGCGCATCAACGCAGAGTTCCGCCGCGCCGCAGCCGAAGAGCACGATGACTCTCAATGACTGCTTGCGGCATGCAACGACAGCGGTGCCCCATCCCGCTGCTCAGCTCGAAGAACACTCTCCCCGCTGACCCACCACCGGTATCCCGTCACCTTCTCCGCGTCGTGCCCCATCCGTGCCCTTTAGACCGTGTTCTATGTGGTGAGTTTGAGGAGCCGTTTGTAGCAGCACAGCGCAGCGGCGAGGCCGAGAAAGGCCAGATAGTTGCGGGGGTGGCGTTCGTAGCGGTGGTTGAGTCTGCGGTAGCCGGTCAGCCAGGACACCGTGCGTTCGATGACTCACCTGCGGCGTCCCGGACGTTCGCTGGACTCGATGCCTTTGCGGGCGATGCGCACCCCGATGCGCTTACCCCGTAACCATTTCCGCAGGTAAGGGACGTCGTAGGCCCAATGCCGTTGAGTTAGTTCGGGGCGTAGTCTGCTGGGACCGTCTCGGGGGTGGTGCCGGTGGCTGAGGGTGTGCGGAGTTATCGGGTCTTGGGTTACTGACCTGGGTGTATCCACCAGGCCTGGTGGACCGGGTGGTCGCTGCGTGCGGCCGGACCGAACAGCGCAGACGGCTGCTGCCCGCTCGCCTGGTGGTGTATTTCGTCCTGGGCCTTGCGTTGTTCTCGCCGGCTCCGTATCTGGAGGTGCTGCGGCACCTGGTTGAGCGCCTGCGCGGCGCCGGTTTGTGGGGTCGTGGCGGATCCCGGCGAAGTCCGCGCTGTTTCGGGCGAGGAATCGGCTGGGGTCGGAGCCGCTGCGGGTGATGTTCGCTCCACCGCGAGGCCGCTCGCGGACGCTGGGGCGCCGGGTGCGTTCTGGCGTGGGCTGCGGCTGGTGGCGGTGGACGGCACGTGCTGGGATGCGGCCGATAGCCCGGCGAATGAGAAGGAGTTCGGCAGTCCGGTGACCAGCCGTGGCCCGGAGAAGGCGGCGTTCCCGGATGGCCGCGCTGGTGGAGTGCGGCACGCATGCGGTGCTGGATGCAGAGCTGGAGGGCTGCCGGGTCGGTGAGCTGACCTTGTCCGCCCGCCCGGTGCGTTCCACTGGCCCGGGCATGCTGGTGCTCGCTGACCGGGAGTTCCTCGGCGTCCCGCTGTGGCGGGCCTTCACCGCCACCGGTGCCCACCTGCTGTGGCGGGTGCCGCCCAACCAGGTGCTGCCGGTGACCCAGCGACTGCCGGACGGCTCCTGGCTGTCCCGCATCCACGCGGGCACCGACAGCAAGAAACGCGACCCCGTACGGGTCCGGGTAATCGCCTACCGGCTCCACGGCGTCCCCGGCGCCGAGGCAGCTGGTGACCGACCTGCTCGACCCTGGCCCATCCCGCTGCCGAGCTGGCCGCGCTCTATCACCAGCGGTGGGAGATCGAGTCCGTTCTCGGGGAGATCAAGACCCATCAGCGCGGGCCGAAGGTGGCGCTTGTCCAGCAAGACCCCGGACGGGTCCGTCAGCAGATCTGGGCGCATCTGCTGGTCCACCCACGCACTGCGCGTCCTGATGTGCAGAACCGCCGCCTTACGCGGAGTCGATACCGACCGGCTCTCCTTCACCGACACCCTGCGGGCTGCCCGCCGCAGCGTCACCGCATCGCCAGGGATCTTTCCCCCTGAACAGCTGGTCACCGCACTGAACCCGCTCCGTGACGACCTCCTGGCACGGCTACTGCCGCCGCGCCGACTCCGCAGCCAGCCCCGCATAGTGAAACGCAAGATGTCCAACCACCGGCTCAAAAGAGCCCAGTCGTGGTCGGCGTTGTTCTCCTCCTCGCCCTTGAGAAGGGGCCGGCCGGGGAGTTTGCGGTGCGGCACGACCAGTCGGGTGTCGATGTACGCGCCGTCGCCAAGCAGGGTCACCCCCGTGGCAGTGCCCGGCCAGGCCGAAGTCGCGCCAGCCCTTGCATCGGCGGTGGTGCCGGGCACTGGGCGGGCCGCGGCCACCACCAGACGCGTATCCGTGTCCACGATGACTTGCACATTGGCCGAAAACCGGTAGTTACGGCTGGAGGCGGCCACGCGCCGGTCGCGCAGCGCGATCAAGGTGCCCGCCACGATCTGCAGCCGATGGACGGCCCCGCCCGGCGCCGGACCGGCTCCAGTGCGAGTAGCGGACTGGATTTTCCCCAGATCACATCGGAAGCCGACCAGTGGATCGAGCTCAGAGAGCGTCGTTGAGGCTGATGTACTTCGACTTCTGAGGAATTTCCCTGACCGAGCGGTTCACATCAACCAGAACATCTCCGGCGCGACTAGGTGCATTTTTGACAGTGACTTCGACGGCTGGCGTGCGGCCATATGTCGTGAGGACCTGAACGCCATCCTTCTCCATCCTGCCCTCGTCGAGCACGCGCAGCAAAGGCACTTCGGAGACGCCCTGGACTACCTCGGTGTCGGGTGATGCTTGACGTCTGTCCTTAGCGCACCGGGCGCCGACAGGCCGACCGCGGAACTTCCGGGGGCCGGGAGGCGTTGGCAGGAGGACGGGCGGAAAGCACGCGGACGGCCGGAACGACATTGGCAGAAGCCGAGGTGACACGAGTGGCGATGTGGGATCGGATCAAGGAGCAGGCCAAGAATCTGCAGCAGCAGTCGCAGGGGACGCGGGGCTCTGGTGGACACGGGCGGCCGGGTTCGGGGTCCTCCGGCGGATCGCGGGCTCAGCTGGTGAACATGCTCAAGTCCCAGCTCACCTCCCTCAAGGCGGAGCTGAAGAGCGGCGCCTACCGGGACGCCAGCATGGCTATGTGCGCCCTGGTCGCGGCCGCCGACGGGCATGTCGATCCGGCCGAGCGGCAGCATGTGGAGTCGCTGATCCTGAACAACGACGTCCTGCAGAACTTCCCGTCCGACCAACTGCGGCAGCGGTTCAACAAGCACGTCGACCAGCTGGCGTTCAACTTCCAGCAGGGCAAGGCGGAGGTCATGCAGGAGATCGCCAAGGCGGCGAAGAAGCCGACCGAGGCCAGGGCGGTCGTGCAGACCGGCTTCGTCGTCGCCGGGGCGGACGGATTCGTCGCGCCAGCCGAGGAGCAGGTCCTGCGAGAGGCGTGCTCGGTGCTCGGCCTGTCCCCGCAGGAGTTCGGCATCTGACCACCTGCCCCCACCGCACCGGGTTGCGTCGGCCAGCGAAGTACGGGAAGTGCCGCAACCCGTTCCGGCTCCGGCCGCGGAGCAGGCACACCGCTCTGGTGACGGACACCAGCACCTCGCACAAGCGCGGTAGACCTTTCCCTACTTCATGATGTGCGGCGGCTACCTGGCCGTCATTGGTCATCGTTGGCCACTACCGAGCGGCGTCCGACGGCCCGGAGACGGCCAGGCCTCCTACCTACGTGAACGACACCGAAGATTCCCCCCGAGATTTGCCCCAACAGACTTGTGGGATCAGGAAGAAGGCTTCCGCCGCCGCACGAGCTCTTCGTATCGGATCGTCGGTACGTATATGAAGTCGAGCAAGGCCTCACAGAGAGCGAGTGCATCGGCAGCGTCGTCGCGGTCGACGTCCTCCCCGGTGTCAGGTCATCGCGTGAAGGCGCTAGCAAGCGGAGATAGTGCTGTCAGTGAGGAGAGCGGTGGGCAGGGCTGATAGCGCTAGTTCATCCCTATGGGCTTGGCGCGGCGCGGCGTACCCGATCAGGTGGCCAAGGGGACGCGCTCGCCCTCTTCGAGGTGCTCGTACTGGGCCCAGATGCGGTTCATTTCTTGCTGGTAGTACAGCGGGTACAGGCCGAGGATAAACATGAGAATGATCCCGATCCACGGATTACAGGTGGGTTGCATCCCGGCTGTACGTTGCATTCGCGCAATTCGCTCACCCGTGTTGTAAACCGACACGAACGGGGGCACGATCACTAGCCAACCTACGGCGATGGCCAGAACAGCCAGCCCTGGTTTGACCTCGATACGCCCATCGAAGTCACGAGCTTCACGGTTCACCTTGAAGTACCAGACCAGGTGATAGATGCCCAAAGTGATCAACGGCCAGATGAGCCACACTAGAAGAATGTTCCTGGCTTTGCCTACGCGGCCGGTCATGAGTACCTCCGCTCCAGTGGAGGCGGTGCACGGCGACCACAGCAAGAGGTCCCGAAGGGACCGTTGCAGGCCACTTCGTCCACTCATTCCTCATGCATCTCTTAGGGACGATGCACGGTCCTACTCGTCTAGTGCATCACAACCGGTCCCATTGCGCGCGTCGGCGCCAACGCAGTATCGCTCGACGTCTACCGGTTGTCGCCTGACCACGTCGCCGAGCTGTTGAGCCAAGCCGGGCTTCCACGTTGAACGTGACGAAGCGCGCTTCCGCTAGCTGACAGCCGGATGCAATGCCCGTCTCAGTTTCCGTCTCGTTCAGGCACGTCCGTCCTCGTTCGATTCCCGTCACCCGCTCCACCTGACAGCCCCAGGCCAGCGGCCCGGGGCTTTTGTTACCTGGACCGACCTCGCTGCCAGGGCGCTGCGTAACGCCTTTGCTCCCACGACATGGGGCACGCGGAGGGCGCGACTCTATGGTGATCTCGCCGGAGACCCGCCGTGAAGTTCGCGCGGGCAGCCGACTCCGAGGGCGACAGATCCAATATTTGGCTGCCCACGTACAACCATCCGCGCACTCACGGTGTCGTATGGGCGGAGCCCCACGCTCCACTTCCGTCCCCTGAGACTGGAGCAGTTTTGCGCGTACGTACTTTGGCCGTTGCCGTGACCGTCGCCGCCGCGGCGTCCGCGGGCCTGTCCCTGACCCTCGCCCCCAAGGCGAGCGCCGTCACCGCCACGGCCGATGACTTCAACGGCGACGGGGTCGCCGACCTCGTCGTGGCCACCCCCGGAGCCCCCGTCGGCGGATACACCGACGCCGGCTCGGTCACCGTCCTCTACGGCTCCGCCGACGGGGCATCCCCCGCCCGTTCGGCGACCGTCACCCAGAACTCCTCTGGCGTCCCCGACGCCGCCGAAACCGGCGACCGCTTCGGCAGCACCTACACCACCGGCGACCTCGACGCCGACGGCTATACCGACCTCGTCGTCGGCGCGCCCGGTGATCAGGTGGGCTCCGGCGGGTCCTTCGGCGCCCTCACCGTCCTGTGGGGCGGCGCGGGCGGCCTGGCCAACGGCGGCATCCAGATCGCCAGCCCGCTCGCCGACAGCGCCTGGGAGGCCGAGAAGGACTTTGGCAAGAAGGTCGAGATTGCCGACCTGGACGGCGACGGCACCCCGCAACTCGCCGCCCTCAGCCGCAACAAGCTGTGGGTGTACGACGACCTCGCTGGCCGCACCGCCCCGGACGGCCCGAAGTACTCCGAGTACTTCAACGCCTACATCGAACCCCGCACCCTGACCGCGGGCGACTTCACCGGCGCCGGGCGCGCCCAGCTCGCCATCACGGGCCCCAAGAGCTGCGACGGCACCACGGACTGCCAGCACACCGCCCTCTACAGCTGGGGCGCCGAGCGGCTCGACTGGGTTGCCGTCGCCGACCCGGGCGCCGGCTCCGCCGGTGAGAACGAGGCACCCACCGTCTCGGCTGCCGCCGGGGACATCGACCACGACGGGTACACCGACCTGGTCACCGGCCACATCCCGGAGTCGTCGAGCACGGCAGGCGAATACTCGGACGCCGCGGGCTTCGTCCATGTCCGCTTCGGCAGTGCGGACGGCCTCGGCGCCCACCGCACCGCCAACCTGGACCAGGGCACCTCGGGCGTCCCGGGCGTGAACGAGTCCGGCGACAACTTCGGCGCGTCGGTCGCGGTCGGCGATGTCACGGGCGACGGATACGCGGATGTCGCGGTCGGAGTGCCGGGCGAGACCGTCAGTGGCGTGACGCAAACCGGCGAGGCAGTCCTGCTCAAGGGCACGGCCACCGGCCTAACCGGCACCGGTGCCCAGGCATTCCACCAGGCCACCAGTGGTGTGCCCGGGGCCTCGGAGGCGTACGACTGGTTCGGCTCCGGCGTGCGGATCGCCGACGTCGACGGCAACGGCATGGAGGACGTCGCGGTCGCTGCGAAGGGCGAGGACGTCTTCTCCGGATCGACGCGCGACGGAGCCGACTGGGTGCTGCGCGGCTCGGCGGCCGGCCTGACGGCGACCAACGCCACCTCGTTCAGTGAGAAGCCCTTCGGATTCGCCTACCAGAACAGCGAGTTCGGCTCGGTCCTGGGCAACTGACCTCTCGCCCGAAACCTCGTACGTCCCTTCGTGTGTGACTCTCGCACCACGGGAAATCACCACGTCCGCACGCCATCCCGTCGCGGTCCTGTGCTGTGTCGCCCTGCTCGCGGGCGCGGGGCAGCACAGGTTGCGACTCGGATGGCGTCGCGGAGGGCCCGCAAGGCGGTGAGGGCTGGGGCTCGCTCCAACGGGCCCAACGTGCCGAGCAGGACGTTGACATGGGACTTCACGGTCCCTGTCGGCACGCGGAGGGCGTCGGCATCTCTGCGTTGGTGAATCCCGCCGCGACCAGCGAGAGGACGTCGCACTCGCGCCGGGTGAGCGCCTACCCAACGAGCAGGCGATGGTTCGGGGGGCTCACCGCCCCATCCCCTGGTGTTCTCGCACCCGGACACCACCGTCTCCGAGCTCCGCCGCACCGCGTTCGCCCGGCGGCTCCCCACCGAGCTCTCGGAGCTCGCCGGCCCGGCCCGCGGCACCGTCGGTCTGACGCTGCACCTGGCGTGGTTCGCACGCGCCCTTGATGCGCAGGGCCCTTGATGCGACAGGGGTTGCAGTGGATCACTGCTGTGCTGCACCTCTCTGCCACCCATGGATTTCTTCACGGGTGGTTCATGACAATCGCAACTGTTGCAAACGCTGGTGACGTGAAAACGTCTGAACGACACCGGCCGAAGGAGTGCGATGAACAAGGGGTACGCCGTCTTCTGCGACGCGGACCGGCAGTTCTACGACGCTCCGCATCGGTCGCACGAGGAACGCAGCGGTTCTGCCGCTCTCTACGAGGCCGTGCGGCGCGAGCTTCCGGACGGCTGGCAGCGCCACCGGTCGGGCGACTGGCTGGCGTTCCGACCGCTCGACAGTGCCCTGCCCAGCCAGGGGTGGAAGATCCACGTTTCGGCCTGCCTGGACAACGCGGAGAAGGTGCTCGCCCAGGTCTGGGACTACTGCGTCCCTCGATCCGTCGCCTTCAAGTGCATGCCGAGCCGCTATTTGCTGCACACCCGCAACGCCAAATACGCCGACCGCGCCGCCAGTGGGAAGTTCCTCACCGTCTACCCCGCCGACGACGACCAGTGCCGCACCATTGCCGAAGACCTGGACCGTCTGCTCGGAGGCGAGCCCGGTCCGTACATACTCAGCGACTTACGCTGGGGCGCGGGTCCGGTCCATGTGCGCTACGGCAGCTTCACAGAGCGGCACTGTTACGACGACCGGGGTGAGCTGTGCCCCGCGGTCGAGGACAACCATGGACGGCTTGTCCCCGACCGGAGGGACCCGACGTTCCACGTCCCGGACTGGGTCACCCTCCCCGCGTTTCTCGAACCGCATCTGGCCGCCCGCTCCGCCACCACGCTCAACGACATCCCGTACCGGTTCGAGCGCGCGCTGCATTTCTCCAACGGCGGCGGCGTGTTCGTCGGCCGGGACCTGCGCACCGATGAGCAAGTGGTCCTGAAGGAGGCCCGGCCACACGCCGGCCTGGCCGCGGACGAGGCCGACGCGGTGACCCGGCTGGAGCGCGAGAGGGACGCACTGCGGCGGCTGTCCGGGCTCGGCTGCACCCCCGAGGTGCGCGACTGGTTCACCCTGGGCGACCACTCCTTCCTCGTCATGGAGTTCATCGAGGGCCGCCCGCTCAACAGCTTCTTCGCACACCGGCACCCGCTGATCGAAGCGGATCCCAGCCCGGAGCGGCTCGCCGAGTACACCCAGTGGGCTATGCGGGTGCACCGCCTGGTGGAGGACGCCGTATCGGCGATCCACGCGCGGGGCGTGGCCTTCAACGACCTGCACCTTTTCAACATCATGCTGTCCGAGGACGAACGCTCGGTGGTGCTGCTGGACTTCGAGGCCGCCGCGGTCGATGACGTGAACCGGCGTCAGGTGATCGCCAATCCAGGGTTCGTCGCACCTGCCGACCGCAAAGGCTTCGACGTCGACCGGTACGCCCTGGCGTGCCTGCGCCTGGCCTTGTTCCTGCCCCTCACCAGTCTGTTCGCCGTGGACCGGGCGAAAGCCGCGCATGTGGCGGAGATCGCCGCCGAGCAGTTTCCGGTGCCGCGCGATTTCCTCCAGGAAGCGGTCGCCGAGATCCTTCGCGGCCATCGTGGCGCGGACCTGCCAGGGGGCAGGACCCGCGGCGCAGCGGATCCCTACTTACCCGTGGAGCTCGCCGACTGGCCACGCAGCCGCGACTCCATGGTCCGGGCGATCCTGGCCTCCGCCTCTCCGGAACGGGAGGATCGTATCTTCCCCGGAGACATAGCCCAGTTCATGCCGGTCGGCGGCGCATGCTTCGCCTACGGAGCGGCCGGCGTCCTCTACGCCATGGCCGAGACGGGCGCCGAACCGGCTCCGGAGGCGGAAGAATGGCTGCTGAGGGCCGCGAAGACCCCCGCTTCCGGCAGCCCACTGGGTTTCTATGACGGCCTGTCCGGCATCGCCTGGGTCCTGGACCGGCTCGGGCACCGCGAACGCGCCCTGGACCTCGTCGACACGATCACCTCCCAGAGCTGGGAGGACATGGCCCCCGACCTGCACAGCGGACTGGCCGGACTCGGCCTGGCCCTCGATTCCCTGGCCACCTCCACGGGCGAGAGTGCCCTGCGCGACAAGGCGCTCCAGTGCGCACGACTCGCGGCCGACAAGGCCGGCGCTCCCTCACCCGGGCAAGTCGGCGCCGGGACCCCGCGGGCCGGACTCCTCCACGGAGGCACCGGAACGGCGCTGCTCCACCTGCGCCTGTACGAGGCGACCGGCGACCACGCCCTGCTGGACCTGGCCGCCGACGCGCTCCGCCGCGACCTGGCCCGTTGTGTACGAAGCGTGGGAGGAGCCCTCCAGGTCGACGAGGGCTGGCGGACCATGCCCTACCTGGGCGCCGGCAGCGTCGGCATCGGCATGGTGCTCGACGACTACCTCGTCCACCGCACCGACGAAGATTTCGAGAAGGCCAGGGGCGAAATCGTTCAGGCGGCGCAGGCCAAGTTCTATGCCCAGCCCGGCCTGTTCCGCGGTGCCGCGGGCATGGTGCTGCACTTGAGCCGCACCACGACCGGAGGCCCGGGCACCCACGCCGCCGATCTGCGCCGCCAGATCGACTCACTCTCGTGGGGCGCGATCCCCTACCAGGGGCATCTCGCCTTCGCCGGCGAGCAGATGATGCGCCTGTCCATGGACCTCAGCACCGGCACAGCCGGCTGCCTGCTCGCACTGGGCAGCGCGCTGCACGACCAGCCCGTGCACCTGCCCTTCCTCCCGCCGCCACGGCGGCCCTGAAGCCGGTCCCCTTACTCGGGGGGACCTGAGCAAGATCCGTCCCCAATGGAGAGGAACACCACCATGACACTTCTCGACCTGCAGACGATGGAAACCCCCAAGTCCGAGGCCACCGGCGAGCTCGCGACAGGCGGCAGCCGCGCAAGCCTGCTGCTCTGCGGTGACAGCAGCCTGAGTGTCACCACCTGTAACTGACCCATGGTTGCCACAGGACTTCGGCCTGTGGTGAACCGGCGCCGCGGTCCCGGGCGAACGACTTCGCCCGGGACCGCGGTGCGCCTGCCCCGCATCTCTCCAACGGAGGCGAGGACTGCACCCCTATGGCCCCGACCCCCCGCCCTGGAACGCCACGGAACGCCACCACGGAACTCATACCCCTCGCCCGTGCTTCAGGCATCCTGGCCGGTGCGGTACGGCACAGTTCGGGCCGCACCTTCGCCGTCTTCCTGTTCAGCGCGGCATCTGCCGCCGCGGCAGTCGCCCTGCCTGCCACGCTTGGGCACACGCTCGACCTGCTGCTCGAAGAAGCCGCGGGGGTGGAGCGAGCCGTCGTGCTGTGCGCCGTGCTGGTCGCCGCCGAGGTTCTCTTCGACGCCCTGGAGGCGCTGGTCGGCGGCGCGACCAGCGCCCGCAGTACCGCCTGGCTGCGCCGCCGCGGAGCCGACCACCTCCTGTCCCTCGCGCCGCACCGTGCCGCCGACCGCTTCACCCCGGGCGACCTGGTGACCCGGCTGACCGGCAACGCCGCAGAGGCGGGCACCGCGCCCACCACGGCGGCCATCGGCCTGGCTTCGCTCCTCGTCCCGGTCGGCGGTCTGGTCTCCCTGGCGCTCATCGACCTCTGGCTGGCCGTTGTCTTCCTCGCGGGGATTCCCCTGCTGGCCCTGTTGCTGAGGGTCTTCGCCCGCGGGTCCTCCGACAGCATCTCCCAGTACCAGCGCGTGCAGGCGGACGTCGCCGGCCGCCTCCTCGAGGCCCTCGGCGGCGCCCGTACCGTCGCCGCCGCGGGGACCGCCGAGCGCGAACTCGCCCGCGTGCTGGCGCCGCTTCCCGAACTGGGCGCGCAGGGGCGGCGCATGTGGCAGGTCTACGGACGCGCATCGGTCGGCAGCGGGATTCTGGTGCCCCTGCTGACCACGGTGGTCCTCGCCGTCGGCGGGCTGCGGCTGGTCGGTGGAAGCCTGTCCGTGGGCGACTTGCTGGCAGCCGCCCGCTATGCCGCCCTCGCCGCCGGCCTGGGCGCGGTGGTCGGACAGCTCAACTCCCTTCTGCGCAGCGGCGCCGCGGCCCGCCGCATCGCCGAACTGCTCGCCCTTCCCGCCGTACGCCACGGGACGCGTCCGCTGCCCGCCGACGGTCCTGGGCGCGTCGAGCTGCGGGCGGTCACCCTCAGCCGCGGCGGCGCTCCGGTGCTGCGGGGGGTCGATCTGGTCGTGCCCGGGGGCACGACGATGGCCGTCGTCGGGCGCTCCGGCGCGGGCAAGTCCACTCTCGCCGCCGTCGCCGGACGGCTGGCCGACCCCGACGCGGGGGTGGTGCTACTGGACGGCGTACCGCTGACCGAGGCCGATCCGTCGGAGCTGCGCCGGGAGGTGGGGTTCGCCTTCGAACGGCCGGTCCTGTTCGGCGAAACGGTCGGCGCGGCCATCGGATTCGGGCCGTACGAGCCCACCGTCTGCGAGATCGGGGCCGCGGCGCGGGCGGCGGGGGCCGACACCTTCGTCCGGCTCCTGCCCGGCGGGTACTCAGCGCCGCTCTCCGACGCCCCTCTGTCGGGCGGAGAACTGCAACGCCTCGGGCTGGCACGGGCCTTCGCCCATGCCGGCCGGTTGCTGATCCTCGACGACGCCACCTCCAGCCTCGACAGCATCACCGAACTCCACGTCGGCCGGGCCCTCGTACACGACGTCCGGACGGGTACCCGGCTGCTGATCGCCCACCGCGCCTCCTCGGCGGCGCGTGCCGACCTGGTCGCATGGGTCGAGGACGGCCGCATCCGCAGGGTGGGCCCACACGAACGCCTGTGGGAAGAGCCCGACTACCGAGCCGTGTTCGCAGACACCGGTCAGGACACGGGCGGGAGTTGATGAAGATGACCGGCTCACGGCTCCTGCCGCAGGCCGTGCGCTTCCTCGGACGCCGCAAACGCGTGCTGCTGAAGCTCAGTGGCTGGTCCCTGCTCGAATCGGCCCACACCTTCCTCGGCGGTTACGCCGTGGCGATGGCGCTCGACCGGGGCTTTCTCGCCGGCCGCACCGGCACCGGCCTGGCGTGGCTGGCGGTGGCCGCGCTGGCCATCGTCATAGGTGGCCTGGCCACAGGCGGCGTCTTCCGAGGACTCGCCGACCTCGTCGAACCGCTGAGGGACGGCCTGGTACGCCGGGTGGTGACACGGTCGCTGGACCAGGCGCTGGCCGAACCGGCGTACGCCACTGACAGCGCGGTAGTCTCCCGGCTGACCAACCAGGCGGAGATTGCACGGGACAGCTTCGCGGGGCTGGTGCTCGTGGCCCGGTCCTTCGTCTTCACCGCAGTCGGGGCGCTTTTCGGGCTTGCGGCGCTCGCTCCCGCACTGCTGGTCGTCGTGGCGCCACCGTTGCTGACGGGACTGCTGCTCTTTCTGGCCACGCTGGCGCCGATGGCCGCCCGACAACGCGACTTCCTCTGTGCCGACGAGGCTCTGTCGGCACAGTTCGGCTCGATGGCTCAGGGTCTGCGCGACGTGGTGGCGTGCGGCGCAGGGGCACCCATCTCGGCGCAAACGCACGCGCTGATCGAGCGGGAAGCCAAGTCGGCACGGTCCCTCGCCCGGTGGGCGAGCGCCCGCTCTCTGGCACTCGGCATAGCCGGACACCTTCCGGTGGTCCTGCTCCTGGTCGCCGCACCCTGGCTGCTGCGTCAGGGCGTCACGGCGGGCGCCCTGCTCGGCGCGCTGACGTATCTGACCCAGTCCCTCCTGCCCGCTCTGCACAACCTGATGAACGCGCTTGGCGCGGCCGGCACCAGGCTGCTCGTGGTCCTCGGCCGGCTGTCCCCCGGGCCGGACCCCCGCCCGACCGTCCCGGTGCCCGCGGGCGCCCCCGAGCGGCCGGCGCAGGCACGGGGACGCCCCGACGCACCGCGGGTCGAACTGCGTGCGGTGACGTTCGCCTACGGTCCGGCGGCGCAACCCGTGCTGCGCGGACTCAACCTGACGATCGAGCCCGGCGAGCACCTCACCGTGGTGGGGCCCAGCGGGATCGGCAAGTCCACGCTGACCTGTCTGCTGGCCGGCCTGCTCGAACCGGACAAGGGCGAGGTACGGCTTCACGGCCGGCCGGCGCACACGCACGCCCTGGACGACCCCTCCCGGCTGCGCGTGCTCATCCCGCAGCAGGCCTACGTCTTCACCGGCAGCCTGTACGAGAACCTGCTCTACCTGTGCCCGGACGGAGCTTCGCGGTCGGCGGTGGATGCCTCGTCGGAAGCGGTCGGCCTCGGCCCCCTGGTGCGCAGGCTCGGCGGGTTCGACGCGCATGTCGATCCCGCGGCCCTGTCGCAGGGCGAAAGGCAGCTCATCGCGCTCGGCCGGGCGCATCTCTCCCCCGCGCCTCTCGTCATCCTGGACGAGGCCACCTGCCACCTCGATCCGGCGGCCGAGACCCGGGCAGAACGGGCCTTCGCCCTGCGGCCCGGGACGCTGATCGTGGTTGCCCACCGGATCAGTTCGGCTCGGCGCGCCGACCGGATCCTGGTGCTCGACGGCCTCAACGCCACCTGTGGGAATCATCAGGAGCTGCTCGACCACTCGTCGCTCTACCGTGACCTGGTGGGACGCTGGCACGCCGAGAAGATCTGAGACGGCCCGCCCCGTCTACACCCAACCCGCCCCGTACGAAATACGGACGACGTCAGTCCAGTTACGGGCGTTGGTCTTGCGGATGATTGCGGACATGTAGTTCCGCACAGTCCCCTTGCTCAGTTGCAGAGTGCTGGCGGTCTCGGGGACGGAAGCGCCGTCCGAAGCGAGTGCCAGCACACTCAATTCACGGGGAGTCAGTGACATGTCGGCCGCCTGGACAAGGTCCGCAGCGAGCGAGGCGTCGACGTACCGCTTCCCCGCTGCCACAAGCCTGATCGCGTTCAGCAACAGGGTCGGCGACGCGTCCTTGTTCACGAAGCCCAGAGCCTTGGCCTGGGCGGCCCGCCGCAGAACTCCGGGCCTGCACGAGGTGGCCAGGACGAGCAGATCGCATCTCTGCCCGGTGGGGTGGGCCGGTAATCGCGAGGACCCCGGACAGTCCGCGTCCACAACGCAGAGGTCAGGCCGTAACGAGCGAGCCTGGCTCGGTGCCTTCTCCCAAGATGCGGCTGACACCTCGATGTCGTCCGCATGTTCCAGCAGCGCGGTCAGGGCCGATCGCATCAACCATATGTCGTGCACCAAGAGCACCCGGGTCACGTTTGCCTCACTTCGACAAGAAGTACCGAAACCTACGCCGCGCACGCCCATCCCTACCCGGCTCGGATGGAGCGATGGCTCGGCTTTCGGCCAGCTGCAGGTTGTCCCTTGTCCGAGCGGCGAGACTGGCCGCCACGGGGCGAGGTCGACTCCCTCCTGCCTGGGCTTCCATCTCGTGGCCGGACTCGACGGGCCGCTCAGGGGGCAGGGCACCGCGTCCGGTCTCCGGCTGGTCGTCCATGCGGCCGTCGACGGAGTCCAGGTGGCTGCCACCAGCGCCGACGTGCTCGGCACCGAGCCGGACGGGGAGCCGCCGGCCGGCCGGCGGCTGTGGCCGGTCCCCGCTGGTGGGCACCGCCTAGCCGAGGCAGTCACTCGCGGACGGCGCATCCAGGTGCCCGCCAGGGCGCCGCCCCCGCTCCCTTGCAGCCGCAACAACCTGCTCTGGCCCTGCTACGGGTGTCTCAAGCAGCCCGCCCTGCCCGAGGGCGGAAGAGGGGCCCAGGACGCCGAGTCGGCGGCGCTCGCGCCCCATCCGTGCTCGCGCGCGGCGCAGCGACGGCGGCTGCGAGGCCTGGCTCCGCATTCGACTGCCTCGCCGGACCGCCTACTTCGGGGTCGCCGCGCTCGGGCTGGACCTGTCGGTGGAGCACTGGACGGCCGATGGGCTGCTCACCATCTTCTTCCTGGTCGCGGGGATCGAGCTCAAGCGCGAACTCGTGACCGGCGGGCTGCGCACCAGGGCCGCGGCGGCCCTGCCGGTGGTCGCCGCGGTATGCGGCATGGCGGTGCCCGCTGCGATCTACCTGGCCACGGTCTCGGCCGGCGACGGGCGTGCGAGTGGCTGGGCGGTGCCGATGACCACCGACATCGCCTTCGCCCTGGCCGTACTGGCCGTGCTGAGTACGCACATGCCCACCGCTCTGCGGGCCTGCCTGCTGACTCTGGCGGTCGTCGACGACCTGGGCGCGATCCTGGTCGTGGCGTTGTTCTTCACCGGCGATCTGAACCCGGCCGCCCTCGGGGGAGCCTTCGCCGGGCTGTTCGGTCAACCTCAGCCTCGGCGGCTGGGACTCGCCCGAGACCGACCCGATGGAGGAGGCCGTGAACACCCTGTCGGCCAAGTCCGGGACACTGTTCGTCATCGCGGCCGGCAACAGCGGGCCCGGACAGCAGAGCATCTCCTCACCGGGCAGCGCGGACGCGGCACTCACCGTGGGCGCGGTGGACAAGTCCGACCGGCTCGCCGACGTCTCCAGCCGCGGCCCGACGGCCTCGGGCGCGCTGAAGCCCGACCTGACCGCCCCCGGAGTGGACATCGTCGCGGCCGAGGCGGCCAGCGGAGCGATCGGCGACCCGGTCGAGAAGGGCTATGTGTCCCTGTCCGGCACCTCCATGGCCACGCCGCACGTCGCCGGCGCGGCGGCGATCCTCGCCCAGCAGCACCCCGGGTGGTCCGGCACGCAGATCAAGGTGGCGCTGACCGCCTCCGCCAAGGGCGACCCGGTGCTGTCCCCGTTCCAGCAGGGGACGGGACGGCTCGACGTGGCTCAGGCCGTCAAGCAGACCACGGTGACCGAGCCGGGCACGTTCGACTTCGGCACGCAGCGGTAGCCGCACGACGACGAGCCGGTCAGCAAGACCCTCACCTACCGCAACGACGGCGACAAGGCGGTGACGCTGAACCTCTCCACCAGCGCCTTCGCCCCGGACGGCAGCGCCGGGCCCGCGGGTCTGCCGGGCGTGACGGCAAGCCGACGGGCAACTACTCCACCCTGCTCGCCGGTCTGGACACCGGCTTCTACTCCTACCCGCACGAGCAGGACGGCTCGGTCACCCTGCGGCTCCCCAAGGGCCGCTACATGGTGGACAGCACCCTTCTGTCCACGGCGGGCGGGCAGATCACCGGCACTGACTGGCTGATCCAGCCGATGCTGCACCTCACCAAGGACACCGTGGTCGGCCTGGACGCGCGCAGGGCCAAGCCCCAGACGATCTACCGGGCTTACACGACCAGGAAGTAGCCCAACCACCACCCCGGAGGGCGCCGCTGCGACGGCGCCCTCCGGCACACTCGCTCACCAGGGCCCGACCGGAGCGCAGATTCGTGGATGCCGGTGTTATCGGATGGGGCGCCGAGCAGAGCGCCGGGACCAGCGCACGGCGTGGAAGGCCAGGTCGGCCACGAAGAGCACGATGCCGATGATCAGCAGGTAGAACAGCCCCTCTGCTACCGCTCCGATGATTCCCAACACGACGGCGACCAGAACGAGAAGTAGGAAGAGAGCCATGACGCGAACACCTCCTTGGGACTGAGCGCTGGGCGGTCAGCGGCGCGCGAGTTGCCTCTCGCCGCCTGCCCCCGTCCGGTAGGCCATGTCGTAGTGCTGGAAGATCGCTTCCTCTGCCTCGGCGGGGAGGATGTCGTCCATGCCGACTGAGGGCGCCTTCTTCACCAGCGCCTTGGTGTAGGAGACCTTGACGTAGTCCGGTCCGAGGATCGCGTCGTCGAGGGGGACGAAGGCCAGCTGGTGACGGGTGGGGAGTCCGGTCCGGACCGTGGCCATGGCCGGTTCGTCGGTGGTGGTGTCCACATAGATCGCTTCGAGCACGCCGATCTTGTGGCCCTTCGGGTCGACGACGCTGTGGTTGCGCCACTCACGGATATTGGCTGCCTGGATCATGGCGTGTCCTCCTGAGCCGTTCGCCCGGTCGGCGCGAGCCGTGCCAGGGGTAGGCGCAGCCCGCCGAGGCCGATGTAGCTCTTTGCCTTCCAGGCTATCCAGGAACCTCCGCGTCGCGCCCTCGCGCGGTGCCGGTATCGACCGTGGTAGGCGACAGGCATGCCGAGGAAGCCTTCCCGTCTGCAGGCCGTTCCTCTCTGTTGCGGACGGCTACGCCGCGTGATCGCCCACTCACCAGTCGGACGGGGATGGCGGCGGTTCAGTGATCTCGAGCTGTGGTCGCGTTCTCTGGGCTTCGCGCCGCCTGGGTTCCTCACGCTGGTGCCGCTGGGGCTCGTTGTCTCCTCGGCCGATCCGGAGCGCGGGCGGCGTCTGGGAGCACTGAAACGGCGATGATGAGATGAGGCCTGGAGATGGTCACGTCTCAACCGGGGCTTACCCGGCCGCTGGTAGCAAGACAGTGACGCAAGGGCACATACTCAAGTCTCTTGGCTGCTATGCGCGTTTCGGGATTTCCACCGGGTGCGGTTGCCCGCTCTCCCCGGATTCCGTCGCGGCCGGTGTCAATGGTGGGGTGGAGATCTCCATGGCCTGGTGCTTCGAGTATGCGTGCCCGCTGAGGTCAAGTCCGTGCGCTCGCCCCGTGGCGACGTCCTGGCACGCTGCCGAGGCCGCGCCAAGTGGCGAGCCGGCGCCCCCGATACGGTCCGGGCATACACATGTCTAGCCGGACGGCCAGGATCCTGGGGCTGGTGGCCGATGAGGCGGCGCGACAGGGCACCCGGGTGGACGTGGCGGCTGTGTGTGCCGCGGCGGTGGCGGCATTGCCGGTGAACGGGGCAGGGTTGTCCGCCCTGTCGGGGATCCCCGTCGGGCACGTTCTCTGTGCCACCGACGAGGCCACTGAGCGACTGGAGGAACTCCAGTTCACCTTGGGGGAGGGGCCATGCGTGGACGCCTTCACCTTCGGAGGGCCGGTCCTGACGTCCGATCTGCGGGCCATGGAGATTCAGCGCCGCTGGCCCGCCTTCGCCGCTGCGGCCTCAAAGGAAGGGGCGGGTGCGGTCTTCGCGCTCCCCTTGCAGATCGGGGCGATCCGTCCCGGGGTACTCGACCTGTACCGCGGGCGGCCGGGTGGGTTGAACGCCGATGCGCTGGCCGAGGCGTTGGTGTTCGCCGACACGGCGACCCGGGTGCTGCTCGACACACAGGCCTGCGCGCGGACCGATCCGGCCGATGGTACGGCATTGGACGGGCAGTTCGAGGGCATGGGCGGATACAGGGCCGAGATCGACCAAGCCACGGGCATGCTTACGGAACAGCTTGGCGTCGGCATCGATGAGGCATTCATCCGTCTGCGTGCCTACGCCTACGCCTACGATCGTCGGCTGGCCGAGGTGGCCCGTGCCGTGGTGTCCCGCAGACTCCGCCTCAGTCCCGACCCCGACCCGGCGAGCGACGATGCCTGATCTCCCGGTGGCCGAGGAACACTTCCTGCCTTCCGGGCTCCCCGGGGCGGCAGTACCGTCATCAGAGGGTGAGCAGGATGGATGAGCAGCTCCTGGCCAGGACGTTCGTCGAGCTGGCCGACAACCTTGTTACGGACTTCGACCTGATCGACTTCCTCCGGTTGCTCACCGACCGATGCGTGGGAATGCTCGACGTGTCTGCAGCAGGTCTGCTGCTCGCGGACCGGGACGGCGAACTCCGGGTGATGGCGGCCTCCGACGAACAGGTGCGCCTGCTGGAGCTGTTCCAGCTCCAGAACGCCCAGGGGCCGTGCCTGGAGTGCTTCCGTCGCGGGTCAGCGGTGACGGTTCCGGACGTGGAGGCCGAGGTCGATCGGTGGCCCCGGTTTGTGGTGGAATCCCGGGCGAGCGGGTTCGCCGCGGTCCAGGCCCTGCCGATGCGTCTGCGCGACGAGGTCGTCGGAGCACTCAACCTGTTCCGGGCCACCCCCGGTCCCTTCGATCCCGGTACCACTCCCATTGCCCAGGCCTTGGCCGATGTCGCCACCATCAGCCTGTTGCAGCAACGCTCCGCCCATCGCAGTGGCGTGCTCAACGAGCAGCTGCAGACCGCGCTGAACAGCCGAGTGGTGATCGAGCAGGCCAAGGGCAAGCTCGCCGAACGCTTCGGGGTCGACATGGAGCACGCCTTCACAGCTCTGCGGAGCTACGCACGCTCGCACAATCGCCGCCTGTCCGACCTTGCCCACGCCTTCATCGACGGCTCCGAAACCCTCGCCGAACTGGATCTTCGCCCCCAGCCCTGACGGCAGCCTGCACGCCGGCTGTTGTCAGGGCGAGGGCGACGCATGGGCCGCAGCTCCGGCCGGACGGTTTCCCGGCGGTGCGTTCGTCACCTCGCGATGGCAGGGCGCGAAGAGCAGCCACAATCCCGAGCGCAGCCGTGCGGCGACGGCGTACTCGGGCAGTCCCAGGGCCTCGGAGGCCGTGGCACAGGTGCGGTCACCGATGAGGGTGAGGGCCGGCTCGACGCGGTCGAGGGGGGAAGCATCATCCGGGCACCGGCCCCCGGTGGCAACGGCGTCGAGGTGCGTGTGCCGCGGGCGTGTTCTGCGCGGTGCGAGCTGGTCGTCCGGTTCGGTGAGCAACTCGGCCAGGGCCGCACCGCTCATGTTCGGGGCGTCCGTCATGAGGGTGGACAGGGCGTGGATGACCGCAAGGTGGCGGTCGCACCAGGCGATGATCGAGCGCTGATGGGCAAGGAGCCTTTCGGCCCGAGAGTCCCGGGCCCAAGCGGCGGAATACGGCTCGGTCGGCATGTCACCACAGCCGCTTCGGGTCTCGCACCAGGACCGTGACGGCCCCTCGGACGCGTGGCGTTCGAAGGCGGGAGGTTGTCGCGCTGATGGTTGCGTTCATCGTCGCTCCCCAGATGCGGTTCCGTCCGGCGGGATGCCGGACTGTGGCCACGTCGGGGTCCGGGACGTTGAATGGCCAGCCTAGTGCCGGGTGTCTGTCCGGACCAGGGTGCCTGCCCTGCAGGGCCCACCTCGCGGGACGTCGGTTGTCCCGGGCGGGGTTGGGGTGGCGGAACACCCCCGTCTACTCCGATCGCTGACTGTGGGTGTCGTGAGCCAGGGCGTTCGGCCGAGCGGGGTTTCGGCGTTCCAGGGGATGGACCGATCCGCCAGGTCTTCGCGCCGGCGGTCGGCCTGCCAGGGGCACAGTCGGCGCAGGCGAACCGCTCCCGTTCTCCGCTGTCCACGGCCCGGCGACTTCGGGGACGGGCGGGGACCGGGCCGGTCGGTCATCGGGCACCGTCGGTCTCCGCGAGCGGAACGGGTGCGCGCCGCCCCTCCACCTTCGGGCGGGCCGGGGCGAGGTCGACCGCGGCACAGGTGTATTCACCGTCGACGGGGAGTACGAGCAGGTGGCTGTCGGTGTGGGTGAAGACGAAGAGCCTGACCAGCATCGGCCTCGGGTGGTGCAGCCGCAGGGACCCGCCGAGTGCGGCAGTGCGCTGCGCTGCACGGAGAAAGGCGTTGAGTCCGCTGCAGTCGCAGAAGGACACTGCGGTCAGGTCGACGTCGATGACGCGAATTCCGTCGCGCAGGCACCGGTCCAGGGCCTCGCGCAGACGGGGTTCCGAGCCCATGTCGATCTCACCGGCAAGGGTGATCAGGGCCCGGCCTTCGGTGTCGTGTCGAAGTGCGCTCAGCAACTGAGGGATGGGCATGGTGCCTCCATCTTGAGGTGACCCCGCCGCGCCAGCGGGGTTATGCGGGATCAGGGCGGGTGAGAGCCGGAACCCGAGGACGTCGCCAGGCAGGGGGCAGTCGCACCAGGTCGTGAGGGGGCAGCAACCTGTGTGCATCTCCGTGAGGCAGAGGAAGGCAGAGGGAACACCGAGGAACGGTCTCCCGCACCCCGGCACGGCTATTGGCTCCCGCACAGCGTGGATGGCGTCTCAGGGCGGCCACATGACAGGCCTCGAAAGCGAGCCGGTGGCCATCGGGGAAGCACCGGGCGGCCGATAGCTGGTTCGCCTCAGGTGAATCCGTATCAACTGACAGTGTGCCGCCGGGGTCCAGGACGTCTGCCCCAAGCGTAGCCCTATTCGGGCCTGAAAAAAGGGGCGCGCGACGTGAGCCCTGCACACCCCCCTCCGGGACCGTCGGGGGAGGGGCAGTCTCCGCACACCCGGCGCAGGGGAGATCCGAGCCAGGGTCACCGGTGCGTACCAACAGCCGAATGCCGCGACGGCGGCTCCGCCGGGGGCGAACAGCCGAATGCCGCGACGGCCTCCATCGCTCGGTGTCCTCGAGTGGGAAACCAATTCGGTTACGCCGGTTGCTCGGAGAGTGTTTCGTGCGTCGCGACCGCCTCGACCAGCGTCATAACCGCCCCGGCCTGCACCCACATCGCCGACTGGATCAACGACAGCGCAACAGGCGTCCACGCTCGGCGTCGTGGCCTTTGTTGACGGCGACGCCGACGAGGGTGATCAGCGGGGGGCGTGCCGGCCCCAAACGTCCAGGGGTGATGCTCCGGAGATGGATTGGAGCTGTCCGAGTTTCGTCCAGGCCCATGCCTGGCAAGTGTTCCGGGCCGGGCCGTTGCCCGGGTCGATGAGCGCGACGGCCAGGGCTGCGTCGCAGCGGGCCAGGAGGTGGTCCTTCAGGCGCGTGGCGATGTGACGTCGCCGGTAGGCGGGGAGGACCATCACCTCGGCCAGGACGAAGACCTGTCCCGAGGCGGTGAGTTCTTCGATCGCCGAGGGGAAAGCGCCCAAGAAGCCCTGCCACCAGGTGCCCGAGCGGTCGGCTCTGAACCCGTAGGCACAGCCCGCGAGTTCCGGCGTGGAGGCGATCACCATCTCGAAGCCGGGGTGCTGGACGTGGTCGGCGAACCGCAGCAGGAAGTCCTGGCGGTCGCGGAACTCCTCGCCCAGAACTCCCTTGTACGCCTCGACGTACACATCGGCCATGGCCTCCCGCTGCGTCTCGGCCTGCCAGCGGGTCAGCCTCCTGAGGAACACCTCTGCCATACGCCCTCCCCCACCACCGCCGTGTCAGCTGCGTGCCGAAACCGGGAACGTCCCGCCCTCACAGAATGACAGCCCGAAGGGGCACAGAGAATCCGGCACCTCGGCGCGGTCCGTTCAGCCCCACCGCGGAGTAGCCTTGGCCTATCGAGTGCATGTCGCATACCGGCTTTCATGCCGGCGTCGTTCTCGATGAGTGATGACACCCGGGCCCGTGTCCACGGGCTCGGAGACGGGTCCGCGCCATGTCCGCGACCACCGACCGCCCCCTGCCACGGCAAGAGACCGACGCAGCTGTGCCCGCCCGCCTCGCACTGAAAGCCGCGGGCGCCTCCCGTGGACTCCTGGACGGCGCCTGGTGGCCCCGCTCCCGCGACCTGCTACGCGAACTTCCCGCTCTGACCGACGTGCTGGACCCTCTGCGGGGAAGGGTCACCCGCATCGCCGTCAACCCTCAACACTGGCCGGTCATACCTCCCAAGGTGCCCGTCAACGGACACGTGGTGAAGGTCGGCTGGTTCACTGCAGAGCTGGACCCGCACAAGCTCCTGCTTCTGTCCCACACCACCGGCCGCTGGGACCTGCTGGTGATCCCGCCGCACACCAGTGCACCCGCAGCCGCCCGGCTGATGGCCGCCGCGACCGACGACGCCGGGCCGCCGCTCACCGCAAGCACGCTCATGGTGGTGGAGGAAGCCCGCCACGACATCTCAGCGGATGGCCCGGCGCAGGACCCCGGAGAGGCTTGGGAGGACGAGGGCGGCGCCTTCTCGACGTCCGCGCCCGTTCCGGCCCAGCCCGGCCGCCGGATCGTGGGAATGTGACCGTCATGGCCACCGCCCTGACCATCGCAGCCCTCCTGGCCCTGATCGCTGGGGCGGCACATGTGATCCAGCGGCTCAACGCCCAGCATGCTGGGCGCATCGCCCTCTTCCTCTACCACGGTCGGCTGCCCGGCCGCGAAGATCCCGCCCACGAAGATCCCGGCCGCGAAGGTCCCGGGCACGAGCCCGGACAGCCACTGCCCAAGCCGACCGCGCAGCCCGAACTCCGGCCCAGGCGCGACAACCGGGACGGCGGCCGGGGCCGACTGCGCCCGCGGCGCCGGAGCATACGGGCCCGGGGCTGACGCAACTGGCCCATCGTCCGCCGGCGCCCCGCCTGTGATCGACGTGGCGGGTACACGGCGCTTACACGGCGCTACGAGGCGGCAATGAGGCAGCGTCGAGGCAGTGACTAGGAGGACCGCATGGAGCCCCAAGTGCTGAACAACGCCGAGGAGTCCCGGTTCGAGGTCCACGCCGACGGAGAACTCGCGGGATTCTCCGAATACCACCGCTCCGGCGACGAGGTCGAGTTCACCCACACCGAGATCGACTCACGCTTCGAGGGGCGCGGCCTCGGCGGGAAGCTCGTCCGGGCGGCACTCGACAGCGCCCGCGAGCAGGGCCTCGCCGTACTGCCCCACTGCCCCTTCGTACGGGGCTGGATCGGCAAGCACCCCGACTACGCCGACCTGGTCCCGGAGGCCCAGCGCCCCCGCTTCGGCCTCTGAGGCGCCGACGGACCGGCGGACGCCGGAAGAGGCGGTCACTGGTCCGGCGGAGGCGGCGGCAGACGCAGGTGTCGCAGGTCCTCCGGCACCGGACTGGCCGGCCGGTACAGCGGCGGGGGCTGCCCGTCGGCGACCGCCGCCGGGGCATCGGCCAGCCGGAACCGGTCGCGCAGCCGCCCGTAGAAGTCCGTGGGCCCGAGCCGTACGAGCCGCAGCCGGCGCTGCGCGCGGTACACGCCCACCCAGTCGCCCGGATCCAGTACGCCCCGCAGCTGCCCGTCGATGCTCACCGCGACCTGCCCCGAGCGCTGCAGCACCTGCACCGCGACCGGCTCGTCCGGCGCCGCGACCAGGGTGCGGTTGAACGCCATGTGCGGGGCGACCGGTGTGAAGAGGACCGCGTCCATGTGCGGCGAGACGACCGGCCCGCCCGCCGCGAAGCTGTACGCGGTCGAGCCCGTAGGCGTCGCCACGACCACCGCGTCCGCCGAGTAGGCCGCGAACAGCCGCCCGGCCAGATACACCGCCACGCTTGCCTGCCGGTCCCTGGCCAGCTTCTCGAAGACGACGTCGTTGACGGCCGTGACGTCCATGGCCACTCCCCAGCCGACGTCCTCCGGCCCACTCTCCCGCACGGGCGGCGGGGGCAGCTCGGGCCCGCGCCCGTAGCGCAGCAGGGCCTCCATGCCCGGCGGGATCTCCAGCGGGCGCGAGGCGCGCAGGGTGAGCGTCATCCGGTCCTCGATCAGCACCCGGTCCTGGTCGACGGCGTCCAGGGCCCGCTCGACCTCGTCGCTCGCCGCCTCGGTCAGGAATCCCACCCGCCCCAGGTCCACCCCGAGTACGGCCGCGGCGCAGTGGGCGGCAATGCGCGCACCGCGCAGGAACGTCCCGTCGCCGCCGAGCGTGACGACCAGGTCCGGGCGCCCGGCGGCCTCCGCCTCCCGCAGGCTGCTGTGCCGGGGCCGGCCTTCCCGCCACACGTCGATGTCGGTGCAGCGGACGTCCCGCGCGTGACACCACGAGCGGACCGTTCGAGCGGCGCTCACGGCCTCCGAGCGGGCCTGGTGGACCACCAGGCCGATCCGATGCACAGACACCAGCGGACCTCTCCGTGCGGGGCGCCGACCGGGTTCTCACGACCACCACGCCCCATCCCAGTCTGGGTGCCCCGCGACCGCTTCGCCAGCACGGGCCGTACGGCGGCAACGCCCGGTGGAACGGCTGTCACTCTCGGCGTTCCCGACGCCTTCCCGACGCGTTCACGTCCACTAACCCTCGACGCCACCCTGGTCATGCTCCAGGCCAAGATTCCGCGCCCCCGGAAACCGGCAGGCCATCCCCACGATCGCGACGTCATCACGCCGCGCTCCCGCTGAACCCACTATGGAATCCTTCGCCGTCACAGATGTCACCCTGTGGCCGCCAGTCGCTCACGCCACCAGTCCACCGTCGCCTTGACCTGCTCATCGACGGGGGTGGCTCGTACCGTGAACTCGGCTTCGTAAGCGCTCGAATCGACTGCAAACGGCCGGTCGAACTGATAACGGATCTCTTTCAGTTCGCGGAGCAGCGGGGAGAAAACCGATACGACACCCAGCACGGCCGGCGACAGCCTGCGCACCGCGACCGGCCCCGTTCCCGACTGAGCGGCAAGGCGGTCGACCATCTCCCGGGTGGACAGCGCGGGCTCCGTGGGGACGTGCCAGGCCCGTCCCCAGGCCCGTTCCTCGCCCGCGACCTCGACCAGGGCCCTGGCCACATCGGGGAGATAGCTCCAGCTGTGCGGGGCGTCCGGATCCCCGAGCGTGGAGACCGGCTTGCCGCGCAGCAGTCGTGGCATGACCCGCGCGGCCAGGTGCCCGCCGTCGGTCACGCCGGGCCCGAAGAAGTCCGAGGCCCGCACCTCGACCGCCTTGATACGACCCTGCTCATGCAGTTTCCGCGCCTGCTCCCAAACGGCGACGCGCACCCGCCCCTTGGGGCCGGTCGCCGCGAGCGGCAGCTCCTCGGTCATGGCACCGTCCACGGGACCGTAGCCGTAGAGGTTGCCCAGCATGACCAGGACGGCCCCGGTCGCCTCGGCCGCCGCGCAGACCGACGAGGCCAGCGGCGGCCATTCACTCGCCCAGCGATGGTAGGGCGGAGCGGCACAGTTGTAGATCGCGGCCGCGCCCTGCGCGGCCTCGATCAGTCGCTTGCTGTCCGTCGCGTCCAACGCGACGTGCTCGATGCCGGGCTCCGGGCTTCGGCCCGACTTGGTGACGACCCGTACCGAATGGCCCTGTTCGACCAGCAGCCCAGCAGTGGCCGCCCCGGCAGGCCCGGATCCTAATACGACATAAAGGCTCATGCGCGCACACTAGTGCGCGTGTGTGTTGCGCTTGTGTCAGGTGAGTCCGGTCTCGGTCAGCTTCACGGCGGTCCGAAGGTCACCGGCCTCCAGAGCGGCCGCGCTCCGACCCCTCGATGCGCTCCATCAGTTCAGCCGCCATCGTCTTGATGGTCTCCAGCCCGTTGCTGCCCCAGGGATGCGGATCCTGGTCCACCGCGCAGATCGTGCCCAGCACCATGCCCGTGCTGTCGATCAGCGGCGCTCCCAGGTAGGAGTGGATTCCGATGGCATCGACCACGTGATTCCCCGCGAAACGGGGGAAGTCGCGGACATCGTCCAGCACCAGAGCCTTGCGCCGCCTGACCACATGCGGGCAGAACCCGATGTCGAAGTCACGAGGCATCACCCTGCCGGGTACGGGGTCCTCGAGCAGGGGGGACTCCAGATTCACGGTTGTGTCGGAGGCCGCGCTGTACAAGCCCGCGAAGTACTGGCGGTTCTCATCGACGAGGAAGTTGACCCCCGCGTAGCACGCCCCGGTGCGCTGCGCCAGTTCACGCGCGAACGCATCCAACTCCGGAACCGGCTTGTCCTCGATCCCGAGTTCCCGAAGCCGGCGTGCCCGGGCCTGTGCCTCAGGGTCCTCCGGGGGGAGAAGAAGATGACGCACGGCGATCGCTATCTCCCCCCCGAAGGGAGACTTGTACACCATCTCTGACATGGAAACTCCTTGAAGTGATCAGATGCTGCACGAGAGAAAGTAGAACCTGCATACCCGAGCTGGACAGGCGAGCATCACAAAGGACCACCGGCACCTCGGGCTTGAGGTCCAGCGCCGCCCGCACCTCTTCCGGCTGGTAGTAGTGCGCACCGTCGAACTCGTTGACCGCGACGAGAAATCTGATGCCACGCGATTCGAAGAAGTCGACCGCCGCGAAACTGTGGTCCAGCCGACGGGTGTCGGCGAGCACCACCGCACCGAGTGCACCGGCTGACAGCTCGTCCCACATGAACCAAAACCGCTCCTGGCCGGGCGTGCCGAACAGATAGAGCACGTGGTGGGGGCTGATGGTGAGTCGGCCGAAGTCCATCGCGACCGTGGTGGTGACCTTGTTCTCCACCCCGTCCAGCCTGTCCGTAGCAGCACTGACCTCGGTCAGGATCTCTTCCGTGCTCAGCGGATCGATCTCGCTGACAGCTCCGACAAAGGTGGTCTTGCCCACCCCGAAACCTCCGGCGACCAGAATCTTGATCCCCATCGGAAGGGAGCCGGCGCCGGGTGCCTCAGAGTCGTTTGAGGAGACCATCGCGCAACGCCTCCAATAGATCTAGATCGGGAACAGGAACTGGCCCCGGTTTTCCGAAGTCGAAGGGGCGTGTGACGACCGCGCCACGCTCCAGCAGGTCGGACAGCAGCACCTTGATCACCGTTGCGGGCATGCGTGTGTGCCCCGCGATCTCAGCCACCGTGACCGGCGTCCGGCACAGTTCGAGCACATGTGCGTGATCGAGCCCGACGTTTCTCCGAAGCTCGTTCCCGGTGGCGACCACCATGGTCATCAGGTCGAAGTCGCATGCGGGTGTGGTCCGTCCGTCGCTGAAGGTGTACGGCCGGACCAGCCGCCCGACGGCATCGTCGAGCAACCGCCCATCCGGATCGTCCGGGTCGTCCGGCATCTCTCACTGCCCCACCGGCTGACGAGGAGCGGCCCCCAGATGGCGGCGGACGCTCTTGACCAACATGGTCATCTCGTAGCCCAGCACCGACACATCCGCTTCGCGCCCGGCGAGCACCGCCAACAGGGCACCCTGCCCGGCCGCGGAGACAAAGAGCATCGAGCCGCTGAGTTGGGTCACGATCTGCTGTACCTCACCGCCGTCGTCAAATCGCTTGCCGGCACTGCGGGCCAGCGAGTAGAGCCCGCTGGCGAGGGCCGCCAGATGATCGGCTGCGTCTTTGTCCAGTCCATCCGAGGCCATCACCAGACCGTCCGAGGACAACAGCAGTCCGCTCCGCGTATTCGGGACGCGCTGCACAAGGCCGCTCAACAGCCAAGAAAGGTCTTCGCTCACCACGATCGCGTACTTCTCCTCAATGACGTGAACTGCTAAGGGACGGGGTCGGGACGGGTATGCCCGCCAAGGGACGGGGAGGTGTCAGTTTCCTTGGATTCCTCGGCCCGGCGGATACCGGTCTGGAAGGCGGCCATCAGGCCGGGATCGTGCTCGGCCTCCTCCGCTTCCTCCGGCATCACGGCAGCGTGGGAGTGCTGCCGCAACTCCGGGGCGAGGTGTTCCTGACGGCGGCGCTTGGGCAGCACGGGGCGACCCTCTGCCGGCGTGGAGTCCGCGACGGGGGCGAGTGGTGGCTCAGCCACCGGTGCGGGCACCGGCGCGGGTGCGGGTGCGGGTACGGACGCGGGTGCGGGTACGGACGCGGGTGCGGGTACCGGACCTCGAGAGGTGAGCGTGTCACGCGCACCTACCTGCTCCGCCGAGTCGTCGGCGTGTCCATGAGGGGCGGGGGGAGTGACGCTCGAGGGTTGTTGCTGCGATTCCACCACGTCCGGACGCTGGCCCAGCAACTCATGCGGCAGCACCATCACCGCCTGTGTACCGCCGTAGACATTGCTCTGGAGTTGTACGACGATGCCGTGCCGCCGGGCGAGCGCAGAGACCACATACAGGCCGATCCGGCCGTCCTGGAGCAGCTCGCCCAAAGCGACCCCGTCCGGGGAAGTGAGCAGGGAATTCATCTGATTCCGCTCGGCGGAGGTCATGCCCAGACCACGGTCCTCGACCTCGACGGCCAGCCCGGCGGTGACGTGCTCGGCACGCAGCAGCACCTGGGTCTGGGGAGCGGAGAACACCGTGGCGTTCTCCACCAGCTCCGCGAGCAGGTGGACCACGTCGACGACCGCGTGGCCGCTCACCATCCCCTCCACCGGAGGCACCATCTTGACCCGCGAATACTGCTCGATCTCGGCGATCGCGGAACGCAGCACGTCGGCCATGCTGACCGGTCGGGTCCACAGGCGGTGGGAGACGGCGCCGCCGAGCACGGCGAGATTCTCGGCGTACCGCCGGATACGGGTGGCCAGGTGGTCCACATGGAACAAGCCCTTGAGCAACTCCGGGTTCTCGACCTCGTTCTCCAGGTCGTCCAGCAGCCCGATCTCGCGGTGCACCAGAGACTCCAGCCTTCGGGCCAGATTGGCGAAGACCTCGAAGTGCTCGCCGCCACGCTCCCGTGCCGCGAGCTCCCCCACAGTCGCCTCGGCAGCGCGCTGGGCGGATGCGATCTCGTTCCCGAGCCGATTCAGGGCATCCCCCGTCTGCGCGGGCAACGGGCCGGCCTGGTTCCGCTGACGCTCTACCAGCTGTTGACCCTGCTCCATCTGCTGTCGCAACGCCGCCAGTTCGGCCCGACCGCGTGCTGCGAAGGACCTCAGCTCGGCATAGCGCCGAGCGTCGTCCCGCGCCTTCGCGGAGGCGAAGAGCCCTGCGCCCGTGAGGATCCCGCAGATGAGCAGCAGCACGCCCGTGAGCAGACCCCAGAAGGCCTCCTTGTCGATGTGGGCCACACCCGCGGTGAACAGGAGAGCGGCGGATGCGGCTCCAGTGACGGCGACCAGCCCGGCAGGCACCACCGCGAGAAGCACCATGTGGCCGTCAACTGCCTTGCGACGCCTGCCCGGAGTGCCCGGGAACTGCCGCACCTGGGAGTCGACTGACATCGTCTCCTGGTGGGCATGAGCGGGCGACGTCGAAAGTTCCTGCATCACAGCCCCTGGTTCGATGTCGGCCAGCAGTGGCCGAAAGTGTGCGATGTACGTTACATCCATCAGCCCGCTGCGTCACGAGCGGTTATGTCGTGGGGAACGATTAGCCTGGCAGCTCGGCGGCCGCAACGCCAGGGCGGGGAGGCCACTTCCAGCTGCCCGGCTGTCACCTCCGGCACTGACCGGCGATCAGGTCCCGGTGTGCGTGGTGTCAGCCCGCGCTCCCCTCGTCGACACCCGCCTGCCACCTGCGCCCGATCGCTCGAAGCAGCGCCGGATACACCCCCAGGTAGCGGAAGGGCTTGATGCCGGCCATGTATACGGCGCCGAGCGGGCCGTTCGCCTTCACCAGGACGGCCATCTGGGCGCGGTAACCGTCGGCCCCGTCCTGGACCCAGCCGATGTGCATCACCGCGTGCACGGTCCGGTTGGCCATCTCTGCCGCCCACTCGTCGTGCGTCTGGAAGACGGAGGTCAACGGAGTCACGCGGAAGCCGGGCCCCTGGGGACCCTCACGGAGATCCGCCGGCAACCGGTCCCGCAGCGTCCGCACCCGGGCGCCGATGCCGGCACCGGACTTGTCCCAGCCGAGCAGTGCCCCGAGCTTCCAGCGGACCGCGAAGAGCATGCGCGACACAGGGAGGAGAGGTGCGCCCCGTCGCCGTTCGTCATCTGCTGCACCAGTCGCGCGAGGTCGTCGGGACCGCCTGGTGTCGGTAACGCCCACACGTCCTCGAGGTGGAAGTCGCCGGCGATCTCGTGGATCCGCCAAGGACGGGAAGTGTGCGCGGTTCTGGGGAGTCTCATGAGCAGGCTCCTGTCTATACGATGCCGTATAGATAGACGCTGGCACCATCTATACGGGACCGTATAGATGAGGGGAGACATGAGGGGAGAAACATCATGGGCGTGGCCCGCACGCCTCGCGGCAGATGGATCGAGGAAGGGCTGCGGGCGCTCTCCGCCGGCGGCCCGGAGGCCGTCCGGATCGAGTCGCTGGCGCAGGCGCTCGGTGTCAGCAAGGGCGGCTTCTACGGCTACTTCGGCAACCGCGGCGCACTGCTCACCGAGATGCTCGACACGTGGGAGCGCGAGGTCACCGAGGGAGTGATCGAGCGGGTCGAGAGCGGCGGGGGAGACGCCAGGGCCAAGCTGGACCGGCTGTTCACGATCGTCGCCTCGTCCAGCGACGGACCGGTGATGGGCACCACGGCCGACCTCGCCATCCGCGACTGGGCCCGGCGCGACGAGGCCGTCGCGCAGCGACTCCGGCGCGCCGACAACCGGCGCATGGAGTACCTGCGCTCACTGTTCGGCTCGTTCTGCGCCGACGAGGACGACGTCGAGGTCCGCTGCATGATCACCTTCTCAGTGCGGATCGGCACCCACTTCATCGCCGCCGACCACGGCCGGCACAGCCGCGCGGAGGTGATGGAGCTGACCAGAAAATGGCTCCTGAGGTAGCTGTTCGGGGTGGGTCAGTCTCCTTCGGGTCCGCTGGGAAACGCCCTTGTACGTCACGAAGCCATGGCGCTGCTGCACCCGCCGGCGTTGCCGGGTTGCCGGGGATCCGTAGTCGTTGTCGGGGATCAGTAGTCGAGGCCCGCGTACCAATCGCCGCGCCCCTGCGGGGTCAGGTCGAGGAGGTGCCAGACGGGAGCCAGGAGGTCGATGCCGCGCTCGTCGATGTCGTCGGCCATGCGTGGGTGGGTGGAGTAGAAATGGCGGACCGTGCCGTCGCCGTCGCGGGTGAAGACGGAGATGGTGGAGTCCTGTTCGCCGTCCTTGTCCTCGCTGCCGAGGTCGTACTTGAACGTGCTGTCGCCGCAACTCAGGAGCCGCAGCCGGTGCCAGCCGCGGTTGCGGGCGTGCTGCCGCAGGACGGGCGGGTCGGCGGCCGCGGCGATGGCGAAGTCGGCGTTGCGGGCGATGTGGTGGGCGATGCCGTTGAAGCCGTCGATCCACAGGGTGCACATCGGGCAGGGGTCGGTCTGCAGCTTGCCGTACATGAAGTGGTAGACGATCAGCGGGCGGTCCGGGGCAGTGAACAGCCCGCTCAGGGCGACCTCACGAACCGGTGTGTCGCCGGCGTCGAGCTCGGCGGGGCCCTCGATGAAGAGGTAGTCGTCGACCGGAGGCCCCTGCGGGAGCGCCCGTCGCTGGGCCGCGACCTTCTCGCGGTGGCGCATGAGGTCGATCTCGGCCAGGCGCAGCTCTTCGCGGGCGGCGAGGTAGTCCGCTGATTCCCCGGCCAGTCTGGTGTGCCGCAACATCGCGTCCTCCTGGGGTGGTCATCCCCCGGCCCCGGCCCCGGCCCTGATCCCGGGCTCCCAGTCCCCGTCCCCGCGTCCCCGAACCGGTCCTTTTCAGTCTAGGGCGGCTCTGAGGTTCACCGACATGTGAGCAGCGCAAGCAGCACGCGTAAGGCGAAGGCCGCGGTTGACGCCCCGCACGAGTCCGTCTCGGGGCCCTCCGCACGCGCTCAGCAGGGCATACGAAGGGCCCCGATCGGTTTCCGGCCAGGGCCTTCGTCGTCCGGCGGACGGTTGGTCCGGAGCGGGTGGGGTGACGGCCTCGGCAGGGCGGGATGCGCCTGGCGGAGAATAGGGGGATGGGTGAAGAGAAGGCTCCGGCGGCGTCGATGGTGCTGGACGATCAGATGTGCTTCGCGCTGTACTCCGCCTCGCGGGCGGTGACGGCGGCGTATCGGCCGCTGCTGGAGAAGCTGGGGCTGACCTATCCGCAGTACCTGGTCATGCTGGCGGTCTGGGAGCGCGGCGAGGTCCCGATGAAGGAGCTGGGGACCGTGCTGGGCCTGGAGTACGGAACGCTGTCGCCGCTGCTCAAGAGGCTGGAGACGTCCGGGCTGGTGCGCCGGCAGCGGCGGCCGGACGATGAGCGGCTGGTGGTCGTGACGGCGACGGAGAAGGGCGCGGCCCTCAGGGCGCGGGCCGAGCAGGTACCGGCCACGATCGGGCGGGCCTACGGGATGACGGCGGAGGAAGCGGATCGGCTGCGGCGGCAGCTGAGGGAGCTGACGGACCGGCTGAGCTGAGCCGAACTGGGCCGATCCGAGCTGGGCCGATCCGAGGCGAGGCGCCCTCGGGCGTTCGCAGCGTGGGGTGAGTCACGCCCGCATCAATCGTGCACGATGGAATCGTGCACTATCTTTCTTGTGGAAGGTGACCCTCGCGAAGACAGGAACAGGAGAGACAGCCATGGGATTCGTCAAGTACGAGGACTACGCCCCGATCGAGCGCCCCAACTACCAGGAGGAGTTGGACGAGGTCGTCCGGGCCGTGGCACAGCGGACCCGGGATTCGGTCGAGCGCCAGGGCGTGGGCCGGGCCGTTCGTACGGCGCACGGCAAGAGTTACGGTCTGGCGAGGGCCGTGGTCAGCGTGCCGGAGTTGCCGCCCGAGTACGCGCAGGGGATTTTCGCCGAGCCGCAGGTGTACGACGCGGTCGTCCGCTACTCCAACGGACTCGGCCACCTGCGGGCGGATTCGCTGCTGGGGGCGGCCTGCGGCATGGGCATCAAGATGTTCGGGGTGCCGGGGATCTCGTTGCTGTCAGACGAAGCCGAGGCGACGACGTTCGACCTCAATCTGATCAACAACCGAACGTTCTTCGCCAACACCGCGCACGACTACATCGTGCTGGAGCAGCTGTTCGCCGAGCTGCCGGACGCGCTGGCGAACCCGGCCACGCGGAAGACGTGGCTGGGCGACTTCCTCACCCGCAAGGGGACCCTGCAGACCCCTGAACAGTGGCTGTGGGACGAGCTGTTCGCGATGATGTCGTTCACCGCGGTCCCGCGGAGGAACTTGCTGTCGTACACGTACAACAGCATGGGCGCCTTCCGGTACGGCGACTACATCGCCAAGGTGCGGACCGCCCCCACCGAGGAGTCACTGAAGAGCATCGTGCACGACACGGTCGATGTGGCGGCCGACGGTGAGGCGTTCCGGAACACGCTGGTCGCGGAGATGGGTGAGCGGGACCACGCCTTCGAACTGCAGGTGCAGCTGAACGTGGACCTCAGCCGGATGCCGGTGGACAACACCTCCGTGGAATGGCCGGAGCAGCTGTCGCCCTGGGTCACTGTGGCCCGGATCGACATCGCCGCGCAGGACATCTCGGGTGAGGAGAACCTGAAGATCGCGGACGGAACGTCGATCACCCCGTGGCGGGCGCGCGAGGAGCACCGGCCGATAGGGGAGATCCAGCGGGTGCGGGAGGAGGTCTACCGCCGGTCGTCGATCGAGCGGCACCGGATCAACGGTCAGCGGCGGCAGGAACCGGTGAGCAGCGCCGCACTGCTGGGCAACAGCCGCTGACCAGCGGAGTACCACTCTCGTATCCTCCGCACTCGCGCCGCAGGGCATACGAAGGGCCCCAGCGCTCAGCGATGGGGCCCTTCGCGATCCTGCGCCACTTATTGCAGATATTGAATATTTGAAGCTCTGAAGCATACGGGCCTATGCTCGGGGCGGCTTTGCTGTGTGCTGACGAGTGAAGGAGAGCACCGTGCCCGAAGAACACCATGCCGCCGGCCAGGCACGGGCCATGGAATTCCGGGTCGCCCGCGCGCTGCGGGACGTCCTGGAGCCGTACCACGCCGTGGTCATCCTGGCTCCGCGAGCCCAGCAGGCATTCCACGACCTGGGGCTCACGGATCCGTGGAGCGGGTACTTCGCCGGGCGGGCTGCGCCTCTCGGCGCCGTGCCGCCGTCGGTCGTGGACGCGGTCTTCTACCACTTCAACCCGGCCATGATCGAGCGGAATACGGCGTCCCTGTGGGCCGCGGCCGCTCCCGAGAAGGTGCTCTCGGCGCGACTGGTCGGCGTGGACGCGGCGCTGCGAGAGATCCTTGGGGAGGAAGCGCTCGGCTCGGAGGAAATCATGGAGGCCTCGACGCTGGCGGTCGAAGCAGCGCGGGCCTGCACCGCGCCAGGCCGCCCGCTGGGCGCCGCCAACGCCGCACTGCCGGTGCCTGCCGAGCCGCATCTCGCACTGTGGCAGGCCGCCACCACGCTGCGGGAGTTCCGCGGCGACGGCCACAACGCCGCTCTGCTGCAAGCGGGCCTGGACGGCGTTGAGGCGCTGGTCACCATCACCGCGGCAGGCGGCGAAGTGCGCAAGAGCATCCAGCGCCGCCGCGAGTGGACGGACGCCGACTGGGCAGCAGCCGAGCGCCGACTCGCCGAGCGCGGCCTGCTCGCCCCGGACGGCACGCTCACCGCCGAGGGTCGCGCAGTTCGAGACTCCGTCGAGGATCTGACCGACCGGCTGGCGCTCCCCCCATGGCAGAAGCTGGGGACCGTGAAGGCCCTGCGCCTCTACGATCTGGCCCGGCCGATCGCCAACCGCATCATCGAGGCGCTCAGGCTTGCGATGCCGCCGCTGCCGGAGTCGGCGCAGGTCTGACGGGCCGGCCTTTTACGAACCTCGTCGAGCAGCAGCCGCAGCGGCACACCCGTCCACTCCACGGTGCCGACCGCCTCGGCCGACCACGGCCGGCTCACGGGCCGGGGCGTCAGCAACGCCCGGGCCATTGCCCGCACACTCCATCGTCACCCGCTCCGTGACCGCGGGAAACGACCGCAAGTCCGCCACACCGAGCAGAAGCGGACGACGAACCCGGCCGCCGACAGCCAGCCGCCGGCTTCCGGCATCCGCGAACGGAATGTCGTCAACCCCGGGCCGATCCGACGCCGGTGCCGCGGCGCAGAAGGGCTGTCACGCGGCGGCGAGCGGGTCGCCGGCTCGGCGGGCGCGCCGGATGCGGATTTCGAGCCGCGCGACCGGACGTACACTCGGGCCATGGGTCGCACAAGTGCCGTGAGGGAGTGCCTGCAGCAGGCCCCCCGTGCGCTGCGCGCGGCCGTTGCGGCTTCGGCAGTCGTCGGCCCGGCGACCGCGGCCGACGTCGAGGCGCCCGTAACCGGCCGCACTGCGTTGCACGGGCACGGCTAGCGATTTCCCGGGGTTCCTGCCCGGGCCCTCTGCCCCCGGCCGGCTGATCTTCCAAGAAGATCGCAGGACGTCTTCTGCCGCGCGGAGCTGACACGTCCGGCTCTCATCGGACGTGTCTGCGCCACTGCTCCGCATCATCACCATCACCACCGCAGCTTCCGGCACGCCGCCGGCGCTGCCGCCTGGCGACGGCCGCACGACCGGCCCGATCCACCTTCGAAGGGATCATCGTGAAGCTGAGCGAGCTACTGGCCGGGCAGGAACACCACGTTCTGCAGGGCGACCCGGAGAAGACGTGGATCACTGCGGGAACCACCTTCGACGCCAACCGGGTGACGCCGGGTCTGCTGTTCATCGCGGTGCCCAGCCACCGTGAAGGCGGCCCCGGCTCCGTGGCACCGGCCCTCGCACGCGGCGCGGCGGCGGTACTCGTCGACGGTAGGGCACCGGCTCTTCCGCCGTCGGTGTGGGCGTCGGCGGCGGCTGTGTGCGCCGTGCGGGTGCCGGATACCCGGACAGCGGCCGCGGTCATCGCGTCCCGCTACTTTGGCGAGCCGGGGCGGCAGATGGACATGGTGGCGATCACCGGCACCAACGGGAAGACATCGGTGTCGTACATGGTCGAGTCGGTGCTGCGGATCTCCGAGGACGCGAGAGTGGGTGTCATCGGGACGGCCGGCAGCCGGATCGGCGACGAGTTGATCCCGATGCCCAGGTCGGTGCTGACCACGCCGGAGTCGCCGGACCTGCAGTACCTGCTGGGGTGCATGCGCGACCGCGGAGCCGGCAGCGTGGTTCTGGAGGCTACGTCAATGGCCCTGCTGACACACCGGGTGGACCGTACGTTCATCGATGTCGGGGTCTTCACCAACCTGACACAGGATCACCTGGACGATCACGGCACGATGGCGAACTACCGGGATGCCAAGTTGCGCCTGTTCCAGGGCTTGTGCCGACGCGCAGTGGTCAACATCGACGACCCTGTGGGCGCCGGGATCCAGACGATGATGCCCGGTGCGGTGACCACGTACGCCCTTGACACCGAGGCGGACTACCGGGCCACCGACATCAGCGTGGACGCCTCCGGCACGCGGTTCACCCTGCACCACGACGGCCGGAAGTATCCGGCGGCGATCCCCGTCCCGGGCCGGTTCTCGGTGTCCAACGCGCTGGCCACCGTGGCGGCCTGCCACGTTCTGGGGCACGACTTGGGCGGACTGGTCGCCGCGCTCGACCGGATGCCTCCTGTCCCGGGCCGGTTCGAACGCTTTCAAACCCCGTGCGGTACGTCGGTGATCGTGGACTACGCCCACTCACCGGACTCCCTGAACAAGGTCCTGACCACCATCCGCGGCTTCGCCCGCGGCCAGGTCATCACCGTCTTCGGCTGCGGCGGGGACCGGGACATCACCAAACGGGCCGACATGGGGAGGATCGCCGGGACCCACTCCGACCTGTGCGTCCTCACCTCGGACAACCCCCGCAACGAAGACCCCCGGACAATCCTGGACCAGATCGCCCCGGGCCTCGAGGCGACCGGCACACCATTCGAGCGGTTCACCGACCGCCGTCAGGCGATCGCGTTCGCCCTCTCCGTCGCGGACCCGGACGATATCGTCCTGATCGCCGGCAAAGGCAGCGAGCCTCACCAGATCGTCGGCGAAAACTTGCTCCCCTTCAGCGACATGGCGACAGTGCGCGAGCTCGCCGTGCCGTAGCGGCCCTCTCCCTCCTCAGGCGCGATCCCGCCCTCGCCGAGCCGGTTCGTCAGACAGAGGCCGGCGCGGCGGCGGCTGCCATGAGCAGCTCTGCCTCCGTCTCGGTCGTTTCGGGCGGGACGACCAGCAGATCCCATCGGCCCTGGCCGGGGGCGAGCAGGCAGATGGTGGGCGGGTCGTGGTGCGTGGTCGATCTGCCCAGTCGTACGACGTGGTTGGCGACGAGCATCCGGCGGGGCGAGGAGCACCACATCGCGCCGCTCACCGTGACGCGGGCGATCTGCCCCCAGGTGCGCGGCAACGCGGCGATCAGCAGCGGCAGTTCAGCGACGAGGTCGTGGGTGTGCGGCCACCACGCGCCGTCGATACGGCGTGGAAGCGAGCCGCGCGGTGCGAGGCGCATGCGTACAAGGGGAAGAGAGGGCAAGGGCTGAACAGTGGTGGCCAAGGGGACTCCAGTCCGAGGACACGATGTCGGCGCGTCCGACGAGTTGGTGGGAGTGAGGGGGCGGAGTGGGATGAGCGGGGCTCAGCAGCGTCGGGCGGCGATACGGTCCGCCGTGGGCCAGCGCACGTCACGCACCAAGCCGAGTCGCTCCAGAAGGCGGATGACCGCGGCTGAGGGGTCGAGCTGCCCGCGATCGACGCCGTGGCGGGCGCTGGTCGGTTCGGCGTGATGGAGGTTGTGCCAGCTCTCCCCGAACGACAGCAGGGCCAGCGGCCACAGGTTCGTAGCCCGGTCGTGGCGCCGGGTACGGAACGGCCGGTCGCCGATCACATGACACAGCGAGTTCACACTCCACGTCACATGGTGCAGCAGGGCGATGCGGACCAGCCCCGCCCACAGCAGCGCGGTCAGGGCGTGCACCCAGGTACCGCCGATCGCCCAGCCGACCGCGAGCGGCAGGGCGAGGGTGAACACGCACAGCGCCGGGAAGGCACGTGAGACCGCGCGGATGTCACGATCGGCGAGCAGGTCGGGGGCGTAGCGGTGGGCGGGCGTACGGTCGTTGCGGAACAACCAGCCGATGTGCGAGTGCAGCAGCCCGCGCAGCTGTCCGCCCAGGCCGACGCCGTAGCGGTACGGCGAGTGGGGATCGCCGGGACGGTCGGTGAAGGCGTGATGGCGGCGGTGGGTGGCGACCCAGCCGATGACGTCGCCCTGGAAGCTCATCGACCCGGCGACGGCGAGCGCGATGCGCACGGGGCGGACGGCCGTGTAGCTGCCGTGAGTGAGACCGCGGTGGAAGCCGACCGTGACGCCGAATCCCGTGATCACGTAGAGGGCGAGGCCGAGGAGGACGTCGGAGGGGTGGAGCAGGCTTCCCCACAGCAGCCAGACGGCCAGGCCGAGCGCGAGGAACGGCGCGACGACGATCGCCGCGGTCACCGCCACGTACAGCCGGTCACTGCCGCTGCGCGCGGGTGCGGGGGCTTCTGCCGGGAAGGGGGCCGATCCGTCGTACGTTTGGGGCGGCGGGACCGCGTCCGGCGGAACGGTGACTTCGGAACGGGTTGAACTGAACGACATACAAGGCTCCTTGACCTCGGTGCGGGGACGCGGCCGGGGTCTGGGGCAGCTCTGATGCAAGTGTAGGGCCGAATGGGGTGCGGCGGGTGTGGGCGGATGGGTGGTCAGAACTCGTCCGGGTGCGCCGGGTCGGTCGGCGGCCTGCCGGCAGCGGCGCCTTGGCCGGGGATGGCCAAGCAGTGCCGGTGCCCGTCCGCCGAGTGATCACTCCTGGCTGGGAGCAGGGTGCGGGGTAGCTCCGGCGTCCTATGCGCTGTCGGCGTGGTGGGGGATGCCGTTGATGTGGATGGCCATCCTGAGCTGTTGGCCCGGCTGGAGTTTGGGCGAGCGTTGGATGACCACCATGGCTGCGTCGTCGCCCAGGTGTCCGCCGACGTGCGTGAGGAGGTTGTCGCGGATGTGGTGGAGCAGTGCTTCGGGACCGCTGCCGGTCCATCGGGCGACGCGTTCGGCGAGCGGATAGAAGGATCCGTCGGGGGCTCGGCCTTCGATGACGCCGTCGGTGTAGAGCAGGAGGGTGTCGTCGTCCTCGAAGGTGAACGGGTCGACGGTGAAGCCTGCCCTGGGCAGATCGCACAGGCCCAGCGGGGAGTCGGGGTGGCGGGCGTGCAGGGTGGTCACGTGGTCCTTGCGCAGCAGCAGGGGCGGGGGGTGTCCGCAGTTGATCATCTGAGCCATGGAGTTCTCGTCGGGGATGTCGAGGATCAGGGCGGTGACGAAATGCTCGTGAAGCTCGTCGGGAGCCTCCGCGTGATGTGCGTACTCGGCCAGGTGCCTGCAGATGCTGGTCTCCAGGGTGTCGGCGAGTTCGAAAAGGGTGGCGCACCGGTGGGCGGCTTCCCGGAAGGCGCCCATCAGCACGGAGGCGTCATTGATGGAGGGCAGGCCTTTGCCCCGGACGTCACCGATCATCAGACGCACGCCGGTCCCTGTGCGCGTCGCCGCGTAGAGGTCTCCGCCGATCTGCGCCTCGTCCTCGGCGGCCAGGTACAAGGAGGCGATCCGCAGCGGACCCAACCGATGGGGCAACGGCCGCAGAACCACCCGCTGTGTGGCCTCGGACACCGACTGTACCCGGTCCAACTTACGGGCGTGCCGCTCGCGTTGACGGCAGAAGAACACGAGGAAGAGCCCGATCAGCGCCAGGGCAGCGATCTGCACCTGGTGGTTCGCTGAGAACAGCTCGTCGCGGTCACGCAGAATCGCGATGATCGTCTGGGCCGCCACGGCCAGGGCGCCGACCAGTCCGGTCAGCCACGGGCCGGCGAACGAAGCGGTGATCGCGGGGGCTGCGACCAGCAAAGGCCCGAGGTGAATGTGCGGCGGCGCCAGTAGGTCGATCACTGTGACCGCCACGATGAGCGCGACGGGAATCGCCAGCAGCGCGTGGCCCGGTTGCCATGGCTGCCACAGATCGGCAAGGCGCCGCCGAAGGCCCATATCTCCACTGTGCACCTTCTGTAGCGCGCCAGAGGTGTGCCCGAGGTGTGCCCGATCAGCCGGCGAAGCACGGGGAATCACGGCATCGCGCAGTCGCCCGGAAACGAGCACGACCTCCGATCATTTCTGCTGGTCAGAGACTGTTCCCCAGGGGGCCCTGCGAAACGTCCTCCAGCCGTCCCTCAGACCCCCTTGGCCAGGTCGCCCAGGGCGTCGAGATGAGCCGGCTGCCAGTCCAGCTCGTCGCGGGCCCGGCTGGTGTCGAACTGTTGGTCCAGGGCAAGTGCGTCAGCGACCAGTCCGAGGGTCTGACGCAGTTCCTCGACGGTCACCGATGCGGTCTTGCCCGGGATGCCGACGGCCTGGCTCAGAGCCTCCGCGATCTCCCTGGTGGTCAGGTTCTGACCGGTGACACCCAGGTATATCCGGCCGGCCGGAGCCTCCAGCGCGAGCGCATAGAGAGCGGCGATGTCATCGACATGCACCAGGGACCAGTGGGTGCTGCCGTCACCGATGTACGGAACGGCGCCCCTCTGTGAACCCTGCCAGGCGAAGAAGCCGGCAGCCCGCCCTGGTGCCCGTACACCAGCCCCGGGTTGACGACCACCGGGTGCCTGCCCTGCTGCTGTGCGGCGAGCACCCGCTCCTCGCCCGCCACCCGCCAAGAGGTGATCACCGGCGGGTCGTACGGGGCGTCCTCGGTGACCGCACCATCGGTGTTGCCCCAGGTCCAGGCGCCACCCGTGTGCACGTACGGCTTGCTGCCCGCACCTTCCAGCAGTGCGTCGGACGCGATCCTGTCGACCTCGCCCGAGTGCTCGTCGCCCGTGAGCGCGAGGTGGATGACGCCGTCCGCGGCGGCGGCCGAGGAACGCAGCACGTCCGCATCGGTGAGCTGCCCGCGCACTGGCGTGGCACCGAGCTCGCCGACCACCTTCGCGGACTCCTCCGACCGCACCAGCGCGGTGACCTCGTCGCCGCGCTCCACCAGGACCCGCAGGAGGGACCGGCCGATGTAGCCCGACCCTCCGGTGACGAAGACCTTCACAAGAGCTCCTTCAGCTCGATGGAATACATGAACAGCGGCACCTTCCGGACCAGTTCAGCCCGCGGCCCCGCCGACGAACAGCGCGGTGAGAGTCAGGCACTGGAGGCCCGCCCGCCAATTGATCACGCTGTCCCACTTCTCCTGCAGCGCCCGTGCGTCCGCCGACGTGTAGCCGCTTTCGGCCGCCTCGGTGAGCTGCTTGTTCACCGGCACGCTGACGCGCAGGTAGACGCCGAACCAGCAGGCCATCAACAGGACGGCGGCGATGCCCGCCACGATGGCCGTGGCGTTTCCGGTCGGCACGGCGGTGATCGCGGTGAGCACGGTGGCGACCACGCTCAGCGCGCCCGGTACGGACAGCCGCTTGTCGCCGTACAGGTGGACGAAGCCCATCACCTTGGTGAGCGTCTCGTCATCGACCCGTCCGAGGGCGGAACGCTGCACCAACGCGCAGAAGACATCGGTCCCGTAGATGATCCCGACCGCCAACAGGGCGATGCCGGTGAGAAGTTCGTGAGCCGCCGCCACTGTGGTGCTCCGCTTCGTCGTAGTCGATGGCCACGGGATCCGCCGCCCTCCCGGTTCCGGCAGCACGGCACTGGCGCCGCTGGCGCTAGCGATGCTAGATGCTCTATCGCTGACATTGCAAGCGATGCTAGAGAAGCGAATGGCGATAGCCTGTGGCCATGTCCGTGCGAGACCGACGCGAGCGCGAATACGCCCACCGCCACCAACTGATCATCGATACGGCCCGCAGCCTCGCCGAGGCGGAGGGGTGGGCGGCGGTCACCACCCGCCGTCTGGCCGATACCATCGAGTACAGCCAGCCGGTCCTCTACAGCCACTTCAAGGGCAAGGAGGCCATCGTCGGAGCCGTCGCGCTCCAGGGCTTCGATGAACTGGCGACCGCCCTGCGCAAGGCCCAGGAAACGACCGACGGGTCGGGGGCGGCGCTGCGCCGGGTCGCGCATGCCTACACGGACTTCGCCCTGGCCAATCCCGCCCTCTACGAAGCGATGTTCGTGCTCCCCTCCGACCTGCGCTTCGGCCTCCCGGAAACGCCTCCAGTCCTCAGTACCGCGTTCCACGAGCTGCGCTCGGCGGTCGTCGAGGCAGCGGGCGACCCCGACGCCGACACCTGCACCGAAGTCGTCTGGAGTGCGCTGCACGGGCTGGTCAGCCTCTTCCGCAGCGGCCGGCTCCGCCCCAGCCAGCACGCCGAGAGGCTCGACCTGCTGCTCGACCGGTTCTCGCCCGCCCGCTGAGCAGCCACGGAGTGCCACCGGCGGCGGTGGTCCGGCCCGAGGTACGGGCGGCAGCCCTGCTGCACGCGGGCAAAAAAGCCTGACCCGGGTTTCCACTCAACATGAGGGGGCCGACCCGCCCGTGGCCGACGAGTCGTTTCCCGGATGCCCAAAAGTGCTCTGGTCAGGCCCGCTCCCGCTGGGTCATCCTGGAGTGGATCCGGTATATCGCACTGCGACCATGTATGCCCCGGCCTGGTACGACAGGGCCACGCACCGCCGCGACCGGCGGTGATCTCGCCAATGCACGTTGACCTCCAAGGCGGTCATCTGCGGCTTCCGGCGGGGTGCAGCCGATCCGGCCCTGTAGTACGAGCGGACCACCTGGAGACCACCACGTGAACGCCACCCCTACGGAACCCCTCAGCCTGGTGATCAACCCCGACTACCTGAGGGATCCGCACACCGTCCACGCGCGGCTGCGCGCATCCGGCTCGGCCTACCCCTTGCTCCTCCCTAACGGGACCCGCGCGTGGGTCGTCACCCGCTACGGGGACGTTCGCGCGGCCCTGACCGATCCGCGTCTCGCCAAGGACGCGGTCCAGGTACGGGAGATCATCGCCCGTCAGCTCGCGGAAACCGGGCAGAGGGTGCAGATGTCTCACCTATTTCCGCGCCACATGCTCAATGGCGACCCGCCGGACCACTCCCGGCTGCGACGGCTGGTGGCCAAGCCGTTCACCCAGCGCCGCATCCAGCAGCTGCGGCCGCGGGTGCTCGAGATCACCGAGGACCTGCTCGACGCGATGCCCACGGACCGGCCCGCGGACCTGATCGGATCCTTCGCCTTCCAGCTGCCGATCACCGTCATCTGCGAGCTGCTGGGGGTTCCGCTCGAAAGGCAGGCGGATTTCCGCCGCTGGACGGGCACGCTCCTCGGCGGTGGGCACCTCGCGGCCGTCGAGAAGGCTGCTCGGGAGCTCAATGGCTACATGGCCGAGCTGATCGCCGCCAAGCGGGCCCGGCCCGCCGACGACCTGCTCAGCTCGCTGGTGCACGTTGACGAGGCCGGCGACCAGCTCACCGAGGAGGAGCTGCTGGGCACCGCCGTCCTTCTGCTCATCGCCGGACACGAGACCACGGTCAACCTCATCGGCAACGGCGTCCTGGCCCTGCTGTGCGCCCCCGACCAGTGGGAGCTGCTGCGCGGCGACATGACGCTCCTGCCGCAGGCGGTGGAGGAGCTGCTGCGCTACGGCAGCCCGGTCCGGCTGGCCACGTACCGGTACACCACCGAGCCGGTCCGCATCGGGGACACGGTCATTCCCGAAGGCGAACTGGTGCTGCTGGGACTCGGCTCGGCGAATCGGGACCCCGATCAGTTCGACGAGCCCCACCTGCTGGACGTGAGCCGGTCCGCGGGCGGGCATCTCGCCCTCGGCCACGGCATCCACTACTGCCTGGGGGCCCCGCTGGCACGCCTGGAGGGCGAGGTGGCGATCGGCCGCCTGATAGAGCGCTTTCCCCGCACCCGGCTGGCGGCATCGCCGGAGCAGCTGCGGTGGCGGGAGAGCGTGATCATGCAGGGCATGGAGGAGCTGCCGGTGTACCTGCGGCCGTGACCGGCGGGAAGGCTTGACCACCGTCAACTCCCCTTCACCCGGAAAGGATTGCCTCCATGGCCCGCGCCCCGCTGGCCCTGTCCCTGGCCAACCTCTCCCTCAGACCAGGCTTCGGCTCCCGCCACACACCGGACCGGGTGTTCGACCGGCTCCTCGCCAAGGCCGGGCAGGCGGACGGCGACGAGGAATTCGCAGAGGACTTCCGTTTCCTGCTCCGCCACTGGTCCCGGGCCGAGAACCTCACCCCGCTCGGCTGGCGCTCGGCAAAGGACCACGTGAACCGGCACCTGGCCACCCGGGCCCGAATCCGACGTCTGATCGCCGAACACCCCGAGATCGAACAAGAGCCGATCGAGAGACCGGTGTTCGTCGTGGGGCTGCCGCGCACGGCCACCACCCTCACCCACAACGTACTGTCCCTCTCGGCCGGCCACCGCTGCCCACTGCTGTGGGAACTGCTCACCCCCGACCTGGAACTGCCCCCGCGCCACCGCCGCAAGGCGATCGCGGCGGCCCGCCGCATGGAGAACGGCTCCAACCGCCTCGTCCCGCGTTTCCGGGACATCCACCCCATGATCGCGGAGGGCCCCGAGGAGTGCACCTTCGCCCTCCCGCACGCCCTGATGCCGCTGTCCCAGGCCCGCATACCCGAGTACCAGGCCTGGCACCTCCAGCGGGACTTCCTCCCCGACTACCGCTACCTCAAGCAGATCTTCCAGGTACTCCAGTACGGCCGCCCGCGCCGCCGCTGGATCCTGAAGTCCCCCATGCACCTGGAGCACCTCGACGTCCTGCCCACCGTCTTCCCCGACGCCACCCTCGTATGGACCCACCGCGACCCGGTCACCGCCGTAGCGTCTCTCTGCAGCCTGGTGGAAACAGGCATGGGAATCAGCGTCAGCTCTGTCGACCTCCACGCCATCGGCGCCATCTGGCTGGAACTGCTGAGCCGAAGCATGACCCGCGCGCTGGAGGCCCGCAGCGCCATCTCCCCGGACGCATTGGTGGACGTTCCCTACTCCTGGCTCGGCACCGACCCGCACACCGGGGCCCCGAAGCTCTACGAGGCCATCGGTGCACACTGGACCGACTACGAAGCATCCCGCCTGGCCGGCGTGGTGGCCCGTCCAGCCGGCACCCGCCCCCACACGTACGACCTGAGCCGCTACGGCCTCACCAGAACAGACGTCGAGACCGCCTTCGCGCACTACAACGCGCTCCGCGCGGACGTCGACGGCCCGTGAGTAATCGGCCTGCACGCGCCGGTCATGTGAGCACGCGGAGCAACTCGACGTGTGCGCGGCTCAGGATGTCCCGGCGTCGTGGGCCAGCAGTGCGATCTGCACCCGGTTGTTGAGGTGCAACTTGGTCAGGATGCGCGAGACATGGGTCTTGACCGTGGGCACGGACACGTGCAGCTCGGTGGCGATCTCGGCGTTGGACTTGCCCTGTCCCACGGCGACCGCCACCTCCCGCTCCCGGTCGCCGAGCGCCGCGAGTTGCTCCCGTGCCCGTGCGCCACTCGGTCAGGCCGATGAGGCCCTGGCCCGCGCCGGGGATGGCCGCACCCGCACCGCCGCGCGGCAGCGGGTTGCGTACCTCCACGGTCAGCCCCTTGCCGGGCCCGCCGCCGGCCGCCACGGTCACCTCGGTCTCCGGTGCGTGCTTACGGGCGTTGGTCAGACCCTCCTGCACGATGCGGTACGCGGTGCGGCCCGCCAGCGCCGGCGCCGCACCCGGCTCCGCGACCCGTAGATCCAGCGCCACTCGGGCGCCCGCCGCCCGGGACTCCTCGACCAGCCGCTCCAGTTCCGCGAGGGTCGGCTGTGGCCGGCCGCCGTCCTCCACAGCCCTCAGCACGCCGATGATCTCGCGCAGATCCTGCAACGCCCGATGTGCGCTGTCCCGGATCACCCCGGCCGCCCGCTGGATCTCCGGCTCCGGGGCGCCCGGTCGGCAAATCTAAGCGCCGAAGGGCTCGGAGGGAGCCCTGCGGTGCTCCGCGAGACTTTCGGATGACAACTGCGCCCAGAAGTCGGGACTTTGGCCGCAGCCGCTGATCCCCTCGGCCTATACCGGCTCTGAACTGTGCTTTCTACGCTCGAGAGATGAAGTCAATCCTCGGTTTCCTCAGCTTCATGTTCATCGCCGGCGGCGTCACCGGTCTGGTGCACCAGTGGATCGACTGGGGACCGGCGTTCTTCGGCTTCTTCCGCTTCGTCATCCCTGACGGCTACGAGGTCTACGGCTACATCGTGCTGACCGTGCTGGGCATCGCCGTGGCCGCCGCGGCCAACGGCGTGCGGCGGGAACCGGGTGTCCGTTCCCGCCGCACGCCGTGAGCGTCTCGGGCCGCGACGGGTGTGTAGTGGACCGCTTCGTCGCCCTCGATGACATGGCTGTGCCTGCCGTCGACACCGACCGGGACGTCTCCGGCGACGGTCTGGGCGAAGCCGCCGATGAACAGCCCGCGCTCGCCGGTCTCGGGATGGACGCGGACGACCGGGGTGGGCGGCGGCTACTCGGGCTGACAACGTAGGACATGGTCCTCATCGCACCCATCGCACCCATCGCAATGAGAGGTCCGAGTTCGAGCCATGGCCTGCAAGTGATCTTTACAAGAGCGACACAGGGGCTACAGATTGCCTTCGGCAGGTGCCGTTAGCGTTGCTGGCCGTTCGGCGTGTGCGAAGGCGAACCAGTCGTCGGCGCCCCTGGCCGGGCAGTCAGCACAGAAAGATCGCAGATGGACTACTGCTCCTCGTGCCGTCGGAACCTCAATGGCGCCCTGGTGTGCCCAGGGTGCGGTGCATACGCCCCGGACATCGCCCCGCCTGCCCATCGCCCCCGCAACGCGGCGGCAGCGACCCCGAGAGCGACATGGGATGCATTCGGCAGCGGGGAGTCCCCCTCCTCGGAATTCCACCGCGGCACCACGCACTCCGGAGCCGGAGTGACCGGTAGGGGCACGTCCGGGGGAACAGGAGCGGAAGCACCGGGTGCCGGCTCATCCAGCAGCGAGGAACCGGCCGCGCCCGCCGTACAGGGCCGTGCGGCCAGGCGCCGGCAGCTGGCACGTTGGAAGAAGAGCCGTCGTCGGGCCGCAGTCGCGTCGGCCGTTGCACTCGTCGGCGGCGGCCTGGCCTTCACTGCGCTGCCGACCGGATCGTCCAACACTCACTCGGACACAGCCTCAGCGCCGGACATATCGCCCCAGGCTACAACCCGAATAGGCGCCCCCGACTCGTCATCGGCGCAGCCGGACGACCGTGCTTCGCGGCACCCCGGCACTCGCCCGGCCCCGACAACAACCAGCCCGCAGCGGAGAACTGCCGCCGTCGAGCCCCCCACGGCCGCCGCGAGCCCGCCGCCCCGCACCGCGGCCACCGCCCATCCCACCGCGACGACGAGTGCGCCCCCGCAGGCCACACCCACCGCGATCCGCGAAACACAGACGCACCGCTCCGGCCCCGAATCCTCCCGAACGACCGCGCCCGAGCCGACCGACCGCTCCGACACGGATACGTCGACTGCGAGCTCTGCGCCGAAACCGTCGTCACCGGAGAAGGTGTGCCTGCTCGTTGTGTGCGTCGACTGATAGCGCCGATGCCATCGCACCCTGGCGTCGTTTCCCGCTGACGGCGGTTGCGCCGGGTCCCCGGGGGATGGTGTGCATCGTGACGGGATGGTGTGCATCGTGACGCAGACGCCGGCTGAGCAGGCTCTGGCTCGCTCATACACCACTGGTGACGGTCAGATCAGATTCAGCATCTCTGATCTGTCGGTCGACCATCACCCCGACCACAGCGTGACGTTGACATACCGGCTCACTGTGGTGCGTCAAGGTCACCGGGACGAGCGGTGGCAGTTCACTCTCCCCTGGGACGACAAGTCCTTTGTGGATGTATTCACCTCCCCCGCCCCCGATCGCGATCGCCTCAGGCAACTCGTGCACCTGGTCCACACCCTCCTGGAAGAGTGGTGGGACACCAAGGGACATAACCGGCAGTCGGCGAAGATGGGGCGCCAACTTCCCTGAGCAGCCAGCCAGTTGGATCGCGCGGCCGCGTTCGGCGCTGCCACGGCCCCATGTGCAGGGCTGCGGCCTCATGCAGGTATGGAAGGCCCGTGAGTGCTCCTTCTACGGAGCTCGGTTCAGCGATCCGCCGAGGAGCCGCCGCGGGCGCTCCCGCGGCCGAAGATCAGCGCTACCAGGGCCAGGCCCACCGCGGCGCCGGCGAGCTGAGCTCCGATGAAGCCGGGCACCGAAGCCGGGGCGATGCCCGCGAAGGTGTCGCTGAAGGCGCGGCTGATGGTCACCGCCGGGTTGGCGAAGGACGTGGAGGAGGTGAACCAGTACGCGGCACCGATGTACGAGGCGACCGCGGCCGGAGCGAACCGCAGGCGGTCGGAGCGGGCGAGCCCGAAGATCAGCAGGATGAGGCCGGCGGTGGCGACGACCTCGCCGATGAGGAGGTGTCCGGCGGAGCGGTCGTGCGTGGACCACTCGGCCAGCGGCCGGCCGAACATGGCGTCCGCCAGTATGGCGCCGCCGATTCCCCCGGCGATCTGGGCGGGGACGTAGACGGCTGCTTCGCGGCCGGTCACTCCGGAGCCGGAGCCGGCGCCGGGGCCGGAGCCGTCGCGCCGTGCGGTCCACCACTCGGCGAGCGTGACCGCCGGGTTGAAGTGCGCGCCGGAGACCGGGCCGAGCAGCAGGATGAGCACCCCGAGCCCGAAGACGGTGGCGAGGGAGTTGGCCAGCAATTGCACCCCCACATCCCGGCTCAGCTCGGTGGCCTGGATGCCGGAACCCACCACCACGGCCACCAGGGCGGCGGTGCCGACCAGTTCGGCGGCCGCCCGCCGGGTCAGCGGGATGCCCGGCGCCGTCCCCACGGGTTCAGGCACAGGCCCGGCTGTGGGAATGGTGGATACCGCCTCGGCCTCCGGGCCGGTGGCCTGGGTTGCGCTCAACAGGGCTCCTCGGTGCAGTGCGATGGGGGACGCGACGGGTGCGACAAGTGCGACAGGTGCTGGTGCGAGCAGGTGCTGGTGTGACAGGTGCGACAGGTGCGACAAAACAGGGCGCCAAGGGGCGCAATACGGTGCGGCAGCGCGCACGATCAGGGGCAGGAACGCCGTAGATCGCTCTCGGCCGTGGCCCGAGCGGTCTCCGCCAGGTCGGCGAACTGGCCCGCCAGCGAAGCGATGACATCCGGCCGCAGCTTGTAGTACGTGAAGCGGCCGCACGGCTCGGTCTCCACGATCCCGGCCTCACGCAGCACTCTCAGGTGGTTGGAGAGGTTCGTCTGCCGGGCGCCCGTCTCCTCCACCAGGTGCGTGGTGCACAGCGTCTCGTGCGCGAGCAGGGTCACGATCCGCAGCCTGAGCGGGTCGGCGAGGACCCGGATCAGTTCAGCGTCGACTGACGTCATCATGGGCTGATACTCTCACATCAGTCGGTGCTGATGCCACCGCCTCGGCCCTCGTATGAAGAGAGAGACCTGATGTCCGAGAAGCCCTCCGTCCTGTTCGTGTGCGTCCACAACGCCGGGCGCTCCCAGATGGCCGCCGCCTGGCTGACCCACCTGGCGGGCGACCGCGTCGAGGTCCGCTCCGCGGGCTCCGCCCCGGCCGACCAGGTCAATCCGTCCGCCGTGGAAGCCATGAAGGAGGTCGGCATCGACATCGCCACCGAGACACCCAAGGTCCTGACCGTCGAGGCCGTCCAGGCCTCGGACGTGGTCATCACGATGGGCTGCGGCGACACCTGCCCCGTCTTCCCGGGCAAGAAGTACCTGGACTGGCAGCTGGAGGACCCGGCCGGCAAGGGCGTGGAGTCCGTACGGCCCATCCGCGATGAGATCAGGACCCGTATCGAGGGCCTGATCGCCGAGATCGCTCCGACGAATGCCAAGTGACCGCTGAACAGTCCGACGTCCGCAAGTGATCGTCATCGGCTCCGGCCCGGCGCGGTTTACGGCCGCGCTCCATGCGGCGCGGGCCGTGACACGGTCACACGTGTCACACGGTCGGCCCGCCCGGTCAGGGACCGCTCGGCCACCGGCCGCCTCGACGGCAGCTGTTGAGCCGGTGTTCATGTACCGGCGCGCGTCGTGACGAAGTCGGGACCCATGGGTTCCCGCATCGACGACCACCTCCGTATGGTCCGTCGTCTCGTATACGAACCTGCGTGGAGGACGCGTGCCCGACCAGTCGGACGACCACAACAGAGAGCCCGTCGAACTCCCCCTGGTCACGAACCACAACACGGCGCGGTCGGCACTGACATGCCGCTACCGGTGCGGTGACGCCTGCTCCCACGAAGCACCCAACCGCTCGCTCAACCCGTACTTCGGCGACGTGGTGCAGCAGTCGCTGTCCCGCCGGGGGATGCTCAAGGGCGGAGCCGTTCTGGCCATCGGGGCCACGACCGCCGCGGCAGCCACGGTGGCCGCGGCGAACCCGTCCTCTCTGCCCCCGATGGGGCCGCTCCTTCCGCCGGGCCTGCGCTTCGAACCCGTTCCGCCGAACACGACGGACGCCGTGACCCTCCCGCCCGGGTACGAACAGCAGATCGTGCTGCGCTGGGGCGACCCCCTCCTGGCCGGAGCACCGCGCTTCGACGCCCGCCGGCAGACCGCCGAGGCGCAGGCAGGCCAGTTCGGCTACAACGTCGAATACTTGGCGTTGCTGGAATCCCCCGGCCGGTACCAGCAGCTGGTGCTCGTGGCCAACCACGAGTACACCAGCGAACAGATCATGTTCTACGGCTACGACCCGGCCAACCCGACCCGCGAGCAGGTCGAGGTGGCCTGGGCCGCCCACGGCATGAGCGTGGTGGCAGTCCGCGCCGAGCGCGGTTCCGGACGGATCCACCCCCTTCGCGGCGACGTGCTCAACCGCCGGATCACCGCCACCACCCCGATCGAGTTCACCGGCCCGGCAGCGGGCAGCCCCCTGCTGAAGACCAGCGCCGACCCCACGGGCCGTACGGTGCTGGGCACGCTCAACAACTGCGGCGGCGGCGTGACTCCTTGGGGCACGGTCCTGTCCGGTGAGGAGAACGTCAACCAGTACTTCGCCAACGCCGGTGCCGTCACCGATCCGCTCAGCGCCAGGCGCCTGGCCCGCTACGGCCTGCCCACCGGTGCCAGCGAGCGGAAGTGGGAGCGATTCGACGACCGCTTCGACATCTCCAAGGAGCCCAACGAGCCCAACCGCTTCGGCTGGATCGTGGAGATCGACCCGTACGACCCGGAGTCGACCCCGCGCAAGCGCACCGCGCTCGGCCGCTTCAAACACGAGGCCGCCGAGCCCCGGCTGACCCGCGACGGCCGCGTGGCCCTGTACATGGGCGACGACGAACGCTTCGACTACCTCTACAAGTACGTCTCCACCCACGCGTACAAGAAGGGCACCGGCCACGCCGCTCGCGAGCACAACCTGCGGCTGCTCGACGAGGGCACCCTCTACGTCGCCCGCTTCACCGGCGACAGCCCGGGCGGAGAGATCGACGGATCGGGCGCCCTCCCGGACGACGGGGCCTTCGACGGCAGCGGCGAGTGGATCCCACTGGCCACCGGCAGCACTTCACACGTACCGGGGATGACGGCTGACGAGGTCTGCGTCTTCACCAGGCTCGCCGCGGACAAGGCCGGGGCGACGAAGATGGACCGGCCCGAGGACGTCGAGCCGCACCCGCGTACGGGCCGCGTCTATGTGGCGCTGACGAACAACAAGGACCGCGGCGCGGCGGGCAAGGCCGGGGCGGACGAGGCGAACCCGCGCAACGACAACAAGCACGGCCACGTTCTGGAGCTGGACGAGCGGAACTCGGACGCGGCATCGCGCTCGTTCCGGTGGCGGCTGATGCTCGTCTGCGGCAACCCGGACGACCCGTCCACGTACTTCGCGGGCTTCGACAAGGAGCAGGTCAGCCCGGTCTCCTGTCCGGACAACATCGCCTTCGACGAGGGCGGCAACCTCTGGATCGCGACCGACGGCAACGCGCTGGGCTCGGCCGACGGGCTGTTCTCCGTCCCCGTCACCGGCGAACACCGCGGCCACGTCAGGCAGTTCCTGACCGTCCCGCGCGGCGCGGAGACCTGCGGCCCGATCATCACCGGCGAACGCATCCTCATCGCCGCCCAGCACCCGGGTGAGCTCGACGGCGCCAGCGCCGAGAAGCCGGCCTCTGCCTGGCCGGACGGCCCCGGCACCATCCCTCGCCCCTCGATCGTGTCCGTGTGGGCGGAGAGGGGCGGCAGCCGCTGATGTTCGCCGGATCTTTACCGGCCGGGATTCGAGGCCAACGCCATCCAGAGGCCAAGTCCATCCAGAGGCCGAGTTCATGCGAGGTGTGACACGCGATCGGTCACTGGCGCAGAAGGAGGTACGCCGACCGGTCATCGGCGCATGCGGATCCGAAGGTCCCCCCCGTGCCTGCGGATCCGTAGGCGGCGCGAGCGTTATCGAGTGGATTCGATAACGCTCGCGCCGCACCACGGGGACGCCACCCCCGACCAGCGCGAGCCGTCCTCCGTATGACGCGCGGCCGTCGCAGACGCTGCGGGCCCGCGGGAGAGCGGGCCGCGGTGTACCGGAGCCGCGAAGTCGAGGCCATCGCCGTACGGCCCAGCCGGTCCCACCCGTCGGCGGGCCCTCCCTCCCCCGTAGGGAAGGCCCACATCGGAGTGCCCCCCATCGTTTCCAAGGCCCCTGCCCTCATCAAGACCTATCTTCTGTACGATCGGTAAGTGGCGTTTACCGAACTCGGGGAGATCGAGGCGTTCCTGGCCCTCGCCGAGGAACTGCACTTCGCCAGGGCGGCGGACCGGCTCGGGCTGTCCCGGCCGCGGGTGAGCCAACTCATCCAGTCGCTCGAGCGGCGCATCGGAGGCCTGCTCTTCGACCGTACGAGCCGCCGGGTGGCCCTCACACCGACCGGCCACTTCCTGCTGGAACGGGTGAAGCCGAGCTTCGAGGGGCTGCAGCGCTCCATCGAGGAGACCCGGGCCTTCGCCCGTGAGCTGCGCATCGGATTTCTCGGCCCGTTCGCCGGCGCCGTGGACGCCTCGGTGGCCAACTTCCGCCGTACCCACCCGGAGTGGTCGATCAGCATGACCGAGACCGGCTGGGGCGACTACTTCGGGCCGCTGCGGCGGGCCGAGGTCGACATGCAGGTCACCATCTGGCCGGTTCAGGAGCCCGATCTGACGAGCGGCCCGGTGATCGCCGAGTATCCGCGCGTGCTCGCCGTCGCAGCCGACCATCCGCTCGCGACCAGGTCGTCGGTCGACGCGGAGGAACTGGCCGAGCAGACGATGGTCGAAATGCCGCGGACCGCCCCGAAGGAGATCCGCGACGGGTTTCTGCCGCAGAGTACGCCCGGCGGGCGGCCCATCCGCAGGGGACGCCTGGTCAAGACGCAGCACGAGATGCTCAGCCGGGTCGCGTCGAGCAGCGAGGTCTGTGCGACCTCCACCGCGCTGACGCAGTACTACCGCCACCCCGACGTGGTGTTCCTGCCGATGACCGGACTGCCGCCGGCCCGCGCCGTGGTCAGCTGGCGCACCGTCAACGAGAACGCCAAGATCAGGGACTTCGCCGCGTCACTGCCGTCCCTTGCCTAAGGCGTGTTCGGCGGATCACGGCGCCTGCGGCGGGCTTCTCCCCTGACCTCCCGGAGCGACCGCGCAGGTGCTGCCCGCGCCGTCCGGCCGCCGCAAGATCGGGACGATGGTGGTTCGCGCCACCGCCTGACCCCTCAAACCGGCCCCGGTCGTCCGGTTCCCCCGTAGCGGGACGCTGTTGGGGGAATTCTACCCTTTATGCGATGCGGCAGAGTCGCGCCGGTGGAGTCGTCCAGGACCTCAGGAGAGCCGCTTGAAGTAGAAGCTGCAGTCCTGGAGGGAGCCGTCCGGGTCGGCCGCGTAATCGGGGACCATGCCGTAGCGGGTCCAGCCGGCGGAGCGGTACAGGTGCTCCGCGGCGCTGCCGGTCTCGGTGTCGAGGATCAGGAGGCTCGCCCCGGCCCGAGCGGCGGCCTGTTCGGCCGTGGCGAGGAGTGCCCGGGCCACTCCCCGGCCGCGGGCGTCGCGGTGGACCATGAGCTTGACGATCTCGGCGCGGTGCCGGCCGTTGGGCTTGGGGTTCCGGGCGAGGCCGACGGTTCCGGTGATGCCGTCGGGTCCGCGGGCGACCCAGACGGTGAGGCTGCCGTCGGCTACGGCGGGTTGCTGGGCGTGCCACCAGTCTGCCGCCGATTCCTGGCCGAAGGGGGCGAGGAAACCGAGGGAGGATCCTCCCGTGACGACGTCGACGAGGAGGTCGGCCAGGCTCTTCACGCTGGTGCGGAACTCATCCGCGGACAGGCGCGTGATGGTGTGCATCGCGGGCTCCCTCCCTGCGCTCACGGCAGGACGATCATCACGGCGTAACGGACCGGGTCGGGCCCCGGGCAGCGGAACCGCGACCGATCCCACAACCGGAAACGCAGGCAGTCCCCCGCCCGAACCTCGTACACGCCACCGCCCGCGGTGACCTCCAGCACGCCCTCCAGCACCCAGATGTGCTGCTCGAGACCCGGCACGGGCGGTGCGTCGTACGAAATGTCCGCGCCCGGCCGCAAGACGCCCTCGACGATCTCGCCACGCAGCCCGGGATGGGGCGGGGACACCGACCGGCGGGTGAAGCCCGATGCCTCGTCCCGCCAGACCAACTGCTGGCCGAACCTCGCCAGTTGGGGCGGATCCGACTCCACCTCGGCCAGCAACTGCGACATCGTGCGCGCGTACGCCGCGCACAACTTGCCCAGCAACGCGGCCGTCGGGCTGATCTCCGCCCGCTCCAGCCGTGACAGCGTGGAACGGCTCGCGCCCGTGCGCCGCGCCAGCTCATCCAGCGACCAGCCGTGCTCAACCCGCAGCTGGGCGAGCCGCCCCGCCAGGCGGGCTTCCACGGGCTCGGGACCAGGGCTCTGCGGGGGCCCTTCCTCCACAGGTCTCATGATTCTCACAACCGAGAATGTATCTCAGATATGAGAAGAGAAGCCCATGCGCGGGAACAGGCGCCGTCAACGCCCTTGCTCCGCATGCCACTTGGGCATAACTTGGAACGGTCGTTCCAGGATGGAGGTGCGCATGCCGGACGTGAGACATTTCGACGTCGACGCCCTGCTCGACGCCGTCGTGCGGCTGTTCTGGCGGCAGGGGATGTCCTCGACCGGAATCCAGAACCTGGTGGCGGCGACAGGAGTGAGCCGCTCCAGCCTCTACGCGACCTTCGGAAACAAGGACGGCCTGTACGTCGCCGCACTGCGGCGCTACATCGAGCGCAACTCCACCCCGGCCTTCGCGTGGCTGGCCTCGAATCCCTCGGGCCTGCCGGCGATCGAGGACTTCTTCGCCGACCTCATTCAGATGCGCTGCTCGGGCCACTACGCCGGGTGGGGGTGCATGGTCACCAACGCCCACTCAGGACCGGAATGCCACGACCCCGAAGTCCGCCGCGTGCTCGACCGCCATCACCAGCAGCTCGAGAAGGCCATGCGTTCCGTTCTGGGCACGGCCGCCGCACGCGGCCAAGTCCCCCGCACCCTCGACCTCGACTCCACGGCCGCGGTCCTCGCCGTCGTCACCTACGGGATCAACCTGCGCTCCCGCGCGGGCGCCGACCCCGAAGCCCTCGGCGCCACCGTCGCCGCGGTCCTCGACCCACTGCGCACCACACCCCCTCATCAGCCCTGACCAGGAGGAACACACCCGATGAGCCTCAATGAGGAACTGCGTGCCTGCCGCGAGTCCGCCCCGGACCACATCCCGCCCGCCATACGGGAGGTCATGAACCGGGCCGCCCGCGACCTCGCGGAGTCCGGGCAGGCCGAGCGAGCGCTCGGCGTGGGCGTACAGGCCCCCCGCTTCAGCCTGCCCTCGGCAACCGGGCAGACCGTGAACCTGGACGATCTCCTCGCGCAGGGGCACGTCGTGCTCAGCTTCTACCGCGGCGCCTGGTGCCCGTTCTGCAACCTGGAGCTGAGGGCCCTGCAGCAGCACCATCACGAACTGACCGCCCGCGGCGCACAGTTGGTCGCCGTCTCCCCGCAGATCCCGGACGAGTCGCTGTCCCTGAGCGAGAAGCACCAGCTGGCCTTCGACGTCCTCAGCGACGTGGGATCCGACCTCGCCAAGCAGTACGGGCTCGCCTTCGACCTTCCCGAGGACCTGGCTGCCGCCTACGACTCCCTGGGCTTCGACCTCCAGCGAGTCAACGGCGGACACGCCCGCACCCTGCCCATCCCCGCCACGTACGTCATCGACCGCGAGGACGAGATCCGCTGGGCCTTCGTGAACTCCGACTACACCGCCCGCGCCGAACCGGCCGACATCCTCGCGGCCCTCGACACCTTGCGCTGACCACCAGCCAGACGGCTGAGGCCGCGAACGGCGCCGCGGTGATCAGCAGCCAGGGCGCCAGGAACGTCCCGCCGGGAAGGCCGGTCAAAGCCTGTGGCAGGGCGCCTCGATCAGAGCTCACCAGCCGTCCCGCCCCGCTGGGCCCTGCTCCGCCCCCAGGACTGACCACGTCGTGGCCCGATCACGCGCCCTGGCCGACGCGGTCGGGCGTCGGCAGGGGTTCGCCGGTTTCGAGCAGGGTCTTGAGGTCGCACAGGAGCTGCGGCCAGCCTTCGCCGACCATCTCCAGCACGGTGCTGCCCGGCTCGAAGCCGTCGTGTACGACGGTCAGCTTGACCATCTGCCCGAGTGGTTCGATCTCGAAGGTCACCTTCGACCGGCGCTCCTCGACCACCTTGGTCAGTACCTCGTCGCTCACGCCGGCGGCCTCGGCCCACTCCGGCGTGAAGGTGTGCCAGGTGTAGGACAGCCGGCGGCAGGGCTCGGACTCGAGGACGACCTGAGCAGGATCGGCGGTCTTCGCCCCCCGCTCGTCCCAGATCATCGGCGATCCGGCCTTCCAGTCCGTCTCGAAGGCCACCCCCCAGTAGCGACGGGTGAAAGCCGGGTCGGTCAGCGCCTGCCAGAGCCGTTCCGGCGTGGTGTTGATGTAGGTCGTGTACGCGAACGCGTTGCCAGCCATGGGTGCCAGCTCCAATGCTGTCTTCAAGTCGGCGAGTGCGCGCACCCGCTCGCGGTCGTACTGGTCGATCCAGCGCTCGGCGATGGCATTGATCGGCGCGGCGTTGAGGTAGTGCAGCTTCTCCCGGCCACGCCACACCGTGGTCACCAGGTCGGCCGCCTCCAGCACCGCCAGATGCTTGCTGACCGACTGCCGGGCCATGTCGAGACCGGCGCACAGCTCCCGCAGACTCTGCCCGTTGCGGGCGTTCAAGCTGTCGAGCAGCCGCCGTCGGCTGGCATCGGCCAGCGCCTTGAACACCTCGTCCATCTATCGCCATCCTCCGAACATGCAGCCATCCGGCTGCCTAAACCATAGGCAGCCGGATGGCTGCATGTCAACGCCCGGCCTGGCGGAACCGGGGACGCCAGTCGGAGGCGGCCTCCATCAGCCGCTGACCTTCGACAACCCGCTCTCCCTGGTTCGCGTACGTCACGTGCGCCGCGTGCGCCGTCGCCGGTGGCGCATCCGTCCCGTACGTCGTGCGGGTCCCCTGCGTCGCGTACGCGCCCTGGTCGACGTACCGCGGGAGCACCGACTGGTCGGCCGCCTTGGCCTGCGGCAGCAGCTGGTCCTCTTGTCGAGCTGCTCGGATGCGACGGCCTGGATATCGTCCGCATCCACATGGGCGCACCAGACCGCGAGATGGCCCAGGGCGGCCAGTTCCTGCATCCACTCGCGGTGGGACCGGACCATGGCGCGGACGATCGCGGCGCGTTCCGAGTCCGTGAAGCCGCTCTCCCGCGCCGCGATCACCAGGCTGGCCGCCAGCCGTTTGACGTCCCACTCCCAGAAGTTCAGCAGGTGCGCGTCCCCGCAGAGGTGGGCGGTGAGGGCCGAGCGCGGGTGGCGGCCAGGTCGGAAGCCATGATCGCGGCACAGACGGTCAGGCCGCGGTCCCGGGCCGGGCCCCGGCCCCGGGTTCGGCCCCGGTCACGGAACGCCGTGGTGCCGCGCACAGAGCGCAGATGACGAAGATGTCGATGGCGAGGAGCGTCAGGGCCCAGAACGGCGCGTAGGGGATCCACAGGAAGTTCGACAGCGCGCCGAGCCCCGCGAGGACGACACCTACGGCCCGCGCCCACAGCGCTCCGGTGAAGAGCGCGAAGCCCGCGACGACGATCACGGCGCCCAGGATCAGGTGGATGAAACCCCAGCCGGTGAGGTCGTATTCGAATGCGTAGTTGCGTGTGGCGACGAAGACGTCGTCCTCGGCTATGGCGGCGATCCCCGCGAAGAGGGCCATGAGCCCACCGAAGATCATCATGACTCCGGCGAAGACGATCCATCCGCTCACGGGTCCACTGGTGACGGAACTTCGGGCAGCGCCGCCTGCTCGAGCCCCACCTACATGACTGGTCATGGGTGGCTCCTTTGCCAGCATTTCCTGCCCGTCGGCCGGGCTTCGCCCGATCGGCGGTATGCACTTCCACGTTTCCACAGCCCGGCCCGGCAGGCATCTCGGTGCCGGGGTGCCCAGGTCACCCGGTCACCGCGGACTGGCGCAGTCGGCCATCGCGGCCTCCCGCCTGTGTGGGGCGGCTCGCTCAGTCGTCTGCTGAGCCGCCTGCACGTACGGGCGCGGAGCCCGGCCCCGGCCCCGGACCCGGCCCGGATCCGGCCCGGACCTGGATCCGGACCCCACGTTCGGCTAGGTCAGCCGCCACGCGCTCAGGTAGTCGCGCAGACCGGAGAGGTCCGTTCCGCCCGCGCGGTAGCCGATGTGGCCGTCCGGGCGGATCAGGTAGTGACCCGTCCGGTCGGCGGACAGCCCGAGGCGGCGCAGCGCGAGGCCGTCGAGATCATGGAGGCCGCCAGGCGTGGGGTCGGGGCTGAGCAGGTGCCCAGTGAGCGCGCTGGGACCGTGCCCGGCAGGCCAGACATCGGCAAGGGCATCTGCATCGGCATGGTCGTGGGCGAAGGCACGGGCGCGGCCGCACAGCAACAAGTGATGGCCGGGAGCGGCGAGTTCGCGGTGGAGCGTGGTCGGCCTGCCGTCCGCGGAGACGGGTGCGTCCGGCAGCCGGTCGCCCGCCCGGGGCCCTCGGCGCGGCGCCCCGGGCCCGTCCTGCGACACAGGGCTCGACCGGTAGTGGATACGCAGCTGTGTGACGGTGCGCAGCCCGTACGCCCGCCCGGCCCTGATCCGCAGGGCCAACGGCATCAGACGGGGCGCGACCTGCGTGCGGGCGAACCGTACGAGGGGATGGGTGGACGTGCCGATGGTGAACGCCCGGTCGGTGAAGCGCAGGACGTTCCGGCCGACCGGCGCCCGCTCCGGTTCGTAGGTGTCGAGCAACTCGGGCCTCGCCCGGCCCGCCGAGACCAGTCCGAGCTTCCAGCCGAGGTTCACGGCGTCCTGGATACCGGTGTTCATGCCCTGCGCACCGGCCGGGCTGTGGATGTGGGCGGCGTCGCCCGCCAGGAACACCCGGCCCGCCCGGTAGTCGCGGGCCCCGCGGTTGTGGAGCCGGAAGTTGGTCATCCACACCGGATCGCGCAGCCGGACACTCGCCCCCGTGTAGGCGTCCGCGAGCCGCTGCACCTCCGCCAGCTCCACAGGCCGCTCCACGGGCGTGGTGTCGCAGGCGGGTCGCATGGCCAGCAGGCGCCAGGTCGCCGGAGCTTCCAGCGGGAAGAAGAGCAGCAGGCCACGGGGGGACAGGAAGGCGTGCGCCCAGCCGGGCTCGATGCCGTCGGCCTCCAGGTCGGCCAGCACGAACGTCTGCGGGTAGGCGCGGCCCTCGAAGGGGATACCGGCCGCCTGCCGCACCCTGCTGTGGGCACCGTCGCAGCCGACCACGTACCGGGCCGCAACGGTTTCCTCGCTCCCGTCGCCGTGCCGCAGCGTGCAGATGACCGCGTCGCCTGGCGCGTCGGGCGCGAGGCCGGAGTCGCGGGCGGCGTCGAGGTCGGCGTCGAAATCGAGGAGCTCCGTGCCGCGCTCCACGCGCACTCCCCGCCCGCCGAGGTGGTCGCCGAGGATGCGCTCGGTCTCGGCCTGGGAGAGGAAGAGGAGGTACGGGTACGCGGTGTCCTCGACGCCGATGTCGAACAGCCGCACCGGAACCGCCCGTTCACCGACGTGCATCTGGAGCCGTACGGCCCGGTTGCCGCGTTCCACCATCTCCTCGGCGACTCCGCCGACCCCGGCGAGCACCTCCAGAGTGCGGGGCTGCACGGCGAGCGCACGCGATTCGTGCACCCGGTCCGGCTGTCGGTCCACCACCCGGAACCGGACCCCGTAGCGCTCCAGCTGCGCGGCCAGCGCGAGGCCCGTCGGGCCGCCGCCGACGACCAGGACGTCGAGCGGGTCCAAGGAATTCACCACACGTTGATTATTACTCATGGAGCCCGGTGACTCGCCGCTCCGGGCGGCTTCCGGCCGGCGTTGCGGGCACCACGGCACTTCGCACGCCCCCCGGGGAGGTGATGCCGCATCCGCCAGGTCACGTGGGGGACCGAAGGGACCACCCCACGCGTGCGCCCCCCGCTCGCAGCCACCCGCGGGGCGCTCTCCGCGCGAGCAGTACGCGGTGTTCGGTCCCCTCAACCGTTCAGCCGCGCGTCCGAGCACGCTGAACGAGCCGGTGTGGATGTACTTCGACGACGAGACATGGGGAAAGGCGGCAACTGGTCACCGCGCTTCGGGAGTACGTACGACTGAACGACGCAGCGGCCACGTCGTCGGGCTCAGATACGGTCGGCGGCGATGAGCAGGTAGTGGAAGCTGCCCTCCCGGTACGCGGTGAGGAAAGGGTCCTCGATGCCCGTCGCCACCGAGGACTCCGCGCGCAGCTCCCAGTAAGGGATCGTCTGGGCCGTCAGGTCGATCACGTTGATCGGGACGAAGCCGTTGGCCGCAAGCGCCCTGAAGTACTCGCTCCTGGGGTGGATGTTGCACGTGTAGTGCTCGTCGATGCGGCTCACGGCCTTGGAGCGGCCGCCGGTCACGTCGTTGTAGCAGCCGGTGATGCAGACGTAGCGGCCGCCGTACTCCAGCACGCGGGCGAACTCGTCGAAGAGCTCGAACAGGTCCACGTACATGGTGGTTTCGTTGGTCCAGACGGCCCGGCGGGAGCCGGCCTCGAAGCCGGTGTCCAGCATGTTGCGGACGTGGAACCGCACCCGGTCGTCCACGCCGCGCTCCGCCGCCTGGTCGTTGGCGAAGCCGACCTGGTACTCGGAGATCGACACACCGTCCACCTGGCAGCCGTAGCGCTGATGGGCCATGAAGCTGGTGCCGCCCCGGCCGGAGCCTGCGTCGAGCAGCCGGTCGCTGGGTGAGATGGCCCCCAGGTGGTCGAGAAGAACGTCCGCCTGTGCCGTTTCCAGCCGGTGCATCTCCTCGATGATGCGGTCGTCCCAGGTGTCCTCCGGGCCCTCCAGCACGGAGGGGTCGTAGTCGCCGATGCCGTAGTGGTGGTGGTAGAGGCCGTCGATGCCGCCGAGCCGGAGGTTGACCGGATCCTGCTGCTTGTTGTCCCAGTACGCCGCTACGGCCTTCTGGTACGCGGTGCGCAGGACCCCTGCGGCGGAGGGGGTGGCGGCGGGAGCGGCGGAGGTGGCGGAGGCATGGGTCGCGCCGGTGGTGGAGGGAGTGGTCGCGGCCATGGGGGTGACTCCTTCGTTCGTCGGGCTGCGGTCCTCCGGCCGAGGGCAGCCTCGGATCAGATCGAGGGCCAGGTCCAGGGCCAGAGCCAGGGCCAGGTCCTGTGCCAGGTCGGAGGTCGGGTCGGAGATCAGGTCCAAGGCCGGGCCTGAGGCCGGGCCGGGCGCCAGGCCTGAGGCCGGGGCGGAGGCCGGGTCGGAGGCCGGGGCGGAGGCCGGGTCGGAGGCCGGGTCGGAGGCCGGGGCTGAGGCCGGGTCGGAGGCCGGGGCTGAGGCCGGGTCGGAGGCCGGGGCTGAGGCCGGGTCGGAGGCCGGGGCTGAGGCTAAGTCGGGGGCCGGGGCCAGGTCCGGGGCTAAGTCCGGGGCCGGGGCCGGGTCGGCGGCTAGGCCTCGGAGCGCGCCGCTCATGTGCGGCTCGCTTCACCGCCGTAACGGGCACTGCCCGCGTGCCACTCGCGGTTGCCGCCGAGCCAGGCCCACACCCCCGACAGGAAGCGGCGCAGGGCCGGGGAACCGGTGAAGGCGATGGCCGCCGCCTCCGCATCGAAGGCGCGCACCAGCTCGTCGTGGATCCGGACGCTCCGCTCGACCGCCTCCCGCAGCGAGCACTTCTCCTCGGCGGCGATGACCGTGGGCAGGTTGAAGTCCAGCCCGGAGGCCTGGTGTTCCTTGGTCAGCGAGTACAGGTCGTTCACGAGCGTGCTTGCGGTTCCGGCCACCGTGACGGCCCGGCGCACCCGCGGATCGGCGTATTCAGCGGCGGGCAGCTCGTACCCGCCGACGGGGTCGATCACCGCCGAGGCGGGCATCCGGGACAGCAACGACATCGTCGCACCTCGCGTTTCCGGGCGATCCACGGGTGATCCACACAGCCTTGAGAAGTGCCCTGACGCCGGCCGCCCACTCCAGAGCCGATCACCCTTTGCAGTCAGATGCATTCACACAGTGACCACCGCCCACACAGGCGCACGAGACGACTCGCAGCAGCGCACCAGCAGTACGCGCCCCCTCGTAGCACCTGAAGCGCTGCCCAAAGGCGTGCTCAGGCACGCTGGCCCGGTCTTACCCGCCTGGCCTTGCCCGCCCGGCCGCCGATGACGGCCATGTCGGGATCTGCCCTTCTCTGGGAAGCCATCTGGCCCTGGGGCGAGGTGGATTGCCCCGAAGACACTCATAGGCGGCCTTCCACCCGCAGCAGTGGCTGGACTGACATTCGTCAACGGGATTCCGCCAGGGAGCCATCCGGGGGAAGCCGGCGCGAGTGACGTGGCGGTTGCACACGCTGTGGCTACGACCGGAGCCGGCGTCACCGCCGCCGCCGACGTACGGGTGCGGTGCCCGCCGCCCCCGTACGCTGGCCGCGTGACGCGTTTGATCGTGGCGGCGGGAGGCGGTGGTGATGCTGTCGCCGCCGCGATGCTGCACGCCGCGCTGTACGGGGACGACGACCGCCCGGCGGTGATCCTCACGTACGCCTGGGACCGCCTCCTGGTCGACCCGGTCCCCGGCCCGCGCGGGCCTGCCGACTTCACCGGGCTGCGCCCGCTCGCGCCCGGCGTCCGGGCCGTGCCCGCCGACGCCGCACCCGTACCGCCCGCGGGCTCCACCCTCCCCCGCCTGGCCGCCGAACTGCCGCACACCTTCGCGCTCATCGACCCCTTCCAAGGGGTCGAGGGCATGACGCGCGGGCTCGAGGAGCTCATCGCGCACCTGACGCCCGGCTCGGTCGACCTGTTCGACGTCGGCGGCGACATCCTCGCCCGCGGTGACGAGCCCACGCTCCAGAGCCCGCTGGCCGATGCCCTGTCCCTCGCGGCCTGCTCCCGGCTCGACGCGCCCGTCCGGCTCCTCGTCGCGGGTCCGGGTCTGGACGGCGAGATCCCGGTGGACGTACTCCGCGAGCGGCTCGGCAGGCGGCTGCTCACACTCGGCCCGCGGCAGGTCGAGGCCGCGGGCCGGGTGCTGGAGTGGCACCCGTCCGAGGCCGCCGCCATGCTCTCGGCCACGGCACGCGGGGAGCGCGGCCTCTGCGAAGTCCGGGGCGCCGGGCTGCTGGTGCCGCTCACCGACGAGAGCCCGGCGGTCCACGAGGCCAACCTCGGCGGGGCACTGCGCAGGAACCGGCTCGCCCGCGCCGTCCTCGCGTCGACCAGCCTCGACGAGGCCGAGCGGCACAGCCGGGAGATCTGCGGCTACTCGGAGATCGACTACGAGCGCGAACGGTCGGCGGCAGCGGTGCGGCTCACGCAGGAGCCGCCCGCGGAGCTCGATCGCGACGCGGTTCTGGAGCGGCTCGACGCGTTCGAGAGCGAGGCACGCGCGCGTGGCGCCACACACACCTCCTTCCGCCGCATCACCGAGGTCCTCGGCATCCCCGGCTCCCAGCGGCTGCCCCTGCGCGACCTCCTGATCCGCACCCGCCCCGAGCAGTACGCGCCCCCGCTCTGGCGCCTGCGCCAGGACTGACAGCGCGAGGCGCCGCCGGGAACCGGGCGCCAGGTTTCCCGCCCCGCGGAAGAGGAGACCGAGGTCGGGTCCGGGGTGTATGTGGCCCGGCCTCAGCCCTGCGACTTGCAGCTACTCGGCGGGTGTGCCGCCGGGAGCCGGTGCGGCAGCACGGATGGCGCGCAGCTTGGCGGTGAGAACCGGTCCGTCGGCGGAAGGCTGCTGCTCGCTGATCGTCTCGTAGCCCCACGACTCGTACAGCGCCTTCACCTTCCCGTGCCCCGCCTGCGGGTTCACCAGAAGGGATACCTGCTCCTCCGGCCGATGCGCGAGGAGCTCGTCATGAATTCGCAGGGCGATGCCGGTGCCGCGGCAGGGCGCTCGGAGCATGATCTCCTTCAATGCCACGGTGGAGATGTCGGTGCATCCGTCGGGCAGGGGGTGGTCATACGCCTCCACCAACGGTCGTCCGGTTGAAGGGTGTTGACGTATGCGTATCCCACCGGCTCTTCGCCGTCGTAGGCGATAACGGCCTCCCAGCCGGGCTCCGAGGCGTGCCGGGCCAGCCGCTCGCCGTACCGCTCCACTGAGTAGTGCGGTTGGTGAAGCTGATCGGCACGCACTTCGGCATACACCTCAATGAGCTCGTGCCATACGGGTTCCACGTCGAGGGCGTGGCGCAGATCGATGCCGTTGATGGTCACGCCTTGTTCCTCCGGGAGTCGTGGGCGTACTGGTCCCAGGTGCGGGTGGCGAGCTGGACGGTGCAGCGGCGTGGAGCTTGATGCCGAAGTTGCCGAGCATTCTGGTGACGCGTGGGTGGCGGGTGAAGACATCGGCGGGAATGGACATCGCGGTGGCGATGGCGGGTTCGATGTCGCCTTGTCCGAGTTGGGCGTGGGCGAGCCGGGCGGTGGTAATGGCTCGGGTGCGATGCATGTGCGGGCGGAGCAGGGCCAGGCTTCGATGGGCGTGTGCTTCGGCCTGCTCGAAGTGGCGCGCGGTCGGCCTTGACAGGTGGGCGCGGGGCTGGATTACTGGGCCGAGCCACACCGAACGGTCGGTCGGGATACGAGGTGGTGGAGCCGCATGAGAATCACGTCGGACCGAACGGACCGAACGGACCGAACGCACCGGGCGGGCCGGACAGGCCAGGGCCGGGCGGGGCGACTCGGTGCCGCGCCGGATGGCGGCGAGCTGGACGCCGCCGAGCGGATGAGCCCGGACGAGCTGAGGGCCCACCAGCTCGCCCGACTGCAGGCGACCTTGAAGCACGCGTACGCCCACGTCGAGCTGTACCGGCGGAAGTTCGACGCGGCAGGCGTCCGGCCCGAGGACTGCCGTACGCTCGCCGACCTCGCCCGCTTCCCCTTCACCACCAAGGCCGATCTGCGGGACACCTACCCCTTCGGCATGTTCGCCGTGCCCGACAGCGAGATCCGGCGCATCCACGCCTCCAGCGGCACCACCGGCCGCCCGACCGTGGTCGGCTACACCGAGAACGACCTGTCCATGTGGGCCGATGTGGTCGCCCGTTCCATCCGCGCCGCAGGCGGCAGGGCGGGCGACAAAGTGCACATCTCGTACGGCTACGGCCTGTTCACCGGCGGCCTCGGCGCGCACTACGGAGCCGAGCGGCTCGGCTGCACCGTCGTCCCCGCCTCCGGCGGCGTGACCGCCCGCCAGGTGCAGATCATCCAGGACTTCCGGCCCGAGATCATCATGGTCACGCCCTCCTACATGCTGACGATCCTCGACGAGTTCGAGCGCCAGGGCATCGACCCACGCTCCACCTCCCTCAAGGTCGGCATCTTCGGCGCCGAACCGTGGACCGAGGAGATGCGCCGCGAGATCGAGGAGCGCCTCGACCTGCACGCCGTGGACATATACGGCCTGTCCGAGGTCATCGGCCCAGGTGTCGCGCAGGAGTGCGTGGAGACCAAGGACGGGCTGCACGTGTGGGAGGACCACTTCTACCCGGAGGTCGTCGACCCGGTCACCGACGAGGTGATGACCGAGGGGGCGGAGGGCGAGCTGGTCTTCACCTCGCTCACCAAGGAGGCGATGCCGGTCGTCCGCTACCGCACGCGGGACCTCACGCGCCTGCTGCCCGGCACCGCACGACCCGCCTTCCGCCGGATCGAGAAGATCACCGGACGCTGCGACGACATGATCATTCTGCGTGGGGTGAACCTGTTCCCCAGCCAGATCGAGGAGATCATCCTCCGTACGCCGGGTGTCGCCCCGCACTTCCAGCTGCACCTCACCCGCCAGGGGCGGATGGACCACATGACCGTACGGGCCGAGGCCCGCCCCGGCGCCACCCGCGATCAGCGCGACGCCGCCGCCGCCGCGATCGTGCAGGGCGTCAAGGACGGGATCGGGGTGAGCGTCGAGGTCTGCGTGGTCGACCCGGAGACCCTGGAACGCTCGGTGGGCAAGATCCGGCGCGTCATCGACTCTCGCGGCGATTCTCGCGGCACCACTTCCTGACTTCGGTCAGGTCCTTCTGGCGCTGCTCGAGCGTGGGGACGAGGGAGCGGCGGAACGTGAGTTTGTGGTTCAGGTAGGTCTCGATCTCGTCGTGGCCCGCCGCCTTGGCGTTCGCCACCCGCTTTTCGAGCCGGGCGATCGAGCCGCGCTTCGCCGCGCCCGCGCTCAGCCGGTGCAGTGCGCGCTCGATGCGCTTGTCGATCTTGGGTGCGTGCTTGCACAGCGCCCGGGCGCCGTCCCCGGCCCCCTCGCCGTCCGCGGTCCGCGCCGCGCTCGCCGACGGCGTACCGCCGTCCCCGCCGCCCGCCACGGCGGTCCCCGCCACGCCCAGCAGGACGCCGGTGGTGGTGAGGGCGGCGAGAGCGACGGCAACTGACCTGGTCCTGGGCTTCCTTGGCATGACTGTCCCTCCATGTCCGAGGCGGGCGGCTGCCCGCAACCCGGAACGCTAGGAACCGTCTTTGTGGAAACTCTGTGGCCCGCCCGCAGTCGGTCTCCCGCCCGCAGCCTGCGGCCGCGCGGCGGTCGCAGACTCCGCGGTCGCAGACTCCGCAGTCGCGGCGCTCGCCGCGGTCGCCGCGGTCGCCGCCGTTCCGATCATCCAGTCGCGCCGCAGCGGCAGCGTCGCTTCGGTGTCCGGCGGCCCGTCCTGGAGGGGAATGCGGACCTCGATACGGGTTCCTGGGCCCGCCGGCCGGTCGAGGACCCGTATCCGCCCCCGGTGCAGCGCGATCTGCTGGGCGACGAGCGTGAGTCCGAGGCCCGAGCCGGGGCTGTCCGGGCGCCGCTGGAACCGCTCGAAGACCGCGCCCCGCGACTGCGGCGGTATGCCGGGCCCCCGGTCGTCCACCGTCAGGACCGCAACCGGCACGCCCGCCTCCGCCTCCGCCCACAGCACGGCCGCCACCTCCGCCGCCCGGTCGCCCTTCCGCCCGTGCACCAGCGCGTTGGTCAGAAGGTTGTCGACGACGGTGCGCAGCCCCGGCTCCCAGCCGTAGACCCACAGCCCCGGCACGCCGTCCACCTCGATCCGCGCCTCGGGGTGCCTGCGCCGCAGGTCCCCGGCCGATGCGTCGAGGACCTCCGCCAGGTCCACAGGACCGAATGCCTCCGCCTCCACCAGGTCGCCTCTGCCGAGTTCGCGCAGCATGACGAGCAGGCCGAGCAGCCGCGCGTGTTCCCGCCGGAGGTCCGCGAGCACCTCGTCCCGCTCGGCCGCCGCAAGACCGGGGTGGTCGTCCAGGATCTCCAGGTTGGTCTGCATGCTCATCAGCGGGGTCCGCAGCTCGTGCGACGCCGCCGCCGAGAAGGACCGCGCGGTGGCCAGCGCCTCCGCCGTACGGGCCGCCTGCTCGTCGTACCGGGCGAGCACCGTCCGCAGCGTACGGGCCAGGTCGTCGACCTCGCCGACCCCCGTCGGGGCGTGCACCGGCCGGGTCGTCGTGGATCTGGGGTCGAGGCCGCTGGTGCGCTGCTGCAGCAGGCGCAGCGGGCGGGCGGCGCGGGAGGCGACGGCCCAGGCCAGCAGCCCGGACAGCGGCGCGGCGAGCAGCGCGACGGTGACCACCCGCCTGCGTACGAGGCCGAGTTGGGCCTCGCCCGCCGTGTCCGGGGAGAACAGCCACAGGGTGCCCGCGACACCCTTCCGCGCCCCGGTCACCTGAACCGAGAGGGCCCGCCAGCTCTCGCCCCCGGCGCGCAGCGTGACGGGCGCGGGGGCGCTGGCAGGGAGCGCCACGGACGGGTCGGGCTGCGGTCCGCCGGACGCGGTGCCCTCGGGGCCGATGAGCCGGATGCCGACGTCGAGCGCGGAGGCGTACAGGCGCCGCTCGCGGGTCTGCTCCACGGCCGGCGGGCGGTCGAGGGCGGCGGCGCGCAGCAGGCGGCGGGCGTCCTTGGTGACGGCGGCCGCGCGAGCGCGGAGGTGGGCGTCCTGCTGGGCGTGCAGGTCGGCCGCGACCAGCCGCAGCAGCAGCCAGCCCGCGGCCAGTACGAGCAGGGGTACGACGGCTCCGACGGCGAGCGCGATCCGCGTGGAGAGCTTCACCGGCCCTCCCCGCGGGCGTCGTCGCGCAGGACGAAGCCGACACCCCGCACCGTATGGATGATCCGGGGCCGTCCGCCGGATTCGAGCTTGCGCCGCAGATAGCTGACGAACGTGTCGACGGCGTCGGTGCGCACCTCGAAGTCGTAGCCCCAGACCCGGTCCAGGAGCTGGTCGCGGGTGAGCACGATGCCGGCGTTGCGGGCGAGCACTTCGAGGAGCTCGAACTCGCGCCGGGTGAGTGCGAGCGGCGCGCCGTCCAGCCGAGCCGCGCGCGCCGCCGGGTCCATGAGCAGGCCGCCGACCCGTACGGCCTCGTCGCCGGCCCTGGCCGGACGGCGGCGCAGCAGAGCCTGCAGGCGCAGCACCAGCTCCTGCAGCGCGAACGGCTTGACGAGGTAGTCGTCACCACCCGCCTGCAGCCCCGCGATCCGGTCGCCGGTCTCGTCCAGGGCGGACAGCATCAGTACGGGTACGTCGTTCCCGTCCTCGCGGAGCCTGCGGCACACCTCGATCCCGCTCAGGTCGGGCATCGAGATGTCGAGCACGATCACATCGGGCGGCAGGGTCCGTACGCTGCTCAGCGCCGGGTGACCACCGTCGGCCAGCGCCACGGAGAAGCCGCGCAGCCTCAAGCCCCGCTCGAGCGACCTGCGGATCGCCGCATCGTCGTCGACCACCAGGACGCGCCCCTGGCCGCCGTCGTTCCCGGCCATACGGTCCTCCCTCGCCGCCTGCCCCGCCTGTTCCGCCTGCTCCGGCGCACCATCGTGCACCAGAAGCCGCGGCCTGCGGCAGGACGGACCGGGATCACGTACGGATCAGGCAGGGATCACGTACGGGCGAGCTCGGCCGCTCCGAAGGAGACGTCGAAACGGTCGCACCAGATGGTCACGCTCGTGAACCGGTTCAGGTCGGCGTCGTCCGGCAGCCGGTAGTTCTGGTCGCCCTTGTTGCCCTTGAGCTCACCCAGGTCCTCGTAGGCGCCGTCGTCGAAGACGTGCCAGCCGTCCTCGCCGGGCTTCACCGGGGCATCGGTGAGCCAGACGTGGAGGTCGGGACCGTTGCTGGTGTCCAGGTCCTCCAGTCGCAGCACCCGGGACCCGTCGGCTCCCTCGAGAATCCGCACCGTGCCGCTGGTGGAGTGCTCATGGCTGATCAGCTCGCCGGTGGCCAGCGTCCTGGGGCCTGCCGGCCGGGGCGATGCGTCCTGCGCCTCCGGCGTCGCGACGGCCGACGGCAGATCCTCCTGCACCGTCTCGTCCATCCACAGCTTCCACGGCTGGAACCAGTACAGCCCGAACCCGGCGCCGATCAGGCCGATGACCAGCACACCGATGACCACAGGGTGGCGCAGCAGGCGCAGCAAGCGATGCATGACCGTCTCCAGCTTCCGGGGAGTCGACTCCGTCGTCCTGCTCCCCATTCAACGCGTCATGGCACCCGCCCGCCCGCGGCGAGCCCGTTACGGATCTCTTACGTCCATCCCGCGCCACTACGACGCGATCGGGCTGCTCCACCCGGCCCGCGTCGACCCGTTCAGCACTCGCCGCGGCCGGCGGGACACCGACCGGACCGAACATCGCGTACTACGCGGACTCCCCGGACGGCGGCGAGGCGGTCACCGTCTCGGCCGGTTACGCGCACGAGCTCTGCCTCGAGTGTGAGGGCGGCCAGGACCACGGGGTGGACCGAGCTCCGGCAGCCGGTCGAGGCCGTCGGTCCGGCCGAGCACGCCGAGCCCGCCGAGCCCGTCCAGCCGTCCTGAGACCGGCGTTTGTGGTGCTCCCTGAGGAGCTGTCGGGCCCGCATGCGGGCCCGACAGCTCCCGCCTAGCGTGGAAGGAAGGGGGAAGCAAGGACAGCGGCGGCGAGCAGCGCGCACCCACCGGGAGAGGTGACCGCCCATGTCGAACGAGCAGAGGGCCGCATCGACAGCCGCTGCGGAGCCGGGGATCGCGGAGATCGCCGATCAGCTCCGCTCCTCGCTCCGGGGTGAGGTGATCGACCGCGGGCATCCCGGCTACGACGAGGCCCGCGCCGTATGGAACGGCCTGATCGACCGCCGCCCCGCGCTCGTCGCCCGCTGCTCCGGCACGACGGACGTCGTCGATGCGGTCCAGGTCGCGCGCAAGCACCGCCCCGTCGTCAGCATCCGTGGTGGCGGGCACCAGGTGGCGGGCAGCGCGGTCTGCGACGACGGGCTGGTGATCGACCTCTCGCGGATGAAGGGCGTGCACGTCGACCCCGCCGCCCGAACCGCGCGGGCGCAGGCAGGCGTGACCTGGGGCGAACTGGACCGCGAGACCCAGCTGTTCGGGCTGGCCACGCCGGGCGGGGAGATCTCGGTCACCGGGATCGCCGGGCTGACGCTCGGCGGCGGTCTCGGGCTGGTGATGCGGGCCTTCGGGCTCAGCTGCGACACGCTCCGCTCGCTCGAGATCGTCACCGCGGACGGCACGGTGCGCACGGCCGACCGTGACCAGGAGCCCGACCTGCTCTGGGCGGCGCGCGGCGGAGGCCGGGGCATCGGGGTGGTCACGTCCTTCGAGTTCGGCCTCCACCCGCTCGGCCCCGAGGTCGCCACGGCGCTGATGCTCCACCCGTACGAACGGGCCGAGGCCGTCCTGCGGGCCTGGCGCGACGCCACGGACGCCACGCCGGAGACGGTCACGCCGGAGATCCTGCTCTGGAGCGTCCCTCCCGACCCCGCGATCCCGCAGGAGCTGCACGGGTCGAGTGTCGTGTTCACGGCCGCCGTGTACGCGGGCCCGCCGTGCGCAGAAGCCACCACCGCGCTGGCGCCGCAGCGCGAACTCGGCCCGCCGCTCATCGACATGAGCGCAACCGTTCCGTACGTCGCGCTGCAGAGCGCGAACGACGGGCTGTTCCCCGACGGGGACCGCTACTTCATGAAGTCGCTCTTCCTGGACGAGCTGACCGACGAGGCCATCAGGACCATCGTCGACTGGGACTCCCGGCGGCCGACGCCCGAGAGCCTGACCGTCGTCCGGACGCTGGGCGGCGCGGTGGCCCGCGTCGGCCCCGACGACAGCGCATTCGCGCACCGGTCCGCGCGCTACAACGTGAGCTTCGACTCGGGCTGGCAGGACCCGGCGCTGGACGAGGCGGCGATCGGCTGGTCGCGCTCGGCGTGGGACGCGCTGAAGCCGTTCTCGACCGGCGGGACGTACGTCAACTTCGCCGGGCTCGGGGAGGATGCGCAGGAGCTGCGGGACGCGGTCTTCGGCTCGCACGAGGAGCGTCTCGAGCGGATCCGCGCCGCGTACGACCCGGAGGGCCTGTTCGCACCGGCGGCGCGCAGACCGTGATGCGGGCGAGGACCGGCCGTGCGCGGGCGGCGCGCTTACGCTCGCCCGCGCAGCACCAGGGCCCAGGCGAGGCAGCCGAGGGCGCCGGTGTTCAGCACCGCACGGACGATGTTCCAGCGGACCCACGTCGCTTCGAACCGCTCGCGGACCGCCGCGACATCGGCGCTCCGGTGGACGTCTCCGGCCGCCTCGAGCTCGTTGTTCAGCGGCACGTTGATGGCAAAGGTGATGACGAGCACCGCTCCGTACAGGACGAGTGCCGCCACGGCCCAGGGCAGCGGCGCCCGCCCGTCCCCGGGGATGTGCAGTGCCACGGCCAGGGCGGTCAGCACCAGCGCGCCCGCGAAGCCGATCGCGAACCAGCCGTTCAGGATCGCGGCGTTCATCTTCTGCATCGCGTCGACGAAGGTCCGGTCGTCCGTCCGGCCGAGACCCGGCATGACGGAGATGGCGAAGGCGTAGAAGAGCCCGGCCATGAGCCCCATGGTGATCGTGGCCGCGAGCAGTGCGGCGTTCCGGGTCAGCTCCATCACTGTCTCCAGGGCCAGTTGGGGGCGGGTTCCTGTCGTACCGCTCATACCGACAGTGAATCGCCGCCGGGGCGAGACGGGCCATGGCCGAGAGGCTCGGCTCCATGCGCGAGCGTATACGCCGACGCGTCACTCCCCTTCCGCGCTCACCCGGGGCATGATCCGGTCCAGCCACCGTGGGATCCACCAGGCGCTCCGGCCGAGCAGCGTCATCACGGCGGGTACGAGGAGCAGGCGGACGACGGTAGCGTCGATGAGCACGCTGACGGCCAGACCGAGGCCGAGCATCTTGATCACGATGTTGTTGCTGATGATGAACGCCGCGAAGACGCTCACCATGATGAGCGCGGCGCAGGTGATCACCCGGGCTGTGATCTCCAGCGCGCGGGCGACGCTGCCCCTGCTGTCCCGGGTCCGCTCCCACGCCTCGTGGACGCGGGACAGCAGGAACACCTCGTAGTCCATGCTCAGACCGAAGATGATGGCGAACATCATCATCGGCACGTAGCTCTCGATCGGCACCTTCCCGGAGACGCCGAGCCCGGGCCCTCCCCAGCCCCACTGGAAGACCGCCACGACGATCCCGTACGAGGCCCCGATCGACAGGAGGTTGAGCACCGCCGCCTTGAGGGCCACCAGGACGCCGCGGAAGACCATGAGGATGATGAGGAAGGCCAGGCCGACGACGACCGCGATGATCACAGGGAGCCGGTTCGCGATGATGTCGCGGAAGTCCACCTGAGACGCCGTCTCCCCGGTCACATAGCCCTTGGCCGCGGTGCCGGACACCGCCTGCGGCAGGACGTCGTCGGCGAGCCGGTTGACGAGGTCGGTCGTGGCGGCGGCCTGCGGCCGCTGGGCCGGGATGACGGTGGCGATCAGGACGTCCCCGTCGCCGACGGGCTTGAGCTGGCTGACGCTCGCGGTCCCGGACACGACGGTGAGGGACTTCTGAACGTTGGCGGACAGGGCGGCGCGGTCGGCGTCCGGGACCTCGCTCCGGTCGACGACGACGGTCAGCGGGCCGTTGGTGCCCACGCCGAAGCCCGAGGAGATCAGGTCGTACGCGCGCCGGTCGGTGAAGCTGGTCGGGTCTGCGCCGTCGTCGATGTGACCGAGCTGGATGGAGAACAGCGGGATCGCGAGCACGGCCAGCACGACGACGCCGCCCGCCAGGAACCACCAGGGGCGGTGCTCGACCCGCTGGGCGTACCGGTGCCAGGTGCCCACGGCCTCGCCGCCGCCCGGCCCTCCGGCACCCGCCGCCGTGCCCGTCTCCGCCACCGGGGTGCGGACCCGGTAGCGGTCGATCCGCCCGCCGATCAGCCCGAGCAGGGCCGGTACGAGGGTGAGCGCTCCGATGACGGCGGTGATCACTGTGATCATCGCGGCGACGCCCAGCAATCCGATGAAGCTCACGCCGGAGGCGTTGAGTCCGACCAGGGCGACGATGACCGTGCAGCCGGAGACCACGACGGCGTGCCCGCTGGTGGCCACCGCGTGGCCCGCGCTCGCCACCGGATCCGCACCGTCCATGACCTGCTGGCGGTGGCGGGTGAGCAGGAACAGGGCGTAGTCGATGCCGACGCCGAGCCCGATCATCGTTGCCAGGGTCGGGGAGACGCCGGCGAAGGTGAAGGCCGCGGCGATCAGGCTCAGGCAGCTGACGCCGACGATGACGCTGAGCAGGGCCGTGAGCAGCGGAACCCCGGCGGCGATGAGGCTGCCGAAGCCGATCAGCAGCACCACGACCGCCACCGCGAACCCGATGGCCTCGCTGAGCAGATCCGCGGGCGCGGGCCGCGCGAGTTCGCCGAGCCCGCCGCCGTACTCGACTTCGACGCCCGCGTCGCGCAGCGGCTCGACGGCGCTGTCGACCTTGGGGAGATAGGAGTCCCCCAGGGCGTTGGGGTTGGTGTCGAACCGCAGGGTGATGTACGCGGTCCTGCCGTCCTTGGAGAGCGGGCCCGAGGGCAGCGGATTCTGCGCGGCGATCACGTGCGGCAGCTTCGACAGGGATGCCACGGACTGGTCGACCTGGCTGCCGACGTCGGTGAGGGGCCGGCCCGCGTCGTGCAGGACGACCGTGGAGCTCTGGCCGCCCAGGTCGGGAGCGTGCTCGTTCAGGACGTCGACACCGTCCTGGACTGGGTCCCGGGCAGAGAGAAGTTGTCGGAGTACGTCCCGCCGAACTCGCTGTGTGCGGCGTGCAGACCGACGAGCGCGACCACCCACAGCACGATGACCACGATGTGGTGCCGTGCGCACCACTCCCCGAGCCGCCTCAGCCATCCCCGGCGGGGCCGGTCCGGCGCTGCGTCGGTGCCCTCATGTCTGGACGGCGGCATGCGTGCTCCCCGGGGTTCACATCCATCCGTTTTGTGACGATAAGTCAGTTATGAGGGGTGCTCGGCCGGAACACGCGGAGGTGGCTCACCTCGTACGCCATGGCGGACGCGGTGGGTTCCGGCGCGGGGTGGTGCTCGCCGGCGCTGACGGACAGGTTGACGATGAGATACGCGTGCCAGCCGCGGCCCACGCCCGCGCCGTCGGCGAAGGCGCGGACTCCGTTCACCCACCAGACGACGGAGTCGGCACCGAAGGCAACGCGCAGACCGACCCACGCGCCCGGCCGGACCGCCGGGTCGGTGTAGTCATGACCGCTGCCGCGCACGTGGTTCGACAGCTCCAGGACGTCCGGGTTGTCGGGGTGGTACTCGAAGACGTCGATCTCGTTCCCGCCGTCCCGCCACGTCCAGATCGCGGGCCACGCCCCCTGCTCGACGGGCAGCCGTACGCGGGCCTCGAGGACGTCGCCGGTGCGGACGGTGAAGCCCTCGGCACTGTCCTCGGTCGTGAGGAGCCCCGCGCTCCAGGTGCCTTCGGGGCGGCGGGTCGCGCGGAAGACGCCGCCGCGGGAGTAGGACGGGTCGGGCACGAGGTGGTCGAGCTTGCCGTCCCCGGGGTTGGTCGGCCCGCCGTCCGGATACGCCCACGAGCGGCCCGCGACCCACTGCTCGTACGAGGCGAAGTCGGCGGTGAGGACGGGCCGGTGGCCGCGCGAGCCGGTCTTGCCGCTGTGCATGACTCCGGACCCTACGCCCAGCTCCGCGCCAAGACCCGGCAGGGCCAGCCGCTTGGGCAGCGGCGTCTCGCCCATCCGCGTCGTGGCCAGCGGACGGCCCGGCAGAACCCTCTTGCGAAGGGCGCTCACACCTCAGGAGCGTAAGGAAAGAGCTTCTGCGGACGGCCCGTCGGCGGGCGGGGAGCGCGGAAAACCCGTACGGGAGCGTCAGAGCCAGTCGCGGCGCTTGAAGACCACGAAGAGGCTGACGCAGACCGCGGCCATGAGCAGCAGTGCGAACGGATAGCCCAGCACCCAGGAGAGCTCGGGCATGTGGACGAAGTTCATGCCGTAGATCGTCCCGACCAGGGTGGGCGCGAAGAGAATGGCCGCCCATGCGGAGATCTTCTTGATCTCCTCGTTCTGCGCGTGCCCGGCCTCGGCCAGCAGCTTCATCTCGGCGTTCTGCTGCTGGGTCACCAGGGTGCCGTTGACGGCGAGGATGTCGGCCAGCATCTGCCGGAAGCCGTCCACCCGCTCCACGGTGGTGGTGGCGTGGTCGTCCACGTCCCGCAGATAGCGCTGCAGCTCCTCGTCCGTGCCGTACTTGGCGAACCCGGCCGAGAGCCCCTGGAGCATCTTGAGCAGGGGCCGGGTGGCCCGCTGGAACTCCACGACCTCGCGGGACAGTTCGTAGATGCGGCGGGAGACCTTCGGGTCGCCCCCGAAGACCTCGGTCTCGATCTCGTCGATGTCGTTCTGCAGCCCGGCGACGACGGGCGCGTAGCCGTCCACGACGGCGTCCAGGATCGCGTAGAGGACCGCCTCGGTGCCCCGGCGCAGCAGCTCGGGGTCCTCTTCCATGCGGCGGCGCACCGCGGACAGGTCGGGGGCCTCGCTGTGGCGGACGGTGAGGACGAAGTCGGGGTTGACGAAGACGTGCAGCTCGCCGAAGTCGACGTCCTCGGTCTCGTCCCGGTAGCGGGCGGCGCGCAGCACGACGAAGAGGGTGTCGCCGTAGCGCTCGAGCTTGGGCCGCTGGTGGGCGACGATGGCGTCCTCCACGGCCAGCTCGTGCAGACCGAAGACCTCGGCCGCGGCGAGCAGCTGCTCCTCAGCGGGCCGGTACATCCCGATCCAGGCCATGGCGTCCGGCTCGTCGGGCAGCCGCCTGTACGCCTCGGCGAGGGTCGAGGGCGTGCTCACCCGGCGTCCGTCGCGGTAGACGGCCGCGTCGACCACGCTCAACTCGGCGGGCGGCACCGGCTCTTCCCGGTGCCGGGGCTCCAGCGAGTGCTCGGGCGCGGGCTCGGGGCGGCGGCCGTTACGGGATTGTGTGGCGCGCTTGTAGGGACGGAGCGCGCGGGAACGCCAGTCGGACATGGACACGGCAGACCCCTTCCAGGCGGGGGTGCGGGCCGGCCGACGGGGGTGCTGGGCCGGTCAGCGCGGGCAGGGACTGGGAGGCTGGCTACTCATCGCGGCCTCACCTCCAGATGTCCCTGTTGCCTGATCGGGGTGCGCTGCCAGGGTAGCCCCACGGGGCGGGAGGTGCAGGGCTGGACGTCGAAGATCAGGGTTCGGAGCGCGGAAAACGGATGGAGATCAACGGAGGTCAGAGGTCGAAGATCTCGCCTTCGGGAGGGGGCGGTCCCGAGGTGGGGATGGCGGGGATGCGCTCGTCCTCGAGCGTGGCCCTGATCTCCCGGCGCAACTCCGGGGTGTCGGCGTGCTGGTGGACCGAGACGGCGTGCTCGGCGGCGGCGCGGATGACCTCTTCCTCTTCTCCGGAGATGGTGAGCGTGCAGTTCATCACGCTGGGGGACCTGCGGCAGTCGGCGACTTTCCTGACCATCACGACCTCCTGGTGACGACTCCTACCCTCAGATTAAACCCGCATGGATCTCCGCAAATCTCCACGGATCCGACACCGGTGGGGGCGCCTGCGGCGGTCCTGTCCACCGGCCCGCCCCTTCCCGAAACCAGGGGGGCTGCGCCCCCCTGGCCCCCAGGGCCCGGGCCTGCGCCGCCCGGCCGCGCACCGGGCCGAGCCCCACGCCGAACCCCTCCGCCCGCGGCCGGGTAGGGCGGGGTGAGGTCGGGGAGTCCGCGGACTGGCTAGGGGGCGTCCGGCATCGAGCGGAGAAGGAGCAGCGCGATGTCGTCGTCGCGGTGCCTGGCCTCGAGGGCGCGCTGGATCAGGACGTCCGCCAGCTCGTCCAGCGGAACTGTCCCGGCCGAGGCGAAATCCGCGGCCAGCTCGGCCAGCGCATCGCCCAGGTCCACGCCCGGCGACTCGATCAGCCCGTCCGTGTAGAGGGCGATCGTCGTGCCGACCGGCAGCGGCGAGTCCGCCTGGGGGAACTCGCCCTCCGATTCGATGCCCAGCAGCAGACCGCCGGGGGTGTCCATGGTCCGTACCGCACCGTCGGGCGTGCGCACCAGCGGCTGCGGGTGCCCGGCGCTGGCCAGGCAGGCCTCCCGCCGCCGCAGGTCAAGACGGAGGCAGGCGCAGCTGGCGAACAGGCCCGGCTCGAGGTCGGCCAGCAGCCGGTTGGTTCCGGCCAGGATCCGGCCAGGCTCGGCGTCCGCTGTGGCGTAGGCGTGGACGGCGGTACGGATCTGGCCCATGAGCGCGGCCGCGGTGACGTTGTGGCCCTGTACGTCCCCGATGACGGCTGCCGCGGTGTCCGGGCCGAGCGGGATGAGGTCGTAGAAGTCGCCGCCGATGTCCATCCCCTCGGTGCCGGGCAGATAGCGCGCGGCGGTCGCAAGACCGTGCACGGCGGGCAGGATGTGCGGCAGCAGGCCCTGCTGCAGCCCGTGGGCGACTGCCAGCTTCTTGTCGTAGAGGCGGGCCCGGTCCAGCGCCTGGGCGATCAGGCCGCCGAGCGAGGTCAGCACCGCGCGCTCGGTGGTCGTGAAGTGGTGCGGCTCGGCGTAGGCGAACAGGCACGTGCCGATTGCCCGGCCGCGGACGATCAGCGGCAGGAACGCCCAGGACGCCATGCTGTCGTGCTCGCCCGCGCGGTACGGGAAGTCCTTGTCCACCTCCGCCATCGACTCGTAGAAGGCGGGCCGGCCCGCGGCCAGGGAGCGGGCGCCGGGACTGAAGGCGTACCGCGGGTTGCCGGCGTAGCGCTCGACGACCTCGGGCGGGTAGCCGCGGTGGCCGAGGACGCGCAGCCGCCCGGCGTCGATGGTGAGCAGGGCCACCGCCTGGGCACCGTACGCGGGCGCGATCTCGTCGGCGACCAGCGCGATCACGTCCTCGACGCTGATCGCCTCGGTCATCGCCGTCGCCAGGTGCAGGACGTGGTACAGCGCCCCGGTACGGGTGAGGTGCGGCAGCTCCCCCTCATACGCTCGGCTCGCCTCCGGGCGCTTTGACCCGGTGCCGACACTCTCCCCCAGCCTTAGGCCGGGTGGGGGTCCCCCCGGCGGAGCCAGGGGGAGTGCCCCCATTTCGGCACCGGCGCGCCCTTTGGCTCGCTCTTGGGCGGCCTCGGCGCGCGGGGTGCCCGCCTCGGGCACCTCGGTCGGGGTGATGCGGATGCTCACGCCCGAGGGGTCCGGATACAGCTCGAAGGTCAGCCACTGGTCCGGTGGGCGCACGCCGGTGTCCGAGGTGGGTTTCCCACTGATCACCGCGGCCCGGTAGCGGTCGTAGAGCGGGGCGTGCAGCCAGGGCAGCAGCTCCCAGGGCCGGGCGCCGAGCAGCCGTACGGCCGGCGTCCCGAGCAGCCGGGCGGCCGTGGGCGTCACCGAGGTGACGCGGCCGTGGATGTCGAGCGCGCACACGCCCTCGGGCAGGCGGGCGGCCATCAGCTCGGTGGCCGAGGACGTCCCGGGGGCGGGGCCCGGCACATTCCAGATCACCGCGTCGCTCCCGGCGACGGGACGGCGGACGTGCCCCGCGGCGGCGGCGCGCTCCAGCTCGTGCGCCACGCCGGACGCGAGGCGCACCAGCCCCTCCCGCAGCGCCTCCGGCATCCGTTCGGGCTGCGGGCCCGGCCACAGCAGGAACATCCCGCCGTAGACCCCGTGCACGCCGTTCCCGCCGTGCGCGGCGCCGGGCCGTACGACGGGGAAGGCCGCGAGCGCGAACTCGTACGGGACGGCGAGGGCGATGCGCGGATAGCGGCGCATCATGACTTCCTGGCCCGGGACCCAGACCATGTCGTCGCCGCGCACCGCGTCGGCCATCGGGATCGGAGAGGCGATTCCCACCCGCTCCCACGGGCCGATGAAGTCGCGCGGCAGGCCCAGCACGACCGCGAGTTCCAGGACGTCCTCGTCGGGATTCAGCAGGTAGAGGGCGCCCGCGTGCGCACCCAGCGCCGTCAGCTCCGGGCCGAGGCCCTCGGCCAGCTTCTCCAGGGCGCCGTCGCCCAGGACGCCGGCGCCCGCTGTGCGCAGGGAGCTGCCGCCCCGGTCGGCGGGCGCGTACTCCCCGCCGGTCATATGGGGACGATACGCCCCCGACTGCCCCGAGGCACCCTCACGGCGGGCCCTACCGCGGCCCGGTCGGGTTCGCGGGGCGGAAGGGCCAGCAGCAGGCCGAGAGTGATCCACACGTACGTGTTGGCGCCGAGGAAGGCGCCGAATCCGGTCGAGTTCCAGCGCCAGAGCCACACCACGCTGCTGCACAGGACCACGTACAGCGTCCCGGTGGCCGCGAGCAGGCCGCGGTGGCCGCGGCGGAGCGCGGTGTCGGCGAGGACCGCGAGCGAGGGGATCAGCCAGACCAGGTGGTGGACCCAGGTGATGGGGCTGACCAGGCAGGCGGCGAGGCCGGTCAGGGCGAACCCGGCCGCGTCGTCGCCGCTCGCGGCGGCCCTGCGAGCGCGGTACGCCCAGACGGCGAGCACCACGAGCACGCACAGCAGCCACGCCGTACGGCTGGGTCCCTCCGGCTGGAGGCGGGCCAGGACGCCCTGGAGCGACTGGTTGGAGACGTAACTGAGCGAACCGATGCGGTCGGTGTTCCAGAGAGCCTCGGTCCAGAAGGTGCGGGAGGCGCCGGGGTCGAGCCGGTCGGCGAGCAGCGTGGCGGCCACCGCGGTGCCCGTCGCCGTGACGGCTTGCAGGCGGCGTCCTGTGACCAGCAGGTAGCCGATGAAGAGCGCGGGCGTCAGCTTGATCGCGGTGGCCAGGCCGACGCCGATGCCCGCGTACCGGGCGCGTCCGGTGGCCAGCAACCGGGCGTCGGCGAGGACGAGCGCGACGAGCAGCAGGTTGACCTGGCCGAAGCTGACGGTGTCGCGGACCGGTTCGAGCAGCGCGAACATGCAGCCCGCGACTGTGAAGGCGAACCACGGGCACCAGCCGTGGCGGCGGATGACCGGCCAGGCCAGCCAGCGCAGCAGCAGCGCCGCGGCGGCGGCGCTCAGCACGATGCTGATCGCGACGGCGGCGGACCAGCCGACCAGGGCCATCGGCAGCATCACCACGGCGGCGAAGGGCGGATAGGTGAAGCCGTAGTGGGTGCCGGGGACGAGATAGTCGTAGATCCGGCCGCCGTCGTGGACCCAGTCGTTGACGGTGCCGTAGTAGACGCCGACGTCGAACCAGTCCCGGTGCAGGGGGACGGTGGCCAGGAACACCGCCGTTGCCGTGACCAGGCAGGCGGCGGACAGCAGCCGGCCCCCGTCGTTGGCCATGACCTGGCGCAGCCGCCTCACGACGCGGCCTGCGCCCGGGAGGCGGCCACAGCCGGGCCCGGCACCAGGAACATCCACCACAGCGCGAGCACCGCCAGCGCGCCGCCGCACACCGCGAGCGTCAACTGCAGCCCGTCAGGGGCGAATCCGCTGGGCAGTACGGCCAGGGCGAGGATCCCGCTGCCGGCCGCGGCCCAGCTCCGTATTCGCCCGTCGGGCGCGGCCGCGGCTATCAGGAACAGGCCCCACAGCGCGTACCAGGGCCGGAACGCCGGTCCGAGCGCGAAGACCGCGAGCAGGCTCAGCCCCAGCGCGTAGACCGGACCGAGGCGCCTGTTGTGATCCCGCCGGCGGGCGGCGGGCTCCGGCATCCGCCGGTCCCGGTCCTGCAGCGGGCGGGCGGGAATGATCCGCGCGGAGGGCGCGAGGACGCGCAGCCACAGGGCGCCGACGGCGACCGCGGTGGCGGCGAGACCGAGCCAGCGCCACGCGGGTACGGCGAATTCGGCGAGGCCGCTGCCGGCGGCGTCCAGCAGCGAGCCGGTGAGCCGCCCGAGCCCGCTGGTCAGCGACCAGTTGTGGGGCGAGACGGGGGTGCTCAGCGCGCCGACCCAGCCGTAGCCCGTGCCGGTCACGGCCGTTACGGCGGCGGTGGTGGCCAGCGCGGCGGCGCCGGTCAGGCCGGCGGCGATGGCCAGCCGGGCGGCACTGGCCGTCCGGGTGCGGTCGGGGGTCCCGAGCGGGAGCCGGGTCCGGGTCCGGAGCCGGTGTACGAGCCCGAGCGGGAGCCGGTGTACGAGCCCGAGCGGGAGCCGGGTCCCGAGCCGGTCGAGCTCGCCCGCGAGCCGGGGTGCGAACCGGCCCCCCGGCTGGGGCGTCAGCCGGCCGGCGAGCCTGGACGACCACAGCACGGCGACCGCCAGCAGCCCCAGCGCCGCGGGCGCCTTGACCAGCGCGGCGAGCGCCACGAGCACCGCGCCCCGCAGCGGCCACCGGCCGAGCGCGGCCACCAGCCCCGCCCCGAGCAGCCCGAGCATGAGCGCGTCGTTGTGCGCGCCCGCGACCAGGTGGAGCAGGACCAGCGGGTTGAGCGCGCCCAGCCACAGCGCGGCGGACGGCTCGACGCCGCAGCGCCGCGCCAGCGACGGCAGGAAGGCGATCATCAGCCCGACGCCGAGCAGCGCCAGCAGGCGCATGCCGAGTATCCCGGCGGGCAGGTCGAAGCGGGCGACGAGGTCGGCGGCCCCACGGGCCAGGCCGAGGAACACCGGGCCGTACGGGGTCGGGGTGTACTGCCATACGGGCGCCACCTCGGTGGCGAGCGGCCCGCCCAAGTGCGCGGGCCCGTACGCGTACACGTCGATCCTGGCTTCCACCATGGCGCCCTGCGCCAGGTAGCTGTAGACATCGCGGCTGAACAGCGGCGGGCCCAGGAGCAGCGGCGCCGCCCAGGTCCCCAGGGTCAGCAGCAGCGCCCGGGGCGAGGGCGGCCGCGGCCCGCGCACAGCCCGGCCCAGCCACCACCAGGCCGTGACCAGCAGCACAAGCCCGAAGTACGCGCAGACCAGGCCGAGCGCGGCGCGCCCGGATGAGGGCACGAGGGCCTCCCGTACCGGCAGCGCGCCCGCGGTCAGTCCGCCGGCCATGAGCGCGACGGAGCCCGCGAGCCCGATCATCCGGCAGCGTCCCGGGTCCACGACTGCGTCCAATGCCAGCATCCTGTGGAGGCTTGCAGGAGGTGGTGGCCGGGAGGCGACGGCGCCGTCACGGCGGGGTGGCGGGCGTATAGCGACCGCCTTATGGGACAGGGAAGTTCGGGCGGTTCACCGCCCCGTGTCCGACATCCGCCGACCGCGCGGACCAGGCATCACACCCGCCCCCACCGAGCGGAAGGGACCGGCCAGTCGGCGCCCCCGCACCAGGACATGCCGCGTCCCCGGACCGCGCGTAGCGTGGAAATGTGGACACCGCAGCACTCGCCGGTCTGCGCGACGGCTTCGCGGGCTCCGTGATCACGCCCGGCGACTCTTCGTACGACGAAGCCCGCACGATCTTCAACGCGATGATCGACCGGCGCCCGGCGGTCATCGCCCAGTGCGAGAACCCGGAGGACGTCGCCCGGGCCATCCGCTTCGGACGCGACCAGGACCTGGAGATCGCGGTACGCGGCGGCGGGCACAGCGTCGCGGGCAGCTCGCTCACCAACGGCGGGATCGTCATCGACCTGCGCCGGATGCATGCGGTCGTCGTCGACCCCGCGGCCCGCACCGCCCAGGTCGGCGGCGGGGCCACGATGAGCCATCTCGACCGGGCGGGGGAGCCGTACGGCCTGGCGACGCCGGGCGGCAGGGTGTCGACCACCGGGGTGGGCGGCTACGCGCTCGGCGGCGGAACCGGCTGGCTGGACCGGAAGTTCGGGCTCACCTGCGACAACCTGCTCTCCGTACGCCTGGTGACCGCGGACGGCAGCACCGTGCAGGCGAGCGACGACGAGAACCCCGAGCTGTTCTGGGCGCTGCACGGAGGCGGCGGCAACTTCGGCGTCGCGACGTCCTTCACCTTCCGCCTCCACCCGCTGCCCGTGGTGACGGCGATGCTGCTGCTGTGGCGGGCGGAGGCGGGTCCCGAAGTGGGGTACGCCTACCGTGACTTCCTCGCTTCAGCCCCGGACGAGATCGGCGGCGGGCTGATCTTTCTCACGGCGCCGCCCGAGGAGTGGGTGCCGCAGGGCATGGCCGGGCGGCTGGCCTGCATGGTCCTGGTCACGTACGCGGGCGGCGAGCCGGAGGCCCGGGAGGCGGCCCGGCCCGTGCTGGGCCTCGGCCACGACGCCGAGCTGACCCTCGAACTCCCCTATGCGGAGCTCCAGTGCCTGCTCGACGACCCGCCCGGCTACCGCAACTACTGGTCGGCGGAGCACCTCGACACCTTCCCCGACGAGGCCATGGACCTCTTCTGCGACCGCGCGCACGACATGATCGTGCCCTCGCCCTCGCAGCAGGTGATCTTCCCGCTGGGCGGGGCGGCGGCCCGCGGGAACCCGGACTATCCCGTCCCGTGGCGCAGCGCGCCCTGGGTGATCCACCCCTTCGGGCTGTGGGCGGACCCGGCCGACGACGAGCGCGGCAGGCAGTGGGCGTACGACGTCCGGGCCGACCTCAAGCCCTGGTCGACCGGTGACGTCTATCTCAACTTCATCGGGAACGAAGGGGCGGAGCGGGTCATCGCGGGTCTCGGGGCGGACCACTACGGGCGGTTGGAGGCGGTGAAGGCCCAGTACGACCCTGACAACGTCTTCCGCCTCAACCACAACATCAAGCCGCACCCGGCCTCGCGGCGGCGGGCGTTCAGTCCGAGCGAGGCCCGTCGCCATCCTCACTGGTTGGGTCACTGGTAGACGGGTCGGTTGGCGGGTCGGTGGACGGGTCACCGCCGCCGGGCGGGTCGGCTTCCGCGGCCCCGGCGGCTTCGGCCACGACCGGCGCCGGGATGCCGGGAATCGCGCCCCGGAGCCGCTCACGGTCGGAGGCGCGGACCTGGATGACGAAGAGCGCGATCAGGGCCGCGAGCGCGCTGAGCCCGGCGGCGACGATGAACGCCGTGGTGACGCCCGCGGTCAGCACCTGGTCGCCCCAGGGCTGCGGCAGCTGCCCCGTCTGCTGGAAGGCGGCCCGCTGCGCCGGCGTCGCCTCGCGCAGGAACTGCGGTACGAGGTCGGTCGCCTCGTTGCGGCTGGCCGTGCCGAAGGCCGTGACCAGGATCGACAGGCCGAGCGAGCCGCCCACCTGCTGGGTGGTGTTCAGCACGCCCGAGGCCGCGCCCGACTCGTGCGTCGCGACCCCGGAGACCGCCATCAGCGTCAGCGAGACAAACTCCATGCCCATCCCGAGGCCGAAGACCATGATCGGCCCGAGGATGCTGCCGAGGTACGTGCTGTGGATGTCGGTCAGCGTCAGCCACGAGAGCCCGCCCGCGGCGAGGAACCCGCCGGTCACCATGAACGGCTTGGGGCCGAACCGCGGCAGCAGCTGCGAGGCGAGCCCTGCACCGACCGCGATGACCGCGCTCACCGGCAGAAACGCGAGCCCGGCCTGCAGCGGGCTGAAGTCGAGCACGTTCTGCACGAACAGCGTCAGGAAGAAGAACATCCCGAAGATGGCTGCGGCCAGGCTCAGCATCATCCCGTACGTGCCCGCGCGGTTGCGGTCGCGGAACATCTTCAGCGGCGTGATGGGCTGCCGCGACCCCCGCTCGATGAGCAGGAACGTGGTCAGGAGGACGAAAGCCGCGCCGAAGGCCGCCAGGGTCAAAGTGTCCCGCCAGCCGTCCTGGGCAGCGCGGATGAACCCGTAGACCAGGGCCACCATGCCCAGCGTGGAGGTGATCGCCCCCAGGAAGTCGAAGTGGCCCGGATGGCGTTCGGACTCGCGGATGTGACGGGTCGCGGCGAGGGCGATGAGCACGCCGATCGGCACGTTGACGAAGAAGACCCAGCGCCAGTCGAGCCACTCGACGAGGATGCCGCCCATCAGCAGACCGATTGCGCCGCCGCCCGCGGAGACGGCGGCGAAGACCCCGAACGCCCGGTTCCGTTCCGGGCCTTCGGTGAACGTCGTGGTGATCAGCGCGAGTGCTGTGGGCGATGCGATGGCGCCGCCTACGCCCTGCAGGGAGCGCGCGGCGAGGAGTTGGGCCTCGTTCTGCGCGATGCCGCCGAGCAGCGAGGCGAGGACGAAGAGCAGCACGCCGGTGATGAACATCCGTCTGCGGCCGAGGATGTCCCCGGACCGGCCGCCCAGCAGGAGCAGGCCGCCGAAGGTCAGGGTGTAGGCGTTGATCACCCACGACAGGCTCTCTGTCGAGAAGTCGAGCGTGGTCTGGATGTGCGGGAGAGCGATGTTCACGATGGTGATGTCGAGGACCACCATCAGCTGGCAGGACGCGATGACGAGTAGGGCTATCCCGCTGCCCGAGCTCCGCTCCGGGGAGCGGGCAGTGGGTGCGGGGGACGGTTCCGGGCTCGTCATGATCGGACCTGCGGTCACCGCGGCGTCTGCCCGCGACGCCAGTGAACAGCGGCGTTCACAAACCCGACCCTAGGCCGGTCAGCGGACCCTCACCAGTCGATCACTGCGGGCCACAGTCGGGGCTGCCGCTACCGGCACGGTCTTGCGGATCGTGCGTCCGATCGGCAGGACGTACACGCACTTCCGGATTCTGCCCGACGACGAGGGCTGACCGGACCGGCCGGCACCGGGGCGGTCCGCGGGCGCGTTCGGGCGGGCGGGGAGGCCGGCGCGCGGAGCGCCGGGGCGCCTTCACCGGCGGGCGGGCGGCGAGACGTACGCGCGGAAGGGGCGCAAGCTGCCCATTGGCGGCAGGTCCACCGCGCGCCATCCGCGCGCGTACGACGGCGCGCCCCCGCCCCCTCCCACCAGCACCGCCACCGGCCTCACTCGCCCCACCGCCACCAGCCCCGCCCGCGTGATGCTCCCGTCGTGCCCGCTCGGCTGCCGCGACGCGCACCCAACCTGGTACGCGATCCGCACCGCCTCCGTCCCCGTCGCCACGCACGGCGGCCGCACCCCCTCCTCGCGCAGCGCGGCCGCGACACGCTCCACCGCTTGCCGCGACGCCCGGCTGCGCGAGAGGAGGCTGTCCAGCACCGCGTACTGCACCGCGAGGTGGCCCAGCAGGGCCAGGGCGACCGCCCCGGCGACCAGCGGGCGCAGCTCCCGCCGGGCGTCGGCCACCAGGCACACCACGCAGACCGCGACCGGCACCGCGAGCAGCGCATACGCCGGGAGCAGGAAGCGCGGAGCCGCGTAGTCGACCGTCAGCAGATACGGCGCGGCGAGGCACAGCGCGGCCAGCACGGGTACGAGGGCGACGGCCAGGCACCGGGCGCGGGCCGCCACCAGTAGCCCGCCCGCAGTGAGCACCGGCAGCAGGAACCACCAGACCGACGTGAGGGGATGCCGCCACGGCATGTCGCACGGGCGGCACAGCGACCGCCCCTGCAGCGCCCGCACGTGGTCGTCGAAGGCCAGATGCCACCCCATGCCGCCCTGGATCTCGCTCGCGCGCTCCAGCCGGGCGGCCAGGCCGCCGTAGCGGAGGTACGCCTCGACGACCCACTCCGCGCAGCCCGCGGCCGCGCCCAGCACCAGGACGGCCAGGACGGCGGGCCGCCGCCAGCCCCGTACGAGCACCGCCGCGGCGGCGAGCGGCAGCGCCAGCCACAGCCCGTCGGCGGGCCGCATGAGCGCGGCGAAGGCCACACCGGCGCCGAGGCCGACGAGCGCCCGGCGATCGGTAGGGTCCTGGACGGCCCGCAGGAAACAGCCGGTGGCGAACAGCGCGCCGTAAGCGACCCACAGGTTGGGCATGGCCTGCGGGCCGTAGAAGAGCGTGATCCACAGCCCGGCGAACAGCGCACCGGCGAGCGCGAGCACGGGGGCGGGGAGCAGCCGCCGCCACACCCACAGCGCGAGGAAGAGCGCGCAGCCGGAGAGCACGGCCAGATAGACCCGCAGCGCCTCCACGGAGGTGGTCAGCTCGGTGACGGGGGCGACGAGGAGGGTGATGCCGCGGGCGCGCGGCGCGCTGAAGAAGGCGGCGGGTGCGTGGGGGCTGACCTGGCTGACGTAGACAGTTTCGTCCCAGCCGAGGGCCGTCCCGGGCACCACCAGGACCATCTGCAGGACGGTGAAGGCGGCGGCGACCCCCGCGAGCCATGGCAGCGGGCTCGCGGCGGGAACGCCGCGAGCCCAGGCCAGGCGGGGCCGCTGTCTCCGCGGGACGGGGGCGAGGCGTGCTGACTGCATGCCGCCACGCTCGGCCGCGGGCGCGCGGCCGGCCACGCGAGACGGTCAGTCGGCCGAACGATCTCCCCCACCGGGTGTGGGTATTCGTTTCCGCGGGGCTGGGGGCACCTCCCAGCCCTACGGAACGACTGCCCACAGCGCGTTTGACCAGGCGGCGGGCGGCTACTCAACCGGGGTGAGTGAGCAGCGCACCATCCGGGTCGGGCGACGAACCCTCCCCCTCCACCGCCCCGACAAGGTCCTCTTCCCCGACGACGGATTCACCAAGGCCGACCTCGCCGAGCACTACCGCGCCGCATCCCGGCGCATGCTCCCCCACCTCCGCCACCGCCCCCTGATGATGGTCAGGCACCCGGACGGCATCGGAAAGCAGGGCCTGGTCCAGAAGAACATCCCGGACTACTTCCCCGACTGGATCCACCGCGCCGAGGTCCCCAAGGAAGGCGGCACCGTCACCCACGTCGTATGCGACGACGCGGCCACCCTCGTCTACCTCGCCGACCAGGCGTGCGTCACCCCCCACCGCTGGCTCGCGCGCGCCGACGCACCCGACCACCCCGACCGCCTCGTCTTCGACCTCGATCCGTCCGAAGGCACGGACTTCGAGGACGTACGGTGGGCCGCCCGCCGGGTGTGCGAGCTGCTGGACGAACTCGGTCTGCCCGCCCAGCTGATGACGACCGGCTCGAGCGGTGTGCATGTCGTGGTCCCGCTGGACCGCAAGTCCCCGTTCGACGACGTACGGGACTTCGCCATGCGCGCGGCCCGCCTGCTGGCCGACCGCCACCCGGACCGGCTCACCACCGAGCAGCGCAAGGCCGACCGCAAGGGCCGGGTCTACCTGGACGTCCAGCGCAACGCGTACGCGCAGACGGCGGTGGTCCCGTATGCCGTACGGGCTCTGCCGGGCGCCCCGGTCGCCATGCCCTTCGCCCGCGAGGAGCTGGACGACCCGGAACTCACCGCGCGCCGCTGGACGATGACCACGGCGGGGGACCGGCTGTCCGCCGACCCGTGGTCCCCGGCACCCCGCGGCCGCTCGCTGCGCACCGCCGAGCGCCGTCTGTCCGGAATGCAGTAGCCGAAGCGGCAGTGGTGGCCGAGCCGGTCACGGGCGCGACGACCGGCCACCCCCGCCGGTAGCCGGATCTCCTGGCAGGGTGGCTGGGAGTGATCCCTGGACGGGTTTTGCACGGGTAGGGTCCCACCTTTGATCTACCCGAAATTCCGTCATTCCAGGAGTGGTTGATGCCACGTCATCACATCAGGGTGCAAGCCGCGGCGGTCCTCGCGTCCGCCGTCCTCATGGCCGCCGCGCCCGCCGCCTACTCGGCCGCGACCACGCACGCGCCGAATTCGCAGGTGCGTCACGCCGCGGCGAAGGCCCCGCAAGACCCCGGCAGCGAGGAGATACGGGCCCAGTTCGATCTGTGGCAGGCGGCCCTGGCCACGGGCGACCCCGAGCGCGTGGCGGACCGCTACGCGCCGGACGGTGTGTTGGTCCCGACCATGTCCAACCGGATCCGCACCGACCGCGACGGAATCGTGGACTATTTCGAGCAATTTCTCGCCCAGAAGCCCGAGGCCCGGATCACGCGCTCGGTCGTCAGCGTGCTCGACGGAAACACCGCCGTGGACACGGGCACCTACCGCTTCACCCTGACCGACGAGAACGGCTCCGAGCGCACGGTCGACGCCCGCTACACCTTCGTCTACGAGAAGAAGGCGGGCAATTGGCTGATCATCAACCACCACTCCTCGGCGATGCCCGAGGGATGAGAGGAAAGACAGCGCGGGAGACCCGTCTTACCGAGACGGGCCTCCCGTGCCCCCCCCGTGCCCCCTGCCCCCGTAGTCCCGCGGCGCGAATCATCCACGGAACGCATCATCCGCGGCACGCGACCATCCGCTCAGACGCCGATGTCGCGGCCGTCCTTGCGCCAGACGCTGACGACCGACGGCCGGACGATCTTCCCCGGCCCGTCCGGCCAGGTCGAGGCCGGCTTCTCGACGCTCGCGCCGTCGACCTCGCCCGGGTGCTGCACGGCCACCAGCACCCGCCGGTCCTGGACAATCGGCCCGCAGGTCTCCGCGCCCTTCGGAACGGTGAGGAACTGCTTCACCTCGCCGCGCCGCTGCCCCGCCGTCGCGACGCCGAACAGCCCGTCGTGCGAGCCCAGCGCGTTCCCGTCCGTCGAGATCCACAGGTTGCCGTGCGGGTCGAACGTGACGTTGTCCGGGCAGGAGATCGGGCTGACCTGGTCCTTCGGGAAGCCCGCGAAGTACGTGCCCGGGTCGTTCGGGTCACCGGCGACCAGGAAGAGACGCCAGGCGAAGCGTTCCGAGGTGGGGTCGTCCCAGTGCTCGGCCAGCTCCAGGATCTGGCCGTGCTTGTTGAGGTTGCGCGGGTTGGCCTCGTCCGCACCCGCCTTGCCCGGCTTGCCGCGGTCGGTGTTGTTGGTCAGCGCGATGTAGACGCGGCCGGTGCGCGGGCTGGGCTCGACGTCCTCGGGGCGGTCCATCTTCGTGGCGCCCACCTTGTCGGCGGCGAGCCGGGTGAAGACGTAGACCTCCTCGGCGGTCATGCCCTCGACGAAGGACTTGTCCCCGCGGGCCAGCGGGATCCACTCGCCGCTGCCGTCGAACTCGCCGTCCACCGGCAGCTTCCCGGTGCCGTCGATCTCACTCGCCGGGCTGTCCCCGGTCAGCTTGGCGACGTAGAGCGTGCCCTCGTCGAGCAGCGTGAGGTTGTGCTCGCGCGCGGCCCGGCTCGTACCCTTGATCATCCGCTTCGACGAGACGAACTTGTAGAAGTAGTCGAAGCGCTCGTCGTCGCCCATGTAGACGACGGGCCGGCCGTCGGCGGTCAGCCGGGGCTGCGCGGCCTCGTGCTTGAAGCGGCCGAGCGCGGTGCGCTTGCGGGGAGTCGACTCCGGGTCGTACGGGTCGAGTTCGACGACCCAGCCGAAGCGGTGCGACTCGTTCGGCTCCTGGGCGGCGTCGAAGCGCTTGTCGAAACGCTCCCACTTGCGCTCGCTGGCGCCGGTGGAGAGGCCGTACCGCTTGTCGGTGGCGGAGCTGCCGTTGGCGAAGTACTGGTTGAAGTTCTCCTCGCCATGCAGGGTCGTGCCCCACGGGGTGGTGCCGCCCGCGCAGTTGTTGAGGGTACCGAGGACCTTGGTGCCGGTCGGGTCAGCGGAGGTCTTCAGCAGGGCGCTGCCCGCGGCGGGGCCGGTGAGCCGGAACTCGCTGGTCGCGGTGAGGCGGCGGTTGAGGCGGTGCCGGGTGACGGCCGTGAGCTTTCCGCTCTTCCCGTCCTCCTGGACGACCACGACGGACAGGCCGTGCGCGGCCCAGCCGATCTCGGCCTGCTCGCGGGTGGGGTTCGCGGGGTCGTACCCCTTGAACATCAGGATCTCGTCCGTGTACTCGTGGTTGGCCACGAGAACCTGGCGGCCGGGCTCGCTCCGCAGCGGCAGCAGGCTGAGGAAGTCGTTGTTGTAGCCGAACTGTCCGGCCTGCGCCTTGGCCGACTGCTTGTCCGGGTCGAAGGCGGGCGCGCCGCGCAGAATCGGTTCGCCCCAGCGGATGACGACGTTCTGGGCGTAGCCCTCGGGGACGGTGACGGCGTCGGTGGTGTTGGGCGCGACCGGGGGGAAGCGCAGCCCGCGCGCAGGCCTGCCGTACGAGGCGGGGCCCCGCTCGGCGGGCGCGGCGCCGGGGACGGCGGCCGCGGCCTGCGGGGCCTGGCCGACCGCGGCGGCACCGGTCGCGGCGGCCACCGTCACGACGGCACTGGCGCGCAGCACGTTGCGGCGCGAGAGGGCACCGGCTATGACATCGCCGACGTAGGCGTTGTCGCTGGTGTTGGGAACCTCGTGGAAGCAAGCGTCGCCGCAGCGGTAGCGGCAGGTCATCGCGGAACGTCCGCCCGGGTGCGAGCTGATCAGCGGCAGCAGTCTGCGCACGTCTTCCCCTCCGTATGAGCTCTGATGGGCACTCAACCGGCGCAGCCGGCGCCGACATGATGTCGGAATATGTCCGCGGCGACGCTATGGGCGTAGATGCGCCGGGCGGCGGACTCCAGGTGAACGAAGGATGAATCCCAGGCGGACTGCGTAAGTTTCAATTTCTACAGGGGAGTTGGGGGACGCCGGCGCCCGGAGTGCGCAGCGGGCTGCGGCGAGCCCCTCGGCCGGGGGGGCGGCAGGCTCCCGCCGCAGCGGGCGGCAGGCCACCGCCGCAGGGGGCGACAGGCCACCGCCGCGGGGCGACGACAGGCCCCCGCTGCCTCCCGGACGCCCCGGAGGCGAGGCACTAGCATCCGGGCCCATGGCCGATGACTTGGTGGTCGATCTGCGCGGCCGCGACCTGGCGGACCTCGACGCCTTCTGGGACGCGGTCGCGGAGCCGTGCGGCCTGCCCGATTGGTTCGGCCGGAACCTCGACGCCTGGTGGGACACGGTGGAGTCCCGCGGCGTGTCGCCCGTGATCGACGCGCACGACGTTCTGGTCGTACGGGCCGAGCCGGCGGGCGTCTTCGCGCCGGGCAACGCGGACGGCGAGCGACTCGCCCGGCTATTTACGGAGGCCACGCGCGCCCGGCTGGAACTCTCTCAGTAGCCTTACGTGTCCGTGCCGGTAGGGGATGATTCCCGCACCTCGGACATTCATCGCACCGATACATGTGAAGGACCTCTCCCATGGGCATTCGGAGTCTGCTGCGGAATGTATTCGGCCGGTCGCGGGCGGACCGGGACGAACCGACCGTGCCGGAGGCACGCGTCGCCGAACCGGATGCGGTCGCATCCGGCCCGGCGGAAGAGCCCGCGCCGGCCGCTGCGCCGGTCCCGTCCCAGTCGGCCGCGGCCGACGCGGGGCGGAAGCCGGCGAAGGAGCCGGAGGCCGAGGCGAGGGCCGAGGCGGCGACGCTGCTCGCCGCCTTCGACGCGGCGGCGGCCAAGCCGGTCGCCCCGAAGCCGGACCCGGCGAAGAACACGGAGGACACCGCGGCCGAACGGGACGCGGGCCGGACCTCGGCCGCCGAGCCGGAGCCGAGGCCGAAGTCGACGGACGAGTTCAGCGACGCCGGAGAGGCGCAGGCCCCGACCATCGCGGTCCCGGCGCAGGCGGCGTCCGACGAGCCGGAGCCCGAGGCCACGGACGATCGGCGACCGGAGGCGGCCGTCCCCGCTCAGGCCAAGGCGACCGAGGAGCCCTCGCCCACGACGGTCCCGGCCCAGGCGTCGGCGACGGAGCGGGACGCGGACTCGCCGGACCCCGCGGCGGCCCCGGCCACCGCCGGACCGGAGACCCCGGCAGTCCCGCCCCAGGCCGAATCGCTCCCGGAGGACCCCGCACCGGCGAGCACGGGCGAGATCCCGCAGCAGCCCGAGCATGTCTCGGACGAGGCGCCCGCGGCCGCTGCCGAGGACGCCGACGCGCCGACCCCCGAGATGATCGCCGAGCCCTCGAGCCAGCCCCGCACCACGGCTGACACGGAGCCGGCGGCGGCCGGAGCAGGCGAACCCGCCGACGCAGAGCCCGCCATTGCGGCAGAGGCGCGCACGGCCACCGCCCCCGAACGGGCAGCCACCGCGCCCGAAACCGCCCCCGCGCCCGAGCCACTGGCGGCCGCCCTGGCCGACGCAACCACCACCGCCCAGCCCGCGGCAGGCGAACCCGCGGACGCCGAGCTCGATGCCGCTGGCGCGACCGAGCCGCCGGCCACCACCGAAGTGGCCGACGCCAACACCACCGCCCAGCCCGCCGCAGGCGAACCCGCGGCTGAGCCGCTGGCCGCCGCCCCGGCGTCCGGGGCCGCCACGACCCAGCCCGCCGCAGCCGCGATGTCGCCGGCCGAGGTCGAGGCGGTTGCGCCCGGGCTCGTCGAGCTCCGCGAGGCCGCCGCCGGGGCCGTTGAGGCGCAGGGGATCGCCGGGGAGCGCGCCGTCGTGTATCTCGTGCTCGACCGGTCCGGGTCGATGCGGCGGTACTACAAGGACGGCACCGTCCAGCACCTCGCCGAGCAGGCGCTCGCACTCTCCGCGGCCCTCGGCGGCAGCGGCAAGGGCGACAGCGACGGCAACGACAACCCCAACGCCACCGTCCCCGTCGTCTTCTTCTCCACCGACGTCGACGGCACCGCCGACCTCTCCCTCGACGCGTACGAGGGCCGGATCGAGGCGCTGCACGCGGACCTCGGCCACATGGGCCGTACGAACTACCACCGCGCCATCGAAGCCGTCGTCGAGCACTACGAGAAGTCCGGGTCCACCGACCCCGCCTTCGTCATCTTCCAGACCGACGGCGCCCCCACCTCCAAGCCCGCCGCCGAGAAGGCCCTCTGCGAGGCGGCGAAGCTGCCCCTCTTCTGGCAGTTCGTCGGATTCGGCGACCCCGAGGCGAAGGGCTTCGACTTCCTCAGGAAGCTGGACGCCCTCACCGTCCCCGAGCGCCGCGCGGTTGACAACGCCGCCTTCTTCCACGCCGGCCTCGACCCGCTCCTCCTCTCCGACGACAAGCTGTACGCGCAGCTGACGGCCGAGTTCCCCGGGTGGCTGGCCCGGGCCCGGGAGGCCGGCCTCATCGGCTGACCCGCGACAACCCCCGCGGCAGCCGCACCCACTGCAGCAGGCCGCCGTACGCAAGGGGCCGCCCGCGCGAGAAAAGGCCGCGCGGGCGGCCCCTTGCTGTCAAGTACGATATTGACAGCCTGTAGATCAAAAACTCACTCCGCGTAACGACTTGGGAGCAGCCGGCAATGGCTCGACACCTCATCACCAGCGCCCTTCCGTACATCAACGGGATCAAGCACCTGGGCAACATGGTGGGGTCCATGCTCCCGGCCGACGTCTACTCCCGCTACCTCCGCCAGCGCGGCCACGACGTGCTGTACATCTGCGCCACCGACGAGCACGGCACCCCGGCCGAGCTGGCCGCCAAGGAGGCCGGGCTCCCCGTCGACACGTACTGTGCCGAGCAGCACGACCTGCAGAAGGCGATCTACGACGGCTTCGAGCTGTCCTTCGACTACTTCGGCCGCAGCTCGTCCCCGGAGAACGTCGAGATCACCCAGCGCATCGCCCGCAGCCTCAAGGAGAACGGTTTCATCGAGGAGCGCTCCATCCGTCAGGTCTTCTCGATCGCGGACGACCGCTTCCTCCCGGACCGCTACATCGTGGGCACCTGCCCGCACTGCGGCTACGACAAGGCGCGCGGCGACCAGTGCGAGAACTGCACCCGCGTCCTCGACCCGACCGACCTGATCGACGCCCGCTCCGCCGTCAGCGGCAGCAGTGACCTCGAGGTCCGCGAGACCAAGCACCTCTTCCTCCTCCAGTCGAAGCTGCAGCGCGAGGTCGAGGACTGGCTGGACGGCAACGGCAGCAAGGAGTGGCCGACGCTGGCCTCCTCCATTGCCCACAAGTGGCTGACGGAGGGCCTCAACGACCGGGCGATCACCCGCGACCTGGAGTGGGGCGTGCCGGTCCCGGCGGACACCTGGCCGGAACTCGCGGCCGAGGGCAAGGTCTTCTACGTCTGGTTCGACGCGCCCATCGAGTACATCGGCGCGACGAAGGAGTGGGCGGACGCCGACCCGGGCAACCGCGACTGGAAGTCGTGGTGGTACGGCGCCGACGACGTCCGCTACACGGAGTTCATGGCGAAGGACAACGTCCCGTTCCACACGGTGATGTTCCCGGCCATGCTGCTCGGCACCCGCGAGCCGTGGAAGAAGGTCGACTACGTCAAGGCCTTCAACTGGCTGAACTACTACGGCGGGAAGTTCTCCACCTCCCAGAAACGCGGCATCTTCACGGACGCGGCGCTCGAACTGCTGCCGGCTGACTACTGGCGCTACTTCCTGATGGCGAACGCGCCGGAGTCGGACGACACCTCCTTCTCCTGGGAGCTGTTCTCGTCCGTGGTCAACAAGGACCTCGCGGACACCCTCGGCAACTTCGTCAACCGCGTGCTGTCCTTCTCGCGCAAGCGCTTCGGCGACACCGTCCCCGCGGGCAAGGATGCGGGAGAAGCGGAGACGCGGCTGGGCGAGGAGATCGCGCGGCTGCTGGCCGAGTACGAATCACACATGGAGACCCTCCAGTTCCGCAAGGCCGCGGCCGCGCTGCGCGCCCTGTGGAGCGCGGGCAACGCGTACCTGGAGGAGAAGGCCCCCTGGCTGGAGATCAAGACCGACCAGGAGGGCGCGGCGCTGACGCTGCGCACGGCGATGAACCTGATCCATCTTTACGCGGTGGTGTCCGAGCCGTTCATCCCGGCGTCCGCCAAGGCCATGCGGTCGGCGTTCCAGCTCGCGTCGGACGACGCGAGCTGGGTCACCGGCGAGCAGGCCCGCGCGCTGTCCTCCGTACCGGCCGGGACCGCCTTCACCGTGCCGCCCGTGCTCTTCGCGAAGATCACGGAGGAGGACCTGGAGTCCTACCGCGACCGCTTCGGCGCCGAGGGCGCGTAAACGAAAGGGCGTGGGCATTCGTTCCTCCCCCTGGGGGCACCTCCCGGGCCGTTAGGCCCATGGACTACCGCTGGGTGGGGGTGCCCCCGGCGAAGCCAGGGGGAGTGCCCCCAGGCGGAACGAATGCCCACCAGCGGGTCACTTGGTCGGCTTGTACGGCGTCGGCTTGGCCGGGCCCTTGTAGATGCTCAGGTGGAGCTCCTTCAGGCGGGCCTCGTCGACCTCGCTCGGCGCACCCATCAGCAGGTCCTGCGCGTTCCCGTTGAGCGGGAAGGCGATCGTCTCCCGGATGTTCGGCTCGTCGGCCAGGAGCATGACGATGCGGTCCACGCCGGGAGCGATGCCGCCGTGCGGCGGGGCGCCGAAGTGGAAGGCGCGGAGCATGCCGCCGAACTCGCGCTCGACCTCCTCCTTCGCGTAACCGGCGATCCGGAACGCCTCGTACATGACCTCCGGCTCATGGTTCCGGATCGCGCCCGAGGACAGCTCGACGCCGTTGCAGACGATGTCGTACTGCCAGGCCAGAATGTCCAGCGGGTCCTTGGTGCGGAGCGCCTCGAGGCCGCCCTGCGGCATGGAGAACGGGTTGTGCGAGAACTCGATCTCGCCGGTCTCCTCGTTCCGCTCGAACATCGGGAAGTCGACGATCCAGCAGAAGCGGAAGACGTTCTCCTCGAACTGCCCGGCCCGGCGCGCGGCCTCGACCCGGACCGCGCCCATGATCTTGGAGACCTCGTCGAACTCGCCCGCACCGAAGAAGACCGCCGTGCCCGGCTTGCCGCCGACCTCGGCGACCAGCTTCTCGACGTCGGCCTCGGTGAGGAACTTGGCGATCGGCCCGGTGAGCTTGTTCTCCTCGCCGATACGGACCCACGCCAGACCCTGCGCGCCCTGCTGGACCGCGAACTCGCCCAGCTGGTCGAAGAACTTCCGCGGCTGGTCCGCCGTGTCCGGCACCGCGAGGGCCCGTACGTGCTTGCCCGCGAAGGCCTTGAAGCCGCTGTCCGCGAAGACGTGCGAGACGTCGACGAGCTCGAGCTGCGCCCGCAGGTCGGGCTTGTCCGTGCCGTACTTCAGCATCGCCTCGCGGAACGGGACGCGCGGGAACGGCGAGGTGACGTGGCGGCCGTTGCCGAACTCCTCGAAGAGATCGGTCATGACCTTCTCGATGACCTGGAAGACGTCCTCCTGCTCGACGAAGCTCATCTCCACGTCGAGCTGGTAGAACTCGCCGGGCGAGCGGTCGGCGCGGGCGTCCTCGTCGCGGAAACAGGGCGCGATCTGGAAGTAGCGGTCGAAGCCCGCGATCATCAACAGCTGCTTGAACTGCTGCGGGGCCTGCGGCAGCGCGTAGAACTTGCCCGCGTGCAGCCGGGAGGGGACCAGGAAGTCGCGCGCGCCCTCGGGCGAGGTCGCGGACAGGATCGGGGTCGCCATCTCGTTGAAGCCGAGCGCGGTCATCTTCTGCCGGATGGCGGAGATGACGGCGGTGCGCAGCATGATGTTGCGGTGCATGCGCTCGCGGCGCAGGTCGAGGAAGCGGTATTCGAGACGCCGCTCCTCGTTCACGCCGTCCTCGGGGAAGACGGTGAAGGGCAGCGGGTCTGCCGTGCCGAGCACCTCGACGTCGCCGACCTCGACCTCGATCTCGCCGGTCGGCAGCTCGGGGTTCACGTTCTCGGCGCCGCGGGCCAGGACCTTGCCGTCGACCCGGAGGACGGTCTCCTTGGGGAGGTGGCTGAGCTTCTCGTTGACCGGGCTGTCGGGACGTACGACGAGCTGGACCAGGCCGTAGTGGTCCCGGAGATCGATGAAGAGGATGCCGCCCAGGTTCCGCCTGTTGTGCAGCCAGCCGCTGAGCCGTACGTCGGCGTCGACGTCAGCGGCACGGAGCTCGCCGCAGGTGTGGGACCGGTACCGATGCATCGTTCATCCAAGTCGTCTGGTCGGGGTCGTGGGCCCTGGGTGAGCGCTGGGCAGCACACGGCAGGGGCTTGTGCAAGGGTACCGGCACGCCTCCGTCGCCCCGCCCGCCGTCCGGCCGGCCGTCGCCCGCGATCCCCCGGCGCGGAGGGGCCCCCGTCGAGGCGCCCGGGCGCCTCCTGCGTACCCCCGGCGTCCGGCCGGTCGTCAAAGCCGGAGAAAGCACCATAATGTGGTGCAATGCGCACCGAGGATGTCCTGGCCTCCATCGCGACCGGCCTCTGGCGATGGGACAGCGCTTCGGGGGAAGTGACCCTGGATGCCGAGGCCGCCCGGCTCCTGGGCCTGCCCGCGGTGCCCGTCACCCTGACCGAATCCGCCGTACGCTCCCGCTTCCACCCCGTCGACTGGGTCGAGATCCAGGGCGTGATCAACCTGGCGGTCGCCGAGGGGACCCTCGCCGAGGCCCGGCTGCGGATCATGTCGGACGACGGCAAGGTCCTGCGGATCGTCCGCAGCCGCTCCCGCCAGTACCTGCGCGGCGACGACTACGAGCTGACCGGCACGCTTCAGGAGGTCCCGGAGCCGCAGCCCGGCACCGCCGCGGCCGTGCACAGCCGGGTCACCGGCGACTGGCGGCGCTCTCGCGAGGCCTTCCTGCTCGACGCGGGCCGGGCGCTCGCCGAGGCCCGCTCCACCTCCGAGGTGCTGCGCGTGGCCGCCACGCTTTCGATGCCCGGCTTCTCGCCGGACGGGCTCGCCGTCTTCGGGGTCGAAGGGGACCGGCTGAAGATCATCGGGTACCACGGCTACCAGGACGGCGACGAAGGCCCCTTTCTCCACATGTCGCTGGACACCGAGTACCCGGCCGCGGAGGTCATACGGAACGGCCGCGCGATCTATCTGCCCAGCCCCGAGGACTACCAGAGCCGCTTCCCCTCCACCTGGCCGCTGGCCGCCCGCTTCCACCGCAAGTCCTGGGCCTTCCTGCCGCTGATCGTCGGCGGCCGCACCATGGGCGCGTGGATGGCCGCCTTCAGCTACCCGGTCGCCTTCACACCCGACGAGCGCTCGGTCCTCACCACGGTCGCCCGGATGCTCGCCCAGGCCCTCTCCCGCGCCAGCGTCCAGGAGTCCGAGCGCGAGCTGACCACCGGGCTGCAGCGCAGCATGATGCCCACCGTCCAGCCGGACATCCCCGGCATGACGGTGGCCGCGCGGTACGTACCGACCGGCGGCGGCCTCCAGGTCGGCGGCGACTGGTACGACATGATCCCGCTGCCGTCCGGCCGCATAGCCCTGGTCATCGGCGACGTCCAGGGGCACGACGTACGGGCGGCCGGTCTCATGGGCCAGCTGCGGATCGCCCTGCGCGCGTACGCCGCCGAAGGCCACCACCCCGACGCGGTCCTCTCCCGCGCCTCGCGCTTCCTCGCCGGACTCGCCGAGCAGTGGCCCGACGGCGAGAGCGCGAGCGCGGGCGACCCCCGCTTCGCCACCTGCCTCTACATCGAGGTGGACCCGGAGACCGGCACCCTGGACATCGCGCGCGCAGGACACCCCGACATCGCCACCCGGATGAGCGACGGGACCATGCTGCTCCGGCCCACCGCGGGCGGGCTGCCGCTGGGCATCGACCCGGACAGCGACTACCCGACGACCCGGCTGGCGCTGGAGCCCGGCGAGCTGATGATGGTCTGCACGGACGGACTGATCGAGACCGGCGGCCACGACCTCGAGACCGGCTGGCAGCGGCTGCGCGAGACCGTCGAGAAGCACTCGGGCGACATGGAGTCGCTGGCCGACGCGCTGGTCCAGGCCGTGCACGGGCCGACCTCGCACCACATGACCGGGCCGCTCGCCGACCGCCGCGAGGACGACATCGCACTGCTGCTGCTCCGCCGCAACGCGCCCGGCGGCGGCTGTCACCCCGCCGAGGGCGAGGCGCCGCGGCCGATCCGCCGTACGGTCCTGTCCGTCCCGCAGGCGGCGCCCGAGCAGGTCGCGCTCGTACGGCAGCAGCTGCGAGAGCTGCTGCACGACTGGGCCGACGACGAGCAGATCGACGCGGCCGTCCTGATGATCTCCGAGATGGCGAGCAACGTACTGCTGCACACCGACGGAGACGCACTGATCATCGCCGAGCTCGTCGGCGCGCGCGGCGCGCGGCGGCTGCGCGTCGACGTCGCCGACGCCAGCGACGAGCTGCCGCACCGGCGCAGCCCCGGCGAGATGGCCTCCTCCGGGCGCGGTCTCGTGCTGATGGAGATGCTCGCCGAAGCGTGGGGCGTGGACCCGCGGGGCGAGGGCAAGTGCATCTGGTTCGAGCTCTACGAGTCGGGGCCGGTGTCGGGTCCGGATTCCGGTCCGGGGTCGGGTCCGGGTCCCGGGGGCGGGGAACTCGAGGGGGAGGAACCGGCCGCGTAACGGGCCCGGAGCTCGGAGATCACTCCGAAGGCAGCCGCGGACAGCGGCACCGCGAGCAGCATCCCGAGGACCCCCGCGATGCTCGCACCCGCCGTGATCGCGATCATCACCATCGCCGGGTGCATCCGGACCACCCGGCTCTGGATCATCGGCTGCAACACATGCCCCTCGAGCACCTGCACCGCGAGCACCACGCCCAGCACCCACAGCGCGACCGCGAAGCCGCGGTCGGCCAGTGCCACCAGGATGGCGACCGTGCCGGAGATGAACGCGCCGAGGTACGGGATGTACGCGCCGACGAACACCAGCGCCCCGAGCCCGACGGCGCCCGGAACCCGCAGGATCAACAGCCCGACGGTGATGAAGATCGCGTCGATGAGCGCGATGAACGTCGTCCCGCGCATGAACCCCTCGACCGCACGGAACGCCCGCCGCGCCATGGCCTCCAGCTGCGGACCGCCGCCGCGCGGCGCGAGCCCGTGCAGCATCGCGGCCGCGCGGTGCCCGTCGCGCAGGAAGAAGAAGGTGAGGAAGAGCGCGAGTACGGCGTCGGCGATCAGGTGCCCGACGATGCTGACGCCGGTGATCAGCCCGGACGCCGCCGTGCCGCCGAACCTGCCGATCAGGTCCTTGGCGTTGGAGGCGAGGTCGTCGAGCGAGGTGCCCGCGGCGCCGAAGTGGTCCGCGACTCCCTTGGCCGCGTCCCTGAGCGACGCGATGATCTGGTCACCGCTGTCGGCCAGCGCGCCGACCACGATGTAGACGGCGCCGCCGACGACCGCGATCAGCGCCACGCAGGTGAGGCCGGCGGCCAGCGAGCGGTTGAGCCTCAGCGTGAGCAGCCTGCGGTTGAGCGGGCCGAGGAGCGCGGTGCCGAGCATGGCCAGCAGGATGGGGGTGACGGCGGCCTCGAGTTCCACGCAGAGCCAGATGGTGGCGGCGGCGACACCGGCGACGAGCAGGGCGACGCCGCACCAGGCCGCCGTGCGGCGCGCCCCGCGCGGCAACAGCGGCGGCTCGCGATCGCTCACGGCCCCAGCGCACCAGCCGACTGGGGGCCGCGCCCCCCGGACAGGGCCACCCGGGTGTGGGCATTCGTTCCGCGGGGCTGGGGGCACCTCCCAGCGGTAGCTGGGGGAGGGTGGGCACACCCCGGCCACCGGGCCGCACCCGGTCACGATGCGCCAGCCCCCGCCGGAGCGCCCGTTTCGTACGCATCCACAGGCCGGTGGCCGGTTATGCTGCGCCCGGCCCCGGGCCAGGCGCTAGGAGTGGGTCGGGATGACGCCCAGGCGGCCCGCCTGGAAGTCCTCGAAGGCCTGCGCCAGTTCGGCATGCGTGTTCATGACGAACGGCCCGTACTGCATCATCGGCTCACGTATCGGCAGCCCACCCAGCAGCACCACCTCAAGGTTCGGGCTCCGCGACTCCTGCGTCTCGTCCGCCCGCACCGTCAGCGACTCCCCGTGCCCGAAGACGACCGCCTGCCCCATGCGGAAGGGCCGCCCCTCCGCGCCCGCACCGCCGGCACCGCGCGCACCGGCCGTACCGCGCCCGGCCAGCCCGTACGCCAGCGCGTTGAACTCCGCCCGCCACGGCAGCGTCAGCTCCGCGCCCGGGCTGACCGAGGCGTGGATCATCGTGATCGGCGTGTGCGTCGAACCGGGCCCGCGGTGGCCCTCGATATCACCGGCGATCAGCCGCAGCAGCGCCCCGCCGTCCGACGACGCCAGCAGCTTGACCTGACCACCGGCGATGTCCTGGTACTTCGGCGGGATCATCTTGTCCTTGCGCGGCAGGTTCACCCACAGCTGCAGCCCGTGGAAGAGGCCGCCACTCACGACGAGCGACTCCGGAGGGGCCTCGATGTGCAACAGCCCGGACCCGGCCGTCATCCACTGTGTGTCGCCGCCGTTGATGACTCCGCCGCCGCCGTGCGAGTCCTGGTGCACGAAGGTGCCGTCGATCAGATACGTGACGGTCTCGAAGCCGCGGTGCGGGTGCCACGGGGTTCCCTTCGGCTCCCCGGGCGCGTACTCCACCTCGCCCATCTGGTCCATCATGATGAACGGGTCGAGGTAGCGGTAGTCGATGCCGGCGAAGGCCCGGCGCACCGGGAAGCCCTCGCCCTCGAGACCGCTCGGCGCCGTGGCGACGGCGAGCACGGCACGCGGCTCGGACCCGGCCGGGGCGGTGACGCGCGGCAGGGTCAGCGGGTTCTCGACAGTCACTGCGGGCATGGCCGCCTCCTGGCCTCTCGCGAGGAATTTAGTTGAAGGCTTAACGTCCACGCAAGGCGCCGGTATTCCCCAGGCATGTTGCGGGCATGAGTAAGCCCCCACCGCCCATGGCGGTGGGGGCTTACTCGACCAGCCCGGGGCGGGCCGCTAGCCATACATGCGCCGCATCGCGAAGTCGACCATCTGCTCGACGGCCTTCGCATCGAAGACCATCCGGTGCTCGCCGTCCATGTCGAGCACGAACCCGTACCCGGTCGGCAGCAGGTCCAGCACCTCGGCGCCCGTGATCACGAAGTACTTCGACTCCTTGCCCGCGTAGCGCCGCAGCTCCTTCAGCGAGGTGAACATCGGGATCACCGGCTGCTGCGTGTTGTGCAGCGCCAGAAAGCCCGGGCCGTCGCCCCGCGGGCAGTAGACCTTCGACGTCGAGAAGATCTGCTGGAAGTCCTCCGCCGACATCGAGCCGGTGGTGAAGGCCCGCACCGCGTCGGCGAGCGACGGCGGCGAGGGCTCCGGGTAGAGCGGCTGCTCACCGTAGCCGCCGGGCGCCTGATGCTGCTGCGGGGGCGGCGGCGCGGCGTACTGCTGACCCGCGCCCGCGGTCTGGTCGTAGCCGTACATGCCCGCAAGCGTAGCCAACCACCCGTCGCTACAGTGCCGAGCTTGCACAACGGGCATCACTGGGTGTGATGCTGCGTTTGCGTCCAGTCCCACCGCGTTGGTGCCGTGGTGAGGCAGGGGCCGTTGACGGGGCCCCGCGTCGCCACAACTCCCACGCTCTGGCACGGATGTGGCGGGAGCCGTTCCGGTCTGCGTGATCAACGAATCCGCGGGGCCGGCATGCGAACCAGGCCTGACAGAGTCTCGCGATGGCATGTGGTTCAGGTCCCGGATCCCGGCTCGGGCGCAGCGGTGAACGCCACGTACCCACGACGGGAAGCGGCTCACGACGGCCCGCTGATCACCGGCCCGAACATTAGAGCCTCGTCACAGATGCCCCGATGGGGTTGATTCTTATTACCGGCCGGTAGCATCATCGTTAGGCATCTGCTGGTCGCATATGAGGAACCCGCCTCCCTGATCCCTAACGGAGCCGTCGCCATGGGGCACTACAAGTCGAATCTCCGCGACATCGAGTTCAACCTCTTCGAGGTGCTCGGCCGCGACGCCGTCTACGGCACCGGCCCGTTCGAGGAGATGGATGTCGAGACCGCCAAGAGCGTTCTCTCCGAGATCGCCCGGCTCGCGGAGAACGAGCTGGCCGACTCCTTCGCCGACGCCGACCGCAACCCGCCGGTCTTCGACCCCGACACCAACACCGCGCCTGTCCCCGACAGTTTCAAGAAGAGCTACCAGGCGTACATGGACGCCGAGTGGTGGCGTCTGGGCATCCCGGAGGCCATCGGCGGCACCGCCGCCCCGCGCTCGCTCCTCTGGGCCTTCGCCGAGACGATCCTCGGCTCGAACCCGGCCGTGTGGATGTACGCCTCGGGGCCGGCCTTCGCGGGTGTGCTCCACGACGAGGGCACCGAGGAGCAGCACGCGATAGCCCAGCGCATGGTCGAGCGGCAGTGGGGCTCCACCATGGTGCTGACCGAGCCGGACGCCGGCTCGGACGTCGGCGCCGGCCGTACCAAGGCCGTGCAGCAGGAGGACGGCTCCTGGCACATCGAGGGCGTGAAGCGCTTCATCACCTCCGGTGAGCACGACATGTCCGAGAACATCATTCACTTCGTGCTCGCCCGCCCCGAGGGCCACGGCCCCGGCACCAAGGGCCTCTCCCTCTTCATCGTGCCGAAGTACGACTTCGACTGGGAGACCGGCGAGCTCGGCGACCGCAACGGCGTCTACGCCACCAACGTCGAGCACAAGATGGGCCTCAAGGCCTCCAACACCTGCGAGATGACCTTCGGCGACCGCCACCCGGCCAAGGGCTGGCTGCTCGGCGAGAAGCACGACGGCATCCGCCAGATGTTCAAGATCATCGAGTTCGCGCGGATGATGGTCGGCACGAAGGCCATCGCCACCCTGTCGACCGGCTACCTGAACGCGCTGGAGTACGCCAAGGAGCGCGTGCAGGGCCCGGACCTGGCGAACTTCACCGACAAGACCGCGCCGCGCGTCAGCATCACCCACCACCCCGACGTGCGCCGCTCGCTGATGACGCAGAAGGCGTACGCCGAGGGCATGCGCGCCCTCGTGCTCTACACCGCCTCCGTCCAGGACGAGATCCTGATCAAGGAGGCCGCGGGCGAGGACGCCTCCGCCGCGAACCGCCTCAATGACCTGCTCCTGCCGATCGTGAAGGGCTACGGCTCCGAGAAGTCGTACGAGCAGCTGGCCCAGTCGCTCCAGACCTTCGGCGGCTCCGGCTACCTGCAGGAGTACCCGATCGAGCAGTACATCCGGGACGCCAAGATCGACACCCTCTACGAGGGCACCACCGCCATCCAGGGCCAGGACTTCTTCTTCCGGAAGATCGTCCGCGACCAGGGCCAGGCGCTGACCACCCTGTCGGAGGAGATCAAGAAGTTCCTGGCCGACGCCACCGGCGGCGAGGACCTGGCAGGGGCCCGCGACGAGCTGGCCAAGGCCGCGGTGGACCTGGAGGCGATCGTCGGCGCGATGCTGACCGACCTCGCGGCCACCGAGAAGGACGTCAAGTCCATCTACAAGGTGGGGCTCAACACCACCCGCCTGCTGCAGGCCTCCGGCGACGTCGTGATCGGCTGGCTGCTGCTCAAGGGCGCCGCGGTCGCGGGCGAGAAGCTCGCCTCCGCCACAGCGAAGGACAAGGCGTTCTACGAGGGCAAGATCGCCGCGGCGAAGTTCTTCGCGCACAACATTCTGCCGGGCGTCTCCGTGCAGCGGGGCCTGGCCGAGACCGTGGACCAGTCCCTGATGGAGCTGGACGAGTCCGCCTTCTAGAGCGGAGAGCGAAGAGCCGCTGAACTCGGCGCGCACGCCGCGCCGCCCGCTTCGGGGCCCCTGTCGGTCGGGCAGGGGCCCCGAGGCGTTTTTCGGCTCCTACTCCTGGGCACAGAGGCAGTCCCGCTCGCGGAGCGCGAGAAGGGAGCCGCGCGTGGCTGAACTCACCGCGCGCATGAAGGCTCCGGCTATGCCGCGGCGGGGGACGACCGGCCGGGTACGCCCCCTCGGCGGCGAGCCCGAGGCGCCGAGCACTGCTACCTCGCCTGGGCGGAGGCGGAGGAGGGGAGGCGATCGGCGACTGGGGTGCGCGACTACTCCGCCGCCCTCCGGCCGTACTCCACGGAGGGCGGCTACGTCAACTTCATGGACCACGACGACCAGGACCGCGTCCGCGTCAACTACCGCCAGAACTACGGCCGCCTGCCCGAGGCCGAGCGCAGCTACGACCCCGGCAACCTCTTCCGCCTGAACCACAACATCGCGCCGTGACAGGCCGCCCGGCGGGGCGTCCGGGCAGCGGCGCGGGTCAGGGCGTGGACTACGGCGTGGACTACGGCGTGACGGTGAACTCCTTCAGGATCGCCTGCGCCAGGGCCTGGTCGCCCTCGACCTTCACCCGCTCCATCAGCGCCTCCCGCCTGCCTCGCCCGCAGGCCAGCAGCACATACGCCTCCCAGTCCAGGGTCAGCGTCACCGCCGGGCCCAGCGACGGGCTGCCGTTGACCGACCCCTTCCCTTCGGCGTCCACCCGGACCGTGCGCATGAACTCCAGCGGGCCGTGCACATCGAAGACCACCGCCGAATTCGCGGGCGCGGCCGCGTCCTTGGCGACGACCTCCGGCAGGGCCTCCACCAGGTAGTCGCGGGTGACCAGTGCCCCCGGCGAGTCGAGGTTGCCCGGCTTGCCCAGCGCGCGGCGCAGGTCCTGCTCATGGACCCAGACGTCGAACGCCCGCCACTGCAGGGCCTCTTCGAGGGTCTGCTCGGCACCGAGCGGCCCGCGGATCTTCGTACCGGGATCGCGCGTCTCGTTCCGCAGCTGCCGCGAGCGGCGGATGATCGTGTACTCCAGTTCCGAGGTCATCTCCGGTGCGGTGTGGCACCGCCGTACGTCGACGGGGACCTCCATGTAGCGCTTCTGCTCGTTCGTCACGTGGTAGAGGTCGCGGGGCAGGGTGTGGATCGGGCGCGGATCGCCGAGCATTTCGCAGTCGACGCCGATGACATGGGAGACCACGTCGCGCACCGACCAGCCGGGGCAGTCGGTGGCGTGGTTCCACTCGCCCTCGACGAGCGGTGAAACCAGCTCGGATATCGCCTCGATGGAGTGAGTCCAGGCGTCGATGTAGGGCTGCAGACTTGGATGGACGGTCACGGGACCCCTCGGGCGGTTGGACGCGGGCTGGGTGCTCGAGCCTCTGCTCTGGCAGTTAAGTTACGCTGCGCACGGGCACCCCGGCAGTGCTTTCGGGACTGAATCGTAGGCCCCGTTGCTGGGCGAATCGAACACTCGAATGTCGAGGGTGGTGGTAGTGTGCGCGCCTCGTTGCTCCAGATCGACGTGAACCCCCATGAGTCGGTCGGATCGCGCCGCGAACGCGTGGCCGGGCTCGTCCGCGAGCAGGCCGGTGCCGACCTCGTCGTCCTGCCCGAGCTGTGGCCGGTTGGGGCCTTCGCGTACGAGGACTTCGACGCGAACTCCGAGCCCGCCGAGGACGGCCCGACGGCCCGGGCGATGGGGGCCGCGGCCACCGCGGCGCGGGTCTGGCTGCACGCGGGTTCCGTCGTCGAGCGGGCCGGAGACGGCACCCTCTACAACACCTCCCTGGTCTTCGGCCCCGACGGCGCGCTGCGCCGCACTTACCGCAAGATCCACCGCTTCGGCTTCGACAAGGGCGAGGCCGTGATGATGGGCGGCGGGGACGAGATCGCGACCGTCGAACTCCCGGACGCGGTCGCGGGTCTGGCCACCTGCTACGACCTCCGCTTCCCCGAGATGTTCCGGCAGCTGACGGACGCGGGCGCCACGCTCCTCGTCGTACCGGCCGGGTGGCCCGCCCGCCGCCGCGCGCACTGGACCCTGCTGGCCCGCGCCCGCGCCGTCGAGAACCAGGCGTATGTGCTCGCCTGCTGCTCGGCCGGCACCCACGGCGGGGTCGAGCAGGCCGGGCACAGCCAGGTCGTCGACCCGTGGGGTGAGGTGCTGGCCGAGGCGGGCGAGGCGGAACAGGTGCTGAGCGTCGAGCTGGATCCGGGGAAGGTGGCAGAGACCCGTGAGCAGTTCCCGGTCCTTCGCGACCGCGTCCTGGGCCTGCCGGAGCCGCTCCGCGGCCGGCTCTAGTCGTCCCCTCTGGTCGTCCCCTCTAGTCGTCCCCGCCCACGCCTCGCTCGCGTTCCGCGAGCCGGATCACGCACACCGCGACGGCGATGATCAGCGCCGCGTCCGCGTCCTCCCGCAGGACGTTCACGGCGTATGTGTCCCGCACCCGGAACCACTGCCGGGAGATATGGGCCAGCAGCTCGCCCTCGTACTCGACGGTGAACTCCCGGTCGAGGATCCTGCCGCTCACGTCGAGTTCGGTGCCGTCCACGAGCTCGACGCGGTAGTGGTTCCTGAGCAGCGAGAGGCGCTTCTTCCGGATCACGGCGAGCCTGCCGTCCTCGCGCTCGATCTGCATCGCGTCGCGCAGGCTGAGCATCTTCTTCCGGATGGTGACGAGCACCCGCCCCTGCGGGTCCTTCAGCTCGAAGGTCTCGCGCAGCCGCAGCGCCTTCCCGTCGACGAGGAAGGCCTTGCGGCCCTGCTCGTCCTCGATCCAGTAGTCCTCGCCGATCCCGAAGATCCGATCCCGCACCAGGTATTTCATGGGTGGGGTGTTCCCGTTCCGCCGCCCGGTGACTGCCGGAATAGGCCGTACGCCTGATGTGGTTGGCTTGAACCATGGCTCCACGTGCACGCGTCCGCGCCCCCGAGCTCGTCGGCAAGGGCGGCTGGCTCAACACAGGCGGTAACGATCTCACCCTCGCCGACCTGCGAGGACGCATCGTCATTCTGGACTTTTGGACCTTCTGCTGCATCAACTGCCTGCATGTCCTGGACGAGCTGCGGGAGCTGGAGGAGAAGCACCGCGACACCGTCGTGATCATCGGGGTCCACTCGCCGAAGTTCGTGCACGAGGCCGAGCACCAGGCGGTCGTCGACGCCGTCGAGCGGTACGAGGTGCACCACCCCGTCCTCGACGACCCCGAGCTGGCGACCTGGAAGCAGTACGCGGTCCGGGCGTGGCCGACGCTCGTCGTCATCGACCCCGAGGGGTACGTCGTCGCGCAGCACGCGGGTGAGGGGCATGCCCACGCCATCGGGAAACTCGTCGAGGAGCTGGAGACCGCGCACGCCGCCAAGGGCACGCTGCGACGCGGCGACGGTCCGTACGTGCCGCCGGAGCCGGTGGCGTCCGAACTGCGCTTCCCCGGCAAGGCGCTCGTCCTGCCCGGGGGCACCTTCCTCGTCTCGGACACGACGCGTCACCAGCTGGTGGAGCTCGCGGCGGACGGCGAGACGGTGGTGCGGCGGATCGGGACCGGTGAGCGCGGGCTGGCGGACGGCGGGCCGGAACGGGCACGGTTCAGCGAGCCCCAGGGTCTCGCGCTGCTGCCTGGGGGCACTCCCCCAGCTACCGCTTGGGGTACCCCCACCCGGACGGAGTCTGGGGGAGGCGCGGTCGCCGTCGCCGACACCGTGAACCACGCCCTGCGCTCGTACGACCCCGCCACCGGCGAGGTCACGACGATCGCCGGGACCGGGCTCCAGTGGTGGCAGGGTTCCCCCACCTCAGGGCCGGCCCGGGATGTGAACCTCTCCTCGCCGTGGGATGTGGCGTGGTTCGCCGGCCGGCTGTGGATCGCGATGGCCGGTGTCCACCAGCTGTGGACGTACGACCCGGCGGCGCGGACCGTCGAGGCCGTGGCCGGGACGACGAACGAGGGGCTGGTCGACGGCCCGGCCGCCGAAGCCTGGTTCGCCCAGCCGTCGGGGCTCGCCGCGACGGACGACCGGCTCTGGATCGCCGACTCCGAGACCTCGGCGGTGCGCTGGGTCGAGCGGGACGGCGACGGCTTCGCCGTGCGTACGGCGGTCGGGACCGGCCTCTTCGACTTCGGGCACCGGGACGGGCCCGCCGGGCAGGCGCTCCTCCAGCACCCGCTCGGCGTGACCGCGCTCCCGGACGGCTCCGTCGCCATCAGCGACACGTACAACCACGCCCTGCGCCGCTACGATCCGGCGACCGGCGAGGTGAGCACGCTCGCGACCGATCTGCGCGAGCCGTCGGGCGCCGTGCTCGCCGACGGCGACATCGTCGTGGTCGAGTCCGCACGCCACCGGCTGACCCGGCTGCGGCTGCCGGAGGAGGCCGTACGGGTCGAGGCCGTCGCCCACCGCACGCAGCGTGCCGCGACCGATGTCGCCCCGGGGAAGCTGCGCCTGGACGTGGTCTTCCAGGCGCCCGCGGGGCAGAAGCTCGACGAGCGCTACGGCCCTTCGACCCGGCTGATCGTCAGCGCCTCGCCACCTGAGCTGCTGGCGGACGGCGCGGGCACGGGCACGGACCTGAGCCGCGATCTCGTTCTCGCGGACGGGGCGGTGACGGAGGGCGTGCTGCACGTGTCCGCGATGGCCGCCTCCTGCGACGACACCGCGTCCGACAGCGGCTCCGGCGCGGGGTCGAACGAGTACCCGGCCTGCCATGTGCACCAGCAGGACTGGGGCGTCCCCGGTCCGTATCGCCGACGGCGGCGCGGACCGGCTGCCGCTGGTCCTGGCGGGCCTGGACGCCTGAGCTTGTCGTTTGAGGTCAGCGAAGGCTGGTGACCGGCGGTTCTTCTCACCGATGGTTAAGCGCGCCGGTCAGAGCGTTGCGCCGGACGCCGGGGCATGTCCGCAGCAGATCGAATCGCTCCGGTGGCCGTGGTCGGGTAGTAGATCACGGCCGGCACGGATGACCTCTTCGGTGGCGACGGTGGGGCGTCCGCCGACTCGGCCGCGGGCGCGGACATCTGGACCGACGGTGAGCCGGGCTGTGTGCCCGGTCAGATTGGCGTCAGTACGCGGCCATGCCCGTCGAGTTGTTGGAGCCCTTGAACACAAGCCAGAATTTCGTGCCGTCATCGACGTCATCGGCGACCACAGTCCACTGACCCACGTACGCCGGCGTCCAATCGTTGCAGCTGGCGGTCCGCTCGAAACACACCCTGACCCAACGGCTGTAGTTGGTCTTCACGTTGATGTCCGCGCAAGCCGAAGTAGTGGTGGCGTAGCTGTAGGCGCGCCACGTGGCGACGCCCTGGCTGGCATCGCCGACGGCGGTGTAGTCGCGGGCGCTGCCGTAGCAGGACTGGCCCCTGGAGTCGGTCTTCGGCGCGTCGGCGCTTGCCGGCTCCGTCGTCGCGGCCGTCATCCCTCCCCCCTCGGTAGGCGACCGGTCTGCCTTGGGGGTGGGCGGACGCTCGGCCTCGGGCTTGGCCTCTTCCGGGGCGGTCCCACCACGGTGGGATGGGACGGCCTCGGGGCTGGGCGGGGGACTTGTCCGTTGGGCCGCAGAAGGGCTGGACGGCTGCGGATGGTCGGAGCGTTCGCTGTGAGGACCGAGGAGTTGGCCGTCCGATGCGCTGTCGGACGTTCCCGCCATCTGGAGCCAGCCGCCAGCCACGGTCAGGGCGAGGGCTGCCGGGGCCAGGAGCCACCGGCGCCTGAAAGGAAAGCGGCCTGTGGGCCATATCGTCGCCAGGCGCTGACGGAATGGCGCCGATGCCGGAGCGGCGGGTGAGGCCGGCATGGGTGTGCCGGCTGGTGCCTGGTTCGGTGACGTGCTGTCCGCAGCGGGCGTTCTGGTGGCCGAGGAAGCGTCCTGGGCATCGGCGGGCTCCGGGACCGCAGCTTTCGCAGATGTGGGGTGGCCGCCTGCTGGGGCAGGTGTTGAGGTGCTTTCCGTCTTGGCGGCTACCGGCATGGACGTGGCAGTTGTTCTGCGCCGACGGGCTGCGTCCGCCTGGCCCCACAGCTCGAGAAGGTGCCCGCCATCCAGACCGCGCCGCGCGCATAACGTGGCGAGCGCATCGCGTGGCGGGCACGCGCGGCCGTTGAAGACCCGGTGCCACCCGGCTTTGGAGTAGCCGGTGTCGCGGGCAAACGCCTTCAAGGACAGGTCCCTGCTGCGCCAGATCTCTCTCAGCGCATCACACAGCGCGCGCTCTTCCGGCGCCGGTTCGTCCGGGAGTCCCCACCCTAACCTGCCACTCACGTATCTCTCTCCTTGGCTGATCATGGTGCCGCGCTTCTCAGGTCCGTCTCTTTCTGCAGGTCAGGCTCTGTGAGACGGGGTGAGATGAGATGGAACGCAGCGAGACGGGTTCAGGCTACCGATGGGACGACGGGACGTGGATGGTCGTTTTGGCGAGCGGCGAACAGCTGCCGCCGAATGCATCCGCAACCCCCTCGCCGACAGCGCAGCGGACTTGGCCGCACCTGACGGGAGGGGACTGTGACCGAACGCCTACCGAAAGGCCATCATGTCCATATCGCTCCACGTTCCCCGGCTGGATCAGGCCGGAAGCCTCAGCCGGGACACAGCCAGGGCATCCACCACGGTTCACCGTCTGCTGCTGTTGTTACTCGTCCTGCTCATCGCCCTCTGCGGGCTGCTGCTCGCACCGTCGACAGCCACGGCCGCACCCGCCCTGTCCGTCCAGGCGCTGAGGAATCTCCCCTACCCGTCGTCGCACACCCTGCAGGTGCAATGGAATCTCGCCGGGACGGGATACCTTCCCTGGTCCGGAGTGGACGGCATCACCGGACCGCAGACCCGCGGAGCCGTCCAAGCCTTTCAACGGGACGCCTGCATTGCAGTCGACGGCATTGCCGGGCCGGTGACCGACTCACGTATGGCACGACAGGTGCGCAAGGTGCAGGCGGCGGCCGGTGTCACCAGGGACGGTGCGTACGGCCCCGACACCAAGAGGGCTGTGGAGAGGTACCAGCGCGCCCACGGCCTTGCCGTGGACGGGATCGCCGGGCCCAACACCCTGCGCTCCATGGGCATCAAAGGGAGCATGACGTGCAGCGGAAACGGCTCCGGCTCCAGCTCCGGCTCCGGCTCCGGCTCCGGCCAGAACCCGGCCCCACCGGCACAGGGTTCTACACGACAGAAGATCGTCTCCATCGCTGCCAGCCAGCTCGGAGTCCGCGAAACAGGCTCCAACTGCAACCCCTACGGCTCGTGTGACGCCTGGTGCGCGATGTTCGGCACCTGGGTCTGGCAGAAGGCCGGCGTGAACGTCCCCCACCGCGCCTTCACCGGTGATTGGTTCACCTGGGGCCTGCGCAATGGGCACTCCTCCTGGGGCTACCGCGGGTTGCGCCCCGGCGACGCCGTGATGTACGGCTCCGGACCAGCTAGCACCAGCACCAGCAAACACGTCGATCTCGTGGAGCAGGTGCACGCGAACGGGACCATCACCGTCATCGGCGGCAACGTCTCCGACAAGGTGACCCGGCGCGTCAAGAACCCGGCCACCGCAGGCATCTACGGCTACGTCCGCCCCTGAACACCGAAAGGACTGGCGCCACAGGCTCGACGGCACCAGGACGACGGAGTGGACTGCCGGGCCGCCGGCCCAGCGGTATCCCGTGCACCAAGGCAGGCGATCAACAGCCGCCGTAAACATCCGCCTCCCGCCTCCCATTCAGTGGTGCGACTGCACCGCACTCAGGGAGAACGGGGCCTGACTGGAGGACAAGATCATGCGAAACCCATGGGGATCACACATGCGCAATACCCTGGCCGCGGTAATCGCCGCGATTCTCATCCTTGCCGGTCTCACCGCAGGAACGGCACACGCGAGCACCACGGCGGCGACCCAGGCCGCGGAGACCTGCCGGACCTGGACGTGGAATTACGACATCGAGAACCGCGTCACCGGTATCACCGCGACCAAGGTGCGGCTACCGGTCACGGAGTGCTGGGACGAGACGGGGCTGACCCGCGGGTCCAAGATCTCCATGGACTTCCGCAACACCACGGCCGGAGACTTCTTCTGGGGCGTCGAGGGTGATCCCGGTACGCCGACGGTCAACTACTACGACCCGAGCATGGTGCAGCTAAGCCAGCGCGCCGACTGGAAGGACTGCCTCGCCACCAGCTACTCACCCTTCTGCTATCACCATGTGATCGACTTCGCGGTGACGATGCGACCGAACGAGCCCATCCAGGTGACCGGTGAAATCTACACTGAGGGCTACGGCGGATGGCCGGAGGAAACCGACTGGAAGCTGGTACCCAAGGGGATCTCGTAGTCGGCCTCGATCTCCGCGACGGCCCGCCGGCTCACCGGCGGGCCCTGGTCGTACCGTCGGGCGTCGCTCAGGAGGTGTTTGAGATCTGCTGACCCTCTGGTCGTGATGTCCGAGCCGGGCGCACCATCGGGGTGTGGCGACTGGCGGCGTGGGTGCTGCACCGCATGAGGGAGGCGCGGTCCGGCGATACACCGGACACGACGTTGCTCGACGGCCAGGCCGACTAACGTCCAGCCCTCCCCGCGCGGCGGGAGCCGCACGGCCGGGGCACAGGGAGCAGACGGCCCCGGTGCCACCAGCAGCCGCCGTACGGCCGCCCACCCCCGCGGCGACCAACGACGCCGTGATGCGAAGCGCCGCGGGTCTCTGCCCGCGCGCTGGGGTCGCTGCCCGGCAGCCATCACCTCATCCTGCACCTGCCCCGGCGATGGCCCTGGCAGGACGCCTGGACACGGCTGTTCGACACCGTCCACCGCCCACCCGAACCGGCCTGACGTCCCCGTCCACCCGCCCACCCGGGCCAACCGGGCTGAATTCGTGGAATAGTTGGACAGACCAGCGGATATCCCCTGCCCACGCTGGACCAACGGCCCCGGACACCGCCCGCTCCCCGCCGAACACTTTTCAGCGCCTCGGCGCACTCGGCCTGTGGGACTGAGTGGGGTCTGTCGGCAAGACTGGAGGAGTTGGCGGGGATTGGCTCGCGTCGTCACGGCGCTCCTTCCGGAAGTACAGCCAGACGGGAGTGATAAGTGCCGCGATGGTGACTAGGCCGCCCGCCATCATCATCAGCGTGGTGCGGCTCATGACGGAGCCGATTAGGAAGAGCGTGAGCCCGGCGGTCGTGAACAGTAGCGCGAGGATGAACGCCGCTTCCTCGGCTGGTGACCATCGTGGGCGGGGAGAATGAGACACGGACTCTCCATCTGGATCAGCACGGTGCCCAGTGCGCCGGCTTTGGACTCCTCCACCGTGACCGGGGTGTCTTTGCTGCACTAGCCGCAAGAAAGATCTTGCGAGGGCGCGGCAAGATTCTCGGCAAGAAAGCTAGGGGTGAGGAGTTGTTGCACGTGGAGCAAGAAGCCCGGCGGGGCCGTCGGCTGGGCCGGTTAGACCCGAAGCTGGATGCGTCCATGCATGCTTGGGTGATCAGGCTGCGGGAGTTCTACGACGCCCTTAACATGACGCTGGCGCAGCTTGAGACGGTGCTCGGGACCGATGCCTCCACCTTGTCCCGTTACCTCAATGGCAAGCGCCTTCCCGAGGTGGAGTTTCTCGGCCGCTTGTTCGCTGCGGTCGAACGCAAGACGGGCGCGCAGGTTCGGCCTGAAGTCGCTAGCTCAGTGCGGCAGGTGTATTACGCGGCGTGCCGGGTCCACGACCCCACCCGGCATGAGGTCTATGTCCTCAAAGACCAGCTGGACGAAGCCAGGCGGCAGGCCGAGGCAGCAGAGGAGCAGGTGTGGAGCCTGCGGGCACAGCTGCAGGCTGAGGAGACTCGCCGTGGGCAGGTGGAGGCCGCCCTGCGGCAGTTGCAGGCCCACGCCAGTGACGTCGGCCTCGCAGGCATCAGGATCGAGCTGCAGGAAGCCACGCGCGAACGTGACCAGCTGAAGAAGTTGGTGGCCTTGCACAAGCAGGAACTGGTGCAATCCCTGCAGGACCTCCGCACCATCGAGCATGCTCGCGCACACACGGACAGAGCCTTGAAGGCTGCTGAGGAAAGGCTCAACGCCGAACTCGAACGTCGATGGGCAGCCGAACAGCAAGAACCGATACGTCTCCGGCGGTGGTGGCGTCGAAAGACCCAACCGGAGCCTGCAACCCTTGCACCGACACCAGACCAGGAGGGCCTGAGGAAGGTCCTGAACGACATGTTCGTCAATCTCTCGCGCCGCAGCCAGGTCCTCATCCAGCGCCAGATCACCCTGCTCGAGGAGCTGCAGAGCCGCGAGGATGACCCGGACCAGCTGTCCTCGCTGTTCAAGCTGGACCACCTCGCGACCCGTGTGCGCCGCAACGGCGAGAACCTCCTCGCCCTTGCCGGCGAGGATCCGGTCCGCCGCTGGACCCGCCCGGTCCCGCTGCTCGACGTGCTGCGCGCCGCCGCCGCCGAGGTGGAGCAGTACGAGCGGATCGAGCTGACCGGTGTGCCGTCCACGGGCATCGCGGGACGCGTCGTCACCGACCTCGTGCACCTGCTCGCCGAGCTGCTGGAGAACGCCACCTCCTTCTCCAGTCCGCAGACCCAGGTGAAGGTCTCCGGCCAGGCCCTGCACGACGGCCGGGTACTCATCGAGATCCACGACACCGGCATCGGCCTCTCCCCGGAGGACCTCTCCGAGATCAACGACCGGCTGGCCAACCCCCCGGTAGTGGACGTCTCCGTCTCCGGCCGCATGGGCCTGTTCGTGATCGGCCGTCTGTCCCTACGCCACGGCATCCGCATCCAGCTCCGCCCGTCCTTCTCAGGCGGCATCACCGCACTCGTCATGCTGAACCAGGCGACACTCCAGGTCGACGCCTCCGGCCAGCCATCCGTGTAGTCATGTAGAGCTCAGACACAGCTTCTGAGGCCGGCCGAGGGCCGGAGAGCCCGAGACCGTGACTGCCTGAGGGCAGGGGGGGTGCCCGGGTGCCGCCGCCGGGCTTCGTGCCGGGGGCTTCACCGTCCGAGCACCTCACACATTGACCCAAGCAGGTGGCGTAAGGGGGGAGTTGCCGGGGTACGGCGTTGCCCGCGACCGAGCAGGTCGCAAGCATGGATCACTCCAGGATGTGATGTGGCTCACCCGGGAGGGATCGTGGCTGTGGGCAATGGTGGCACTCCGAACCCGCCGGACCCGCCGGCCCCCGCTCCCTCGCCAGGACCCTCCTCTCCGGGCCGCGGGCAGCGGCTGCGTGCCTGGGTCCGCGGCCACGGGCCGCAGACGCTCGCGGGCGGCCTCATCGTGGCCGTGGCCGCCGCGGCCGCAGGGGCCTTCGTGACCGGGCTCTTCGACAGCGGCGGGGACGAACCGGCAGGGAAGCCTCCCGTGAACGCCGGCCCGAGCCGGCCGGGCGCGGATGGCCCGCTGCGCGACTGCATCGGCGGCGCCTGCCAGGGGCAGGACCCCTCTGAGTTCGGGTGCAACGCCGACGCGCAGGTGCTCGCGGAGCGGACCGAGCCCGTACGCCTGCAGCTCAAGTACAGCCCGACGTGCCGGGCCGCCTGGGGCAGGATCCTGGAGGCCGGGATCGGGGACCAGGTAGTCATCTCCCCCGCAGTCGGCAAGGCGGCCAAGGCCGTCATCTCGTCCGGGCACGACAATTACACGAAGATGGTCGCGGCCGAAGGCCAGTTCAGGCTGACGGCCTGTGCGGAAGCCGACGAATCGAGTGGATCACCGGCCTGGACGCGGTTCTGCGTCGACGCCGGGCCCGAGAAAGTGAGCCAAGCCCCCGTCTCCGGGGCCGCCGAAGCGGCTCACCGGTAGAAGCGGTTGTGGTCCTCGACCTCGACGACCGGCGCGCCGGGGGACGGGGGCTGGACCCGCCGCCGCTTGAGGATGCTCACGTATGCGGCGAGGCCGATGAAGCCGACGGCCATCATGATCAGGCCCGCCAGATCGAGGTTGACTCCGGCCATGTTCCAGTCCGTCGCGAACGTGAGGATGGCCCCCACCGCGATCAGGACGATGCACCCGCCGATACCCATTCTGTCCGCCTCCCGTGATCATTGGTTGTTCCGGGCTGGACCGCTTCCGGGTACCCGGGCCCGGAACGGCCATGCCGCGGCAGGGGAGTTCGAGGCCTGTCGCGCCTTTGTCCGGGTCGCCGGGCCTGCCGCCGGGCCGGTCGCCGGGCCGGGCCACCAGGCGGTCACCAGACGAGGGCGTCCCCCGCACTGTCCAGCCAGTACGTGACCCGGCCGCTGTCGTCGACGTGGACCGAGCCGCCGGGCGCGGGCAGCGTCACCGGGCGGCCCGGGTCCCCGGCAGCGTCCACCTCGGCGAAGGCGACCGCGATTTCGGATGCCTCGCGGCCGTTCGCGCCCGAGCCGTCGGCGGCGGAGAGGCTGATTCCGGCGTAGGCCGTCTCGCCCGGGGCGATGGTGGTGACGGCCTGCGGCTTGCTGTCCTCCACCGCCTTGAGGCCCGCCTTGTCGCCGTCGAAGGTCACATACGGGTGGGCGTACGCGTTGCAGGCCCTCCTGGACGTGTTGGTGGCGGTCAGGATCATGTGGTTGACGGGCCGTTTCATCGCCTGGAGTTGGACCTCGACGTTCGCGGGCGTGCAGGTCGGAACCTTGCCGCCACGACCCTGCCCGGCCGTCGTGCCGGATCCGTCGGCGGAACCGCCGCCCGCCGTGCCTCTCTTACTGCCCTTTCCGGAGCCGGTGCCCGTCCCGGCGGAGCTCCTGGCCGCCCCGGAACCGCCGGACAGCTGCTCCGCGGAGTCCTTGGCGCCGGTGCGCTGCGCGGCCGAGGCGTCGTTCGCGCCGCCGGAGGTCCGCACCCCCGAGCCGGAGTCCCCGCCGCAGGCGGTGAGCGTCAGGGCTGCCGCGGCGGTCAGGCATACGGCGGTGAGGCGCAGCGAGCGGGAACGGCGGGCGGCGGCGGTGGAAGTGGCGCGGGCAGTGGCGTACGGCATGTCAGGTCTCCCCGGACTGAGGGCGGTCGGTGGGTACGGCCTGAACCCTGCCGACGCCCGCTGCCGTACCGCTAACCTCCGGCTAACGCTCCGCTGCCCCGGCCGAATCGGCCCCGGACGCATCCCCCTCGCCCGGCTCCCCGCCCCGCGCGAAGAGCTGCACCAGCGCGCTGATGACGTAGCGGTCGGTGGCCTCCTCGTCCACGAGGTGCATCTCGGCGAGCCGGTCCAGGCCGTCCCGGGTGCGGTCGGGGTCGGCGCCCGCGAGTGCGGCCACCGCGGACGCGTCGACCTGGCGGCCCGAGCCGGTGGCCAGCGCGCTCAGCAGCCGCGCGTCGTCCGCCGAGAGCCGGGCCACGGACGTCCGCAGCGCGGCCGCGATTCCGGTGTCCTCGGCGGACAGCAGGGCCAGCCGCCGCCGCTCGTCGCGCAGCGCCGCGGCCAGCCGGGACAGCCGCCAGCGCGGGCGCGCCGTCAGCTGCGCGGCCGCCGCGCGCAGCGCGAGCGGGAGCCCTTCGCACAGACCGACCAACTCGCGGGCGGCGTCCGGGTCGTCGGCGATCCGCTCGGGGCCGAGCACGGTGCCGAGCAGCGCCATGCCCTCCTCGGTCGCCAGTACCTGTACGGGTACGGGCCGGGCGCAGTCGGTGGCGACCAGGCCGTCGAGGCGGCTCCGGCTGGTCACGAGCGTGGCGCAGCCCGCCCCTCCCCCAGACTCCGTCCGGGTGGGGGCACCCCCAGCGGTAGCTGGGGGAGTACCCCCAGGCAGCAGCGGCCGTACCTGCGCAGAACTGCGTGCGTTGTCCAGGACGACCAGGATCTTGCGGCGGGCGACGATCGACCGGTAGAGCGCGGACGCGGCCTCCGCCGACGGCGGGATCTGCCCGGGCGGTGTTCCGAGTGCGAGCAGGAACTCGCGCAGCACGGCCGCGGGCGCCGCCTCGTCGCCTTCGCCGAAGCCGCCGAGGTCGGCGAAGAGCTGCCCGTCGGGGAAGGCGTGGGCGTGCAGGTGTGCCCACTGCACGGCGCACGCGGTCTTGCCGACACCGGCCGGGCCGGTCACGACGGCGACGGGGCTCTCGCCGTTCGCCGTCGCCGTGATCCAGCGGGTGAGGTCCGCGAGTTGTGCCTCCCGGCCGAGGAAGCGGGCCGGGGGCCGCGGCAGGTGGCGGGGGACGGCGTGGCCGGCCGCGGGCGGCGGGGGGCTGTCCGGTGGCGGGCTGCCCTGGGCCGCGCGCGCCGGGTCGCTCCGATCCGCGCGCGCCTGCGGGTCCGCGTGCCCCTGCGGGTCGCCGTACGCCTGCGGGACGCCGTCTGCCTGCCGATCGCCATGCCCCTGCGGGACGGCCTGTGCCTGCCGGTCGCCGTGCCCCTGCGGGTCACCGTGCGCCCGCAGGCCGTCGTGCGCCCGCGGATCGGGGTGGGCCTGTGGAGCGGACGGCGCCGCGGCCACCGCCTCGGCGCGCAGTATCTCCTCGTACGCCCGGCTGAGCCGCTCCCCGGGGTCGACCCCCAGCTCCTCGCCGAGCAACTGCCGGGTCCGATGGAACCAGTTGATCGCGTCCGACTGGCGGCCCGCCCGGTACAGCGCCCCCATCAGGGCCGCCACCAGCCCTTCGCGCAGCGGGTTCGCGGCCGCCTCGACGTACAGCACGGCCGCGGCCCGCTCGTGTTCGCCGAGCGCCCCGTGCGCCCTCGCCAGCGCCTCGACCGCCGCCAGCCTCCGCTCCTCGAGCGCGTGCGCCGCGGCGGCGAACTGCGGTCCCGCCACCGTCCCGCTGAGCGCCGGTCCGCGCCACAGCCCCAGCGCCTCGCGCAGCAGGGGCACGGCGTCCTGCGGCGCCGCCTCGGGCCGCGCGAGGGCCAGCAGCTCGTTGAACCGGTGGGCGTCGATCAGCTCTTCGGGCAGCCGCAGCAGATACGCGCCGGCCCGCGTGGCGAGCTCGATGCCGTACGCGTCGGCTCCGCCCTCCGCCAGGGCCGCGCGCAGCCGCGAGACGTGGCCCTGGACGACCGTACGGGCGTGGGCGGGCGGTTCGTCCTCCCAGAGGCAGGTGATGAGCTGCTCGACGGAGACCGTGATGTTGGGCTGCAGCAACAGCATGGCGAGCACGCTGCGGCGCTTGGCGGGCCCGAGCGGAAGCTCACCGGAGCCGGTGGTGACACCGACCGGGCCGAGCAGCGCGAACTCCAACTCAGTCCTCCAGGAAGGCCGCCAGCACATTCGCCAGCAGAAACGGATCCTCCGCCCCGCACAGTTCACGGGCCGAGTGCATGGAGAGGATCGCGACACCGATGTCGACCGTGGCGATACCGTGCCGCGCGGCGGTGATCGGGCCGATCGTGGTGCCGCAGGGCATGGCGTTGTTGGACACGAAGGACTGCCACGGTACGCCCGCGCGCTCGCACGCGGAGACGAAGACCGCGCGGCCGCGCCCGTCCGTCGCGTAGCGCTGGTTGACGTTGACCTTGAGGATGGGGCCACCGCCCGGCACCGGGTGGTGACCGGGCTCGTGGCGCTCGGCGTAGTTGGGGTGCACGGCGTGACCGGTGTCGGAGGACAGGCAGACGGTTCCGGCGAAGGCGCGCGCCCTGTCCTCGTAGCCGCCGCCGCGCGCGAAGACCGACCGCTCCAGGACGTTGCCGAGCAGCGGTCCTTCGGCGCCCGTGTCGGACTGGCTGCCGTTCTCCTCGTGATCGAAGGCGGCCAGGACGGGGATGTACGGCAGGCTCCGGCCGGAGGTCGCCATGGCGGCGAGCGCGGCCGTACCGGCGTGCACGGACAGCAGGTTGTCCAGGCGCGGCCCGGCCAGCAGCTCGCGGTCCCGGCCCAGGTACGCGGGCGGCTCGACGCTGTGCACCATGAGGTCCCAGCCGGTGACCTCCTCGGCCGGGAGGCCCGACTCCTCGGCCAGGAAGCGGATGAGGTCCCCCTCCTGGACTTCCCCCAGGCCCCAGACCGGCGTCATGTGCCGCTGCTTGTCGAGCTTGAGGCCCTCGGTGTTGACGGACCGGTCGAGGTGCACGGCGAGCTGCGGCACGCGCAGCAGCGGCCGGTCGACGGATACGAGGTGCTGCGCTCCGCTGCGGAGTGTGAGCCGTCCTGACAGGCCGAGGTCGCGGTCGAGCCAGGTGTTGAGCAGCGTGCCGCCGTAGATCTCGACGGCGATCTGCCGCCAGCCGTGCGCGCCGGTGTCGGGGATGGGCTTGACGCGGAGGTTGGGCGAGTCGGTGTGCGCGCCGATGATCCGGTACGGCGTCTCGGCCCCGGCCCCCTCCGGCACGTACCAGGCGACGATGGCCCCGCCCCGCAGCACGTACTTCCCGCCTGCCGCCCCGTCCCAGACGGCGGTCTCCTCGACCTTCCGGAACCCGGCCTTCTCGAGCCGCTCGGCGGCGCTCGCCACGGCGTGGTACGGCGAGGGGCTCTGGGCGAGGAATCCGATCAGGTCGTCGGTATGGCCGCGGTCGAAGCGGGGGTGGGGGCTCATGCCGACAGCATAGAGAGGGGGGCGCGGGCGGCTCGGGTGCGCTACGCGATGCGGCCGCTCGGTTCCTCACGGTGGCGGCTGCTGGGTTCCTCGGCGGCCGATCGGTGCCTCACGGTGGCGGTCGCTCGCTCCGTCCGGGCGGCGCGGCCGGGGGGAAGCCGGCGGCCGCGGCGGGAGGCCGGGGGCTACGCCCGCTACGCCGGTACGTGGACCGTCTCCACGCGGCTCGCCACCACCCGTTCGCGCTCGCGCCGGTCCGCCCGCCCCCGCAGCCGCAGGATCTGCGCGACGCCGACCGCCTCCAGGACGAAGACCGACGCGAAGGCGATCCGGTAGTCGTCGCCGGTCGCGTCGAGCAGGACGCCGATCGCGAGGAGCGTCGCCATGGAGGCGGTGAAGCCGCCCATGTTGACGATGCCGGAGGCGGTGCCGAGGCGCTCGGGAGGGTTGGCGGGGCGGGCGAAGTCGAAGCCGATCATGGATGCGGGGCCGCAGGCGCCGAGGACCGTGCACAGGACGACGAGCAGCCACATCGGTGCGTGGCCGCCCGGCCAGCCGAGAGCCGCGCCCCAACTCAGGGCCGTCACGCCGACCGTGCCGAGCGCGAGCGGCGTACGGGCCTTGTGATGGCGGGCGATGATCTGCCCGTAGACGAGGCCCACGGCCATGTTGGCGAGGACGACCAGGGTGAGCAGTTCGCCGGCCTCGGCCCGGGACAGGCCCTGGGCCTCGACCAGGAACGGCATGCCCCACAGCAGCAGGAAGACCATGGCCGGGAACTGGGTGGTGAAGTGCACCCACATGCCGAGCCGGGTGCCCGGCTCCCGCCAGGCCGCCGCGATCTGCCGCCGTACGAAGCCGCCACCGCGCGCGTGGTCCTGCGCGTGGTGCCGGACCGCGGGCTCCGGCTCGTAGCCCTCGGGGTGGTCCTTGAGGAAGACCAGCAGGAGCACGAGCACGACCGCGCCGCCGATCGCGCTGCCCGCGAAGGCCGGCGTCCAGCCGAGGCTGTGCAGGAGGCGGGAGAGCACGAGCGTGGAGATGAGATTGCCCGCCATCCCGAACAGCGCGGCGATCTGCGCGATCAGCGGCCCGCGCCGGGCCGGGAACCAGCGCGAGCCGAGCCGCAGCACGCTGATGAAGGTCATCGCGTCGCCGCAGCCGAGGAGCGCGCGGGCGGCGAGCGCGGTGGCGTACGAGTGGGAGAGCGCGAAGCCGAGCTGGCCGGCCGTGAAGAGGACAACGCCCAGCGCCAGGACCTTCTTGGTGCCGAGCCGGTCGACCATCAGGCCGACCGGTATCTGCATCCCGGCGTAGACGAGCAGCTGGAGGATCGAAAAGGTCGACAGGGCCGAGGCGTTGATGTCGAAACGATCGGCCGCGTCGAGGCCCGCGACGCCCAGGCTGGTGCGGTAGGTGATGGCAACGAAGTAGACGGCGACGCCGATGCCCCAGACGGCGACGGCCCGCCGTCCGCCGGGGGGATCACCGGGCAGGCGTATGGCAGAGCCAGCGGCTGCGTCGGAGCCGGAGCCGGAGCCCGAGCTGGAGCTCACCGCTCATCACCCCGGACGAGGACGCGGACCCAGCTGACATGCTGGTGTACGGCCTCGGCCGCGGCGTCGGCGTCGCCGGTGCGCAGGGCTTGGAGGATCTCGGCGTGCTCGGCGATGTTCTTGGCGATCCGGTCGGGGTGCGCGTGCATGACCGCGACGCCCATCCGCAGCTGGCGGTCGCGCAGTTGGTCGTAGAGCCGGTCGAGGATCCGGTTGCCCGCGCTGCGGACGATCTCGGCGTGGAAGCAGCGGTCGCTGGCGGCCACGGCGGCGAGATCGCCCTGGGCCGCATACCGCCGCTGCTCCTCCAGCAGCTCCTCCAGACGCGCGATGAGCCGCGGCCCGGCGGGCACGGCCTTGCGGGCGGCGTGCTCCTCGACGAGCAGGCGGGTCTCGACGACATCCCCGATCTCCTGCGCGGAGACGGGCAGCACGAGCGCGCCCTTCTTCGGATAGAGCTTGATCAGCCCTTCGACCTCGAGCCGGAGCAACGCCTCGCGCACGGGCGTACGGGATACGCCGACGGCTTCGGCGAGGTCGCCTTCGGTGAGCAGGGTGCCGCCTTCGTAACGGCGGTCGAGTACGGCCTGCTTGACGTGGGCGTAGACCCGCTCTGCGGCGGGCGGTTGCTTGACGGGGGCGGGGACGGCGGACGGCATGCGCACATCTTAGATACAACAGGGATGCGTCAGCATCGGCCGTCCGCGATACGGACGGGGAGGGGCGCGGTCCGCGCGTTCGGCACACACCCTGCGCACAGCAACTCCCTTGCCACACAAGGGCGGTGATCACTTGTCCTGACGGCCGTAGCGGACCATCGGCTTCAGCCGGCTTCAGCCGGCAAGGACACGGGGGAGGTCCGGGCTTGTCGGAGAGTGCGGCGGACCCGCATACGGATACGACGGATACGGCGGACCCCGCCCTTTCCGGCGAAGGTGACCGCCGCTCCCGGCTCAAGCGCTTCGCCCAGTGGCACTCCCGGATGGGCACCGCGAACAGGATCGCCCTCTACGGCGTGGTCTGCGCCGTACTGGCCTACGTGACCCCGCTGGGACAGGTCCTGTACGAGAAGGTGTTCCCGGACCGCGCCATCGCCCTCCTCTGCTGTTTCTCGGACTGCTGCTGAGCGCGGCCCGCGCGGTGGCGCGCCGTACCGCCGAGGTGCCCGCGCAGCCGTTCCCCTTCTGCCTCGCGCTGCTCACGTTCGCGCCGCTGGCCAATCTGCTCGCACTGACCGTGCTCGAGCTTCCGCGGCTCGCCTTCGAACCGGTGCTGCGCGGCGTGCGGATGGAACAGCTGCTCAATGACGCCCAGAAGAGCTCGGCACACGTGATGCTGCTGGCCAGCGCCGGGGTGTGCGCAGCCATCCTGTGCGCCGGCGTCCGGAGCCGGGGCAAGGACCCGGAGGTCGAGAAGGGCACGGAGAACGAGGAGGGTGAGGAGACCGAGACGGGCGAGGAGGCCGTACGCGGACAGTCGTGGGCCCGGGGTCAACTCCTTGCGTTGCTCGGCCCGAGGGAGACCCTCTGGCGGAGGATCGGCGCGACCATAGTGGTCACCTGCTGCGCGATGCCCTTCCTCAAGCTGCTGACGTCCGGCGCCGCCGAAGCCCTGTTCGCGCTGCCCGCCCGCTCACTGTGCGCCGCAGACGGGGACACCGGTTCCTGCTCCGACGCACTGGTGAAGCTTGTGACCGGTCCGCTGCCGGAGAACGAGATGCCCCCGGTGTCCCCGATCCTCTTCGCCTACGCCACGGTCTACGCCTTCCAGGCATTCGCGCTCTGCTTCGCCTTTGTCATCTTCGGCTTCAGCGCGCCGCCCGGCATCCGGCGCGGCCCGCTCACCACACTGCTGTCCACCTGGGCCGCGTACACCGCGGGCGCCACCGCGTACGCCGCGCAGCTGGACGTTGCCCTCGGACTCGGACGCAGCGTGCCCCTGTCCATGTCCGCCGCCTGGCAGTTCGTACTTCCCCCGAGCGGCCTCCCCCACACCCTGCTCGCGCCCCATTGGTCGCCGGCATCTTTGCCTCGTTCTCATGGGCTCGCGCCCGCCTGAAGGGCCCGCAGAAGAGACCCGCGTCCGGCTGTGAGCCACTACCGCTGCGGCAGTACTTCCAGATGCTTCTCCCCGGCCTTGCGGGGACTGATCGTGTGCCGGTAGTGGCCATCGAACGACAAGATCACCGGACGCCTGAGTTTCCACGCCAGACAAGCGTTGACGGCGTCTGTCAGTCCGATCGCTTGTCCCTGGTACTGGCGGAGAACATCTGCTGCCTCCCGGATCGCCACGTGGTTGACCTGCGCGATGCGCACTTGTCCAACCGAAGCGAGGCCCGCAATGCGCTCTGCTGCCTGCACCGCCGTGGTCTCTCCGGCCCTCGCCATCAACAGGTAGTCGAGTTCCGCGAGTACCAGGGGAGACACGATGAGGATGCGGGATGTCGTGAGAACACCACAACAGCTTCCTTGTGCTGATGGTCGCTGCGATTGAAGGCGGCGAGAAGCACGGAGGTATCGGCGACGGCAAACGGGATCCGCTCGGTCACTGCCCGAACCCGCCGCGCAAGTACTCATCGGCTCGCGCGGACAGATCCGCTGGCCCGTCGAACAGCTCCCAATCCTCAGCACTCGCTGGCCCGGCAGGAATCACCACCCTGCCCGCCACCCACTCCTGCACCATCTCTTCCGGGGTGCGCCCATCAATGGCTGCAAGATCACGCAGTATGTCGGCAACCGCACCGGACACGGTGACCTGCGCTGTGATCGAATCTTCCGGGACGTGAGGCGGCAGGGCTGCCGAGTCTGCGGGACTCATCGCGGATGCTCCCCCTGATTGCGGGTCTCCTTCGTACGGTACCGGGCGCTGCCGGTATACGCCCGAAGGCCGTGTCCCTACGCGGGGTCGAAAGCCCCGCGCACCACGTCGGCACGGAACGTGGACCACTCGGCCGCGCCGAAGCGGAGTATCGGACCCTCCGGGTCCTTGGAGTCCCGTACGGCCACCGTGCCGGGGACGTTGGTCGCGACCTCGACGCACTCGCCGCCACCCGGACTGCTGAAGCTGGACTTCACGAACTCGTACGCGGACACTGTCACATCCCCTTGCGAATGCTGTCGATCAATACTGCGGAGTCGCGCTGCGCCAGGCTCAGCCTGGCCGTCCGGTCGAAGAACGTGCTGTAGATCGCGCCCTCGGCCTCGTTCTCCACCCACACCGTATTCGCAATGGTGTCCACGTGGACCACATCCACTGCCTCCGTCTCAGCAAACGAGAGGATGTTGAACGGCCCCGTGATGCAAGGGTGGCCACCGGCGCGATACGGCAGAACCTGCACGCGCACGTTGGGCAACCGCGCCACGTCCAGCAAACGCTCCAGCTGCGCGCGCATGACCTCGCGCCCACCGACCAACTGACGGAGCGCGGCCTCCCAGACCACCGCGTACACCTGCAAGGGACGCTCGCCAGCGATTCGAGCCTGGCGTTTCATTCTGACCTCGACGATCCGCTCGATCTCATCGGGGTCTTCCCATCGAGCGTCGGTGACGGAGAGCGCGCGGGCGTACTCAGCCGTCTGGAATAGCCCAGGAATCAGGGATAGCTGCCAGGTGCGCACGCGGTTCGCAACGTCCTCCATCGCGATGTACTCAGCCAACGCCCCGGCGTTGGGGGAATGCTGCCACCAGCCCTTGGCCTTGCGGCGCTCGCGGTCGAGCCGGGCCAACTCCAAGAAGCCGCCGACGGTCTTGGTATCGCTCACGCCATAGAGCTCGCACAGCGCCCGGACGTCGGGATCCCGGAAGGGCACCCATCCCCGCTCCATCTTCGCGACCTTGGCCGCCGTAGCACTCAAGGCGGCCGCAGCTTGCGGCTGTGTGAGACCGGCAGCGTCCCGAAGCCTGAGCAGTTCGCCGCCCAACTTTCGTGCCAGCACTGTCGATACGCGATTGCCGAGGCCGGTTGCACTCTCCGCCACTCGCACCACCTCCCAGGAGTCGCACACAGTGTGCAAGCGATCTCAGGGTGCCACAACAGATGGAGATATATATCTCCGAGACTTCTTGCGAAGCGAGCCCGACGACACTACGGTCGGTGCGCAACCGCTCGCACAGCGGAGCCAGTTCGCGGAAGTGCACCGCCTCGCCATGCCTGGCGACGGCGGCAACGCCACCGCCGCACCAAGATCCCCAGCACAACCGGAGGCGTAAGCCCATGGCCGTCCCGCAATCCGACGCCGTCCTCCGCGAGGACGCGCTCAACTACCCCCCGAGCCCGCGCAGCGTCTCCCTCGCCCGCCGACGCGCGGCACGGCTGGTCACCGAGTGGGGGCAGCCCCCATTCGCCAGCGAAACCGCGCTGGTCGTCAGCGAGTTGTCCACCAACGCCCTGCTGCACGGGTCCCTGCGGGGCCGCCTCTTCCGCATACGGCTGGCCCTGACCGCCTCCGCCGTACGCATCGAGGTCAGCGATACGCGCAGAAAACGCCTGCCCCGCGTACAGACCCCCGCCGCAGACGAGCCCTTCGGGCGCGGCCTTCTCCTGATCGACCGCCTTGCTGACCGCTGGGGCACCATGCCGCGCAACCCCGGCAAGACCGTTTGGGCCGAGCTCGACATATGTCGGCCCGCCACTGCCGCGGCGACGCGGCCTCTGCGAGGAGCCGGACAGACTCCACCGGGCACAACAAGCAGTGTGGCCATGGACGACATCGTCGCTGAGCAGCGCAAGATGCGCGGCAAGTGACCGTCGTAGCTACTCGGTCCTGGTGTTCGCACTCGGGTCATGGGACGTCAGGGCCCGGCACATTCCGTCCGGGCCCTGATCATGCATTCGCTCGGGCTACGTCCAGGTGATCAGCCGCTTCGGCTGTTCCAGGACCGCTGCGATGTCCGCGAGGACCTTGGAGCCCAGTTCGCCGTCGACCAGGCGGTGGTCGAAGGACAGCGCCAGCGTCGTGACCTGGCGGGGCTTCACCTTGCCCTTGTGGACCCACGGCTGCAGCTTGACCGCGCCGAAGGCGAGGATCGCCGACTCCCCGGGGTTGAGGATCGGGGTGCCGGTGTCGACGCCGAAGACGCCGACGTTGGTGATCGTGACCGTGCCGCCCTGCATGGCCGCGGGGGACGTCTTGCCCTCGCGGGCCGTGGACACCAGCTCGCCGAGCGCGGCGGCGAGTTCGGGCAGGGTCTTTTCGTGCGCGTCCTTGATGTTGGGCACGATCAGGCCGCGCGGGGTGGCCGCGGCGATGCCCAGGTTCACGTACTCCTTCCGCACGATCTCCTGGTTCGCCTCGTCCCAGGCCGCGTTGACCTCCGGGTTGCGCCGGATCGCGACGAGGAAGGCCTTCGCGACCAGGAGCAGCGGGTTGACCCGCAGACCCGCCATGTCCGGGTCCTGCTTGAGCTCCTGTACGAGCTTCATCGTGCGGGTCACGTCCACGGTGATGAACTCCGTGACGTGCGGCGCGGTGAAGGCGCTGGCGACCATCGCCTGGGCCGTCGCCTTCCGTACGCCCTTGACGGGCACGCGGGTTTCGCGCGGCGCGGCGGGGGCGGCGGCGGGCGCGGGCGCCGGGGCCTCCACCGGTGCGGCCTCGGTCGCCGCCATGGCGGAGGCGGCGGCCGCGTGCACGTCGTCGCGCGTGACGATCCCGTCCGGGCCGGTCGGGGTGACGGTTGCCAGGTCCACGCCGAGATCCTTGGCGAGCTTGCGGACCGGTGGCTTGGCCAGCGGCCGCCCACCCGGCACCGAAGGAGCCGCCGTCCCGGCAGCCCGCGCCCCCGGCTGCGCCACGGCGGCGGCCTGCGGCCCGCCGGGAACCGCGTCGGCCGCACCGGCGTGGCCGTTCAGCTCGGACTGCAGCGCGGCCGCGGCCGGCTGCGCCGCGGGCGCTGCCCCGCCGGCACTGGCGGAAGGCTGCCCCTGCGGCGCCGCGGGTGCCTGGGCGGCGCCACCGGCGCCCGGCTGGGCCGGGACACCCGGGGCCTGCCCCGGCTGCGGCTTGCGCGGGCGGCGCTTCGTCGAGGAGGCGGACACGCCGTAGCCGACGAGGACCGGCTGGCGGCCCTCGGGCTCGGTCTCGCCTTCACCCTCGCCCGGGACCGTCGGCGTGGGCGCGGGGCCGGGCTCGGCCGCCTCCCGGGCCGCCTCCTCCGACTTCGGCGGGTAGTACGCCGGCTGCCCCGCGGCGCCGGGCGCCGCCCCGCCCTCGCCCGGTGCGGCGGAGCCGCCCCCGGGCTCGGTGTCGACGGCGATGATCACCGTGCCCACGTCCACCGTCGTCCCCTCGGGGAACCGCAGCTCATGGACGGTCCCGTCGAAGGGGATCGGCAGCTCCACGGCCGCCTTGGCGGTCTCGACCTCGCAGACCACCTGCCCGTCGGTCACCCTGTCCCCGGGCTGGACGTACCACTTGAGGATCTCGGCCTCCGTCAGTCCCTCGCCCACGTCGGGCATCTTGAACTCGCGGAAGCGCTGACCAATATCCGTCATCGTCACGATCTCCTCGGCCCCTCAGTACGCCAGCGCGCGGTCGACGGAGTCCAGCACCCGGTCGAGCCCCGGCAGGTACTCGTCCTCGAGCCGCGCCGGCGGGTACGGCGCGTGCATCCCGCCGACCCTCAGCACCGGGGCCTCCAGATGGTAGAAGCACCGCTCGGTGATCCGGGCGGCGATCTCCGACCCCGTCCCCAGGAATACCGGGGCCTCGTGCACGACGACCAGCCTGCCGGTCTTCTCGACCGACCGCTGGACGGTGTCGAAGTCGATCGGCGACATCGAGCGCAGATCGACGACCTCGACGGACTTGCCCTCCTCCGCGGCCGCGGCGGCCGCCTCGAGGCAGACCTTCACCATCGGCCCGTACGCGGCCAGCGTCAGGTCCGTGCCCTGCTGGACGACGCGGGCGGAGTGCAGCGGTCCGGGGATGGCGCCGGTGTCGACCTCGGCCTTGTCCCAGTAGCGCCGCTTCGGCTCGAAGTAGATGACCGGGTCGTCCGACTCGATGGCCTGCTGCATCATCCAGTACGCGTCGGCCGCGTTGGAGGGCGAGACCACCTTCAGCCCCGCCACGTGCGCGAAGAGCGCCTCGGGCGACTCGCTGTGGTGCTCGACCGCGCCGATCCCGCCGCCGTACGGGATACGGATGACGACCGGCAGCTTGACCTTGCCCAGGGCGCGGGCGTGCATCTTGGCCAGCTGCGTGACGATCTGGTCGTACGCGGGGAAGACGAAGCCGTCGAACTGGATCTCGGCGACGGGCCGGTAGCCGCGCAGCGCGAGGCCGATCGCGGTGCCGATGATGCCGGACTCGGCGAGCGGGGTGTCGATGACCCGGTCGTCGCCGAAGTCCTTCTGCAGCCCGTCCGTGACGCGGAAGACGCCGCCGAGCTTGCCGACGTCCTCGCCCATGATGAGGACCTTGGGGTCGGCCTCCATGGCCGTACGGAGCGATTCGTTGATCGCCTTGGCGAGCGAGAGCTTCTCGGTGGCCATGGTCAGTTCTCCTCCGCGTCCGCGAACGAAGCCTGGTACGCGGCGAACTGCGCGCGCTCCTCGTCGACGAGCGCGTGCCCGTCGGCGTAGACATGCTCGAACATCGCCATGGAGTCCGGGTCGGGCATGGCGCGTACGGCCTCGCGGACCCGCTTGGCGAGCGCGTCGCTCTCCTGCTCCAGCTCCTCGAAGAAGGCGGCGTCGCCGAAGCCCTCCCGCTCCAGGTGGGTCCTCAGCCGCAGGATCGGGTCCTTGGCCTCCCACTCCGCGCGCTCGTCGTCGCCGCGGTAGCGGGTCGGGTCGTCGGAGGTGGTGTGGGCACCCATGCGGTAGGTGAATGCCTCGATGAGCATCGGGCCCTGGCCGCTGCGGGCCCGCTCCAGCGCGGCGCGGGTGACGGCGAGGCAGGCGAGGACGTCGTTGCCGTCGACGCGGACGCCCGGGAAGCCGTAGCCCTGGGCGCGCTGGTAGAGGGGGACGCGGGTCTGCCGCTCGGTGGGCTCGGAGATCGCCCACTGGTTGTTCTGGCAGAAGAAGACGACGGGGGCGTTGTAGACCGCGGAGAAGGTGAACGCCTCGGCGACGTCGCCCTGGCTGGAGGCGCCGTCACCGAAGTACGCGATGACGGCCGAGTCGGCGCCGTCCTTGGCCACGCCCATCGCGTAGCCGACTCCGTGGAGCGTCTGCGAGCCGATGACGATCGTGTAGAGGTGGAAGTTGTTGGTTGTGGGGTCCCAGCCGCCGTGGTTTACACCGCGGAACATGCCGAGCAGATTGGTCGGGTCGACCCCGCGGCACCAGGCGACGCCGTGCTCGCGGTAGGTCGGGAAGACGTAGTCGTCGTCGCGCAGCGCCCGGCCCGAGCCGATCTGGGCGGCCTCCTGGCCGAGCAGCGAGGCCCACAGGCCCAGCTCGCCCTGTCGCTGAAGTGCGGTGGCCTCGGCGTCGAAGCGCCGGGTCAGCACCATGTCGCGGTACAGGCCGCGCAGCTCTTCCGGGGTCACCTCGATCGAGTATTCGGGATGCTCGACCCGCTCGCCCTCCGGCGTCAGCAGCTGTACGAGTTCGGGGCGGGCGTCGGTCGGCGGCTTCTTGACGCCGGCGCGCTTGCCGGTGCTGCTGCGACGCGGTTTCCGCGCGGCAGTGCTCTCCACGGTCACGGTGTGCTCCTCCGTCTGTCCGGCCCCCGGGATCCGCCGGTGGCCAGTTTGGGGCTCACCCGCTTCGAAACGGCGCACGGGGTATGTGCGGCACGGCCGAACCGGGCGTGACAGGTGTCCGGACGCGGCCTGCAATAGGCACGTTACCCAGTGCGCCACATGTCTGCGAAACCCCTCTGACCTGCGATTTTGCTTGGATTTCCAAGTAAATCGCGAGGTGAGCGGGAACTGCACTGGTCACGGCCTTGCGGTTCGCCGGACAACGGCACGTTATCCCGGAGCACAAGAGCACGGGAAGAGTTGGTGTGTGAGACTGACGGCGTGCGCGATGAAGGACAAATCAGGGTATTTCTGCTGGACGACCACGAGGTGGTCCGCCGCGGAATCCATGACCTTCTGTCGGTCGAGGAGGATATCGAGGTGGTCGGCGAGGCCGGCACCGCGGCCGAGGCCCTGCCCCGTATCCCGGCCACCCGCCCGGACGTCGCCGTACTGGACGTACGGCTCCCCGACGGCAGCGGCGTCGAGGTCTGCCGGGAGATCCGCTCCCGGGACGAGGACGTGAAGTGCCTGATGCTCACCTCCTCCGCCGACGAGGCCCTCATCGACGCGATCGTGGCGGGCGCCTCCGGCTACCTGCTCAAGGCGGTCCGCGGCCATGAACTGCTCTCGGCCGTACGGGAGGTGGCGGCCGGGAAATCGCTGCTCGATCCGGCCGCGACGGCCCGCGTGCGGGAGCGGCTGCACGACGGAAACGGCGCGGAGAGCGATGAAAAACTCGTGCACCTCACCGAGCACGAGCGGAAAGTCCTGAAGCTGATCAGCGAGGGCCTGACCAATAGGGCCATCGGCGAGCGCCTGCACCTCCCCGAAAAGACGATCAAGAATGATGTCTCCGGCCTGCTGGTGAAACTCGGATTGGAGCACCGCTCCCAGGCCGCGGCATTCAGGGCCCGCATGCAGACGGAAAAGGGCTGACCGGAAGATCGAGCCGCAGTTCGTCGCCGTCCACTACCTCACCGGAGTCCCCGCGCGCCAGGCCGACCACGCTATGTAACCCGGTCATCTAGCATCTGGCGCGTGCCGCGCTCATATGACGCCTCTGGCGCTCCCGAGGCCCCCGTCGCTCTCGATGCCCTGCTCCGCCAGTACGAGGGCGCCGGCGAGCCGCTGTCCTGCGAACCCGTCGCCCAGGGCCTGCTCAACCGCGGCTACCACCTGGCCACCACCAGCGGCCGCTACTTCCTCAAGCACCACCTCGACGGCGACAGCGACGCCATCACCCACCAGCACGGCGCCATCGCCCGGCTCGCGGCGCTCGGCCTGCCGGTCGCCCCGCCCCTGGCCGACACGGACGGCCGTACGGTCGTGGTGATAGGCGGCGGCTGCTACGCCCTGCACCCCTGGGTGGACGGCAGACACCGGGACGGCGCCCAGCTCAGCTGCGCCCAGTCCCGGCGGCTCGGAGCGCTGCTGGGGCTCGTCCACACCTGCCTGGAGCGGGTGATGCTGCAGTCACCGGTCCCCGAGGCCGAGGCCCGGGTCGAGAGCGCCGACCCGACCGACACCTTCGAGCTGATCGAGGAGTTGCTCGGCCTCGCCCGCGCCAGCCGCCCGCGCGACACCTTCGACGAGCTCGCGGAACACCGGCTCCTCGAGCGCAGGGCCCTGCTGGAGCGGCACGCCCACCGCCGCCCCGAGGCGGGCGCCGAGCCTGCGACGGGCTGGGTGCACGGCGACTTCCACCCGCTGAACCTGCTCTACCGGGGCGCGGAGCCCGCGGCGATCATCGACTGGGACCGGCTCGGCGTCCAGCCCCGCGCCGAGGAGGCGGTACGGGCCGCGGCGATCTTCTTCGTACGGCCGCGGGGGACGCTGGAGCTGTCGAAGGTACGGCCGTACGCCCGCGCATACCGGGCCGCGACCGGCGCCACCCCGGACGAACTGGCCGCGGCGGTCCACCGGGTGTGGTGGGAGCGGCTCAACGACTTCTGGATGCTGCGCTGGCGCTACCAGCTGCGCGACCGTCGCGCCGATCCGCAGTTCCCGGCGGCGGCGGCGCTGTCGGTGTGGTGGACGCGCGAGTACGAGGCGGTCTGCGACGCCTTCACGGGGTGACCCGGGACGGTGGCAATACGGTGCCGGCGGTGGCAATACGGTGCCGGCCGCTGCCCCCGGTCAGTCTTCCTCGCCGGGGTCGGGGAGGGTCGGGCCGCCCGACGGATCCCCGTTGCCCGGGTCGTCCGTGCCACCGGGGCTGGACGGGTCGTCGGTCGGATCGCCGCCGCTGGACGTGCCGTCCGTCGGGGTGTCGGTCGGATCGTCGGTCGGCGCCGTCTGGGACGGCGTCGTCGACGGCGTCTGGCTCGGCTTCTGCGAGGGCGTGTAGGACGGCGTGTAGTCGTCCTGGCCGCCGACGACCGCGCCCGGGTCCGTGCCCTCCGTCGTCTCCTCGTCCTCCGACTGGGACGGCTTGTTCTCCGTCTTCTCGGGGGCCGTGGTCGAGGGGGTGTCCTTCTTGTCCCCGCCGGCCTGCTGGCCGGTCCTGTCCAGCGCGTAGGCGGCACCGAGGATGATCGCGATCACGGCGAGCGCCGCGAACAGCCACATCTTGCCGCGGCCGCCCCGGCCCTTCCCGCCGCCCGGCCGGCGGCCGTCGAAGCCGCCGTCGTCGGCGCGGGCGCCGGGCAGCAGCGAACCGCCGGAGCCCATCTGCGCGGTGTTGCCCGTCCTGAAGCCGACGGGGGTGTCGCCATGGCTCGGGTGCGGCAGGACGGTCGTGCCGGCCACGCCCATCGCCGGGGTGTTCGCGCCGGTGTGCGCCACGGGACCGGTGTCCCAGACCCCGCTGTGGCCGCCCTTCTCCTGCAGCATCTGCAGCGCGTACTGGACCAGGCCGCGCATCTCCTCGGCGCTCTGGAACCGGTCGTCAGGGTCCTTGGCGAGCGAGCGCATGACCAGCCCGTCCAGCTCCGGCGGCACCCCGTCGGCGGTCTCGGACGGCGGGACCGGGTCGTCCTGGACGTGCTGGTAGACGACCGAGAGCGGGGTCTCGCCGGTGAACGGCGGGCGCTGCGCGAGGAGTTCGTAGAGCAGGCAGCCGGTCGCGTAGAGGTCCGAGCGGTGGTCCACGGCCTTGCCAAGGGCCTGCTCGGGGGAGAGGTACTGCGGGGTGCCCATGACCATGCCCGTCTGGGTCATGGTGGACTGCGCGCCGTGCAGCGCACGAGCGATGCCGAAGTCCATCACCTTGACGGCGCCGGTGTTGGTGATGATGACGTTCGCGGGCTTGATGTCCCGGTGCACGATGCCGTGGTGGTGGCTGTAGGACAGCGCTTCCAGCACCCCGGAGACGATGATCAGCGCCTGGTCCGGCGGCGGCGCCTCGGCGTTGAGCAGCAGATCGCGGATCGTCCGGCCCTCGACGAGCTCCATGACGATGTACGGCACAGTGTGCGGGCCCACGACGTCCTCGCCGGAGTCGTAAACGGCCACCACCGCATGGTGGTTGAGGCCCGCGACCGACTGTGCCTCGCGCGTGAAGCGCGCCTTGGAGACCGGGTCCTCCGCGAGGTCGGTGCGGAGCAGCTTCACCGCCACCGTACGGCCGAGGCGCACGTCCTCGGCGGCGAATACCTCGGCCATGCCGCCGCGGCCGAGGCGGTGGGTGAGGCGGTAGCGGCCGTCGCCGACGAGCCCGCCGACCCCCCACGCCTCCGGCGCTTCGGGGACACCCCCGCCGGTGGCGTCGGGTTCGGACGGGCCCTGGGCGCGCTGCGTCTGTGCCATCAGTCCTCGCCGTCGTGTCTGTCCGCGTGCTGTCGCTGCGGTCCTTGCGGTCTTCCCTAGGGCACGCTACAGGGTCCGGGCCGTGGTCCGGTTCGTGATGGACCGGCCATCCAACCCCCCGCAGGTCGCGCGAGGCAAATCACGTGGTGCCGCTGTAACGCTTCAGAGACGCTTCTTGCGCATCCGGTCACGGAACGGGCATGCAGCTTGACGTGTCCCCGCCCTCCGGCAGACTTGGCCGGGAATCACTGGTAATCATGCGTGACGGGATCGGCACGCCGGGGCCGCAGCGGCCGCAGCGCAAGGCCGTGCGCCACGGGGGGAGCAGAAAGATGAGCCAGGACGGCGCACAGGGCCGTTACGAGGGCCGTTCGGTCGGCGGCGGCCGCTACCAGCTGCGCGACCTGCTCGGTGCGGGCGGCATGGCGTCCGTACACCTCGCGTACGACACCGTGCTGGACCGGCAGGTCGCCATCAAGACCCTCCACACCGAGCTCGGGCGCGAGCAGTCCTTCCGCGAGCGGTTCCGCCGCGAGGCCCAGTCCGTGGCGAAGCTCTCCCACACCAACATCGTCTCGGTCTTCGACTCCGGCGAGGACGCTCTGTCCGACAGCGCCTCCGGCGCGGGCGACGGCGCGGTCGTCCCGTACATCGTCATGGAGTACGTCGAGGGCCAGCCGCTGCGCTCGGTCCTGGACGCGGACGTGGCGCAGTACGGCGCGATGCCGGCCGAGAAGGCGCTGAAGATCACCGCGGATGTGCTGGCGGCGCTCGAGGTCAGCCACGAGATGGGCCTGGTCCACCGGGACATCAAGCCGGGCAACGTGATGATGACCAAGCGCAATCTGGTCAAGGTCATGGACTTCGGCATCGCGCGCGCGATGCAGTCCGGGGTCACCTCGATGACCCAGACCGGCATGGTCGTCGGCACCCCGCAGTACCTCTCCCCCGAGCAGGCGCTGGGGCGTGGCGTGGACGCCCGCTCCGACCTCTACTCGGTGGGCATCATGCTCTTCGAGCTGTTGACGGGACGGCTGCCGTTCGACGCGGACTCGCCGCTGGCCATCGCGTACGCGCATGTGCAGGAGGAGCCGCCCCCGCCGTCCTCGATCAACCGGTCGGTCCCGCCTGCGGTCGACGCGCTGGTCGCGCGGGCGCTGCGGAAGAACCCCAACGAGCGTTTCCCGACGGCCGAGGCGATGCGCGACGAGTGCGCGCGGGCCGCGCGCAGCGGGCAGACCGGGGTCGCGCCGATCATCATCGCCGGCGGGCCCGCGGCGCGCAGCGGCTCGGGGGTCGGCTCGGCGGTCTTCCCTCCGGTGGACCAGCAGACCCCGGCGCCGCCGAATGTGCACACGCCGTACCAGCAGCCCGCGCAGCAGCCGCACTCGGGCCAGCAGATGGGCGGCTTCGGCCCCTCGACCCCGCCGCCGCCCTCGCAGCCGATGCAGCAGCCGGGGCAGCCGGGCTACCACACCCCGGGTACCCCGGGCCTGCAGACACCCGCTCCCCCGCCGTACGGCAGCGGCTCGCAGACCCCGCCGCCGTACTCGATCACCCCGCCCCCGCACGGCCCGTCCTCGGGCGGCAGGAGCAACATGCCGGTGATCGTGGCGTCGGTCGTCGTCGCGCTGCTGGCGATCGGCGGCCTGATCACCGCGATCGTGCTGAACAAGGAGAACGGTGATGGCGGCCAGGCGGACGGCAGGGAGAGGACGCAGCCCACGACGGACGAGACGGCGAGCCGGCAGCCGGCGGGCTCGGGCGGATCTGCGAGCGGCGGGGGCGAGTTCAACCCCGGCGACAAGACCCGGGTCATCGACACCGAGAAGTGCACCGAGGCGAACGAGTACTGGGACGACAACAGCAAGATCTCCGCGCCGCAGTTCCAGTACTACGACGTCACGTCGGTGAAGGAGTGCCTGAACGCAGCGGGCTGGAAGTACAGCGTGGTGTACGAGAACGAGAACTCCTGGGGCAAGGGCATCGTTCTCCGGCAGACCCCGCTGACGGGCGACCCGTTCGACCCGAAGGACAAGACGGAGAAGTTCGTGCTGACGGTGTCCACCGGCAAGCCCGCCTGAGGTACGAGGAGGGCCCCGGCGCGCGGTTGCGTGCCGGGCCCTTCTCGTTTACAGGTGCTTACAGGTACGGACCTGAGCGGGCGCCACCCTGTTGGGATCGCTCCTCGTCGCCCTCGGCTGTCATCACGCCCGGCGGCAGCGCCCGGCGCATCTGCTCCAGCTGGGCCCGGGCCGCCATCTGCTGGGCGAACAGGGCCGTCTGAATGCCGTGGAACAGTCCCTCGAGCCAGCCGACCAGCTGAGCCTGCGCGATCCGCAGCTCCGCCTCGGTCGGGACGGCGTCATCGGTGAAGGGCAGCGAAAGCCGCTCCAGTTCCTCGACGAGCTCGGGCGCCAGGCCGTCCTCCAGCTCCTTCACGGAGCTGTGGTGGATCTCCTTGAGCCGGACCCGGCTCGCCTCGTCCAGAGGTGCCGCACGGACTTCCTCCAGAAGCTGCTTGATCATGCTGCCGATGCGCATGACCTTCGCGGGCTGTTCGACCATGTCGGTCACAGGAACCTCGCGCGACTCCTCGTCGCCCTCCCCGCCGCCGGAGCCGGGGTTGCCGAGAGCCATCCCGTCGGGTCCGACGACCAGCACCTGGGGGTTCTCCTGCGACCGTTCATTCCTCGGCATCTCCATGCCGCCATTCTCTCGCACACGGACTTGTAAACGGTTCCGCCCCCGGGTACGGCCGATCCACCGCTTTCGATGGGCTCCCGTGGCGAGGGAAGGGCGGGGGGCGGCGGGGGTGTGAGGTGCGTGCGCGGGTGTGTGCTCGGGGACGTGCGCGGGTGTGTCCTCAGGTGCGGGTCAGTGCTGCCGCAGCCGGATGCCGATGTAGGCGAGGCCGAATCCCATCAGCGCCAGACCGGTCCCGATCGGCAGCACCCGCAGCATCCGTCCGCTGGAGTGCGCCCCGGTCCGCTGGCCGCTTTCCTCGGCGCTCGTGCTGGGGGCGGCGCTGTCCGGGTCCGGTGTACCGGTCGAGGACGGGTCTGCGGGCGCCTCGCTCACCTCGGTCCACTCGGGCTCGACCGGCTCCTGCTGCTGCGGCTCATACGGCAGCGGGGGCCGCCACGCCCCCTCCAGCTCGTCACGGTCGGGCGGGGACGGCAGGTCAGGCGTCGGGCCGGGCGGGTGCGGGGCCGCATGGGTGGGCGGGGAGGGCTCGGCGGCGCCGCCGCTGGGGGGCTCGGCGGACGGTGGGCCGGGCGGATCGCCCGGGGGTATGCCCGGGCCCGGCGGAGCGCTGGGTTCCTCAGGCGGGCCGGTCTCCCTGGAGCCGGAGCCCGGCCGGGAGGGGCCGCCGGGCCGGAATGAGGGGTCGGGGCCGGGAACCTGGGCCGCCCAGGGCGCCCTGCCGGACGGATACGGGGCGGATATGCCCAGGCGGCCCATCGAGTGAATCAGCGGGATCTGTGGCCCGGTGACGGACGTCCTGCGCTCCACAGGGAAATGAGCCTGTTCGCGGGCGAGCGCGGTGGGGGCCGGCAGCATGGCCGCCCCCACCAGGAGCCCGATGGCGAATCGCGAGCGAAGCGCTGGAGCCACAGTGGTGACCCCCTCCCGTGCGAGCCGTCAGGGTGACCCTTCCGATGCAGTGTTCAGAGTCACATGACGGATGAAATCCGGCATCTCGGACGGGAGTCGGGCGAGAGTCCGGCGAGGCTCGTTGGAGGTCGGAGCCGGCCGGAACGTACGGGATTTCGGAGGAAGCCCGAGGGGCCTGCGAGTCGCCCCGGCCGTCACACCGTGAGCAGGACCTTCCCCACGTGGGCGCTGCCCTCCAGCACCCGGTGGGCCTCCGCCGCGTCCCGCATCGGGAGCGTACGGTCCACCACCGGCCGTACCCGCCCGGTTGCGAACAGCGGCCATACGTGCTCGCGCACCGCCGCCACGATCGCCGCCTTCTCCGCCAGCGGCCGCCCGCGCAGCGAGGTCGCCGTCACCGCGCCGCGCTTGACCAGCAGCGCGCCCAGGTCGAGCTCGCCCTTGCGCCCGCCCTGCAGGCCGATGACGGCGATCCGGCCGCTCACGGCGAGTGCCTTCACATTCTGGCCGAGGTACTTCGCGCCGATGATGTCGAGGATGACGTCCGCCCCCGCCCCGTCCGTGGCCTTGCGGATCTCCTCGACGAAGTCCTGCTCGCGGTAGTCGATGAGGATGTCCGCGCCGAGCTCGCGGCAGCGCTCCAGCTTCTCCTGGCTGCCCGCCGTCACCGCGACCCTGGCCCCGACCGCCTTCGCGAGCTGGATCGCCATCGTGCCGATGCCGCTCGATCCGCCGTGCACCAGCAGCGTTTCGCCGGGGCGGAGGTGGGCGACCATGAAGACGTTCGACCAGACCGTGCACACCACTTCGGGCAGTGCCGCGGCCGACACCAGGTCCACACCCTCGGGGACGGGCAGCAGCTGGCCGACCGGGACCGCGACCTTCTCCGCGTAGCCGCCGCCCGCGAGCAGCGCGCACACCTCCGCGCCGACGGACCAGCCGGAGACTCCGGGCCCGAGGGCCGCGATCCGGCCGGCGCACTCGAGGCCGGGGTACGGGGACGAGCCGGGCGGCGCGGCGTAGAAGCCCTGGCGTTGCAGCAGGTCGGCGCGGTTGACGGCGCTGGCCACGACCTCGACCAGCACTTCGCCCTCGCCGGGCACGGGGTCCGGGACCTCGGCCCACACCAGGGCCTCGGGTCCACCGGGTTCGGGGATGGTGATCGCGTGCATAGGCATGGCCGCGAGGCTACTCCGGTTGCAGGTCCGGGCAATTCAGCCGGTCCTGGTGGTTCAGCAGTCCTGGTGGTTCAGCGGGTCCTGCTGGTCCGGCTGGTCCTGCTGGTCCGGCTGCTGGTTCAGCGGGCCCCGCCGGTCCAGCCAAGTCCCGCCGCTTCAGCCAAGTCCCGCCGGTCCAGCCGCTTCAGCCAAGTCCCGCCGGTCCAGGTCCAGCCGGTCCGGGCAGCGGCTACTGCTCCGGTTCCCGGTCCAGGGTGTTGGTCTGGGGCCTGGCGCGGCTGATGGCGATGATCCGGTCGGTCGCCTGGAGCGGGCTGGCCTTCGGGTCGTCGTAGCCGAGGAGCCGGTGCCCGCGCAGCACGGACACGACCAGGTCGTCCACCTCCCGTACGGACCGGCCGACCTCGGCCTTCACCACCGGGCGCTCGATCAGGTCCAGGCCGCTGCCCTGCTGGATCAGGTCCTCCATGACCGTGACCGAGCTGGGGCTGACGACGGAGAGGCCGAGCAGGCGGCCCGCGGCGCTGGAGCTGGTGATCACAGCGTCCGCTCCGGACTGGCGCAGCAGCGGCGCGTTCTCCTCTTCGCGGACCGCCGACACGATCTTCGCGCCCCGGTTGAGCTGACGGGCCGTCAAGGTCACGAGGACGGCCGTGTCGTCGCGCTGGGTGGCGATGATGATGCGTCCGGCCCGCTGCGTCTCGGCGCGCAGCAGGACATCGCTGCGCGTGCCGTCCCCGACGACGCCGACGAAGCCGTCTGCGGTGGCCGTGTCGATGACTTTCTGGCTCGGGTCGATGACCACGACCTTTTCCTTGGACAGGCCCTTGGCGGTCAGGGTCTGGAGGGCGGTACGGCCTTTGGTGCCGAAGCCGATGACGACGGTGTGATCGCGCAAGGCGGACCTCCAGCGGTTCAGCCGCCACTGTTCGCGGCTGCGTTCGGTGAGGACCTCGAGGGTCGTGCCGACCAGGATGATCAAGAAGAGCACGCGCAGGGGTGTGATGAGGACGACGTTGGTGAACCGGGCGCCGTCGCCGTACGGGACGATGTCGCCGTAGCCGGTGGTCGAGAGCGTGACGGTCGCGTAGTAGACGCAGTCGAGGAAGTCGACGTCCGCGTCGGCGTTGTCGTGGTACTCGTCGCGCTCGGCGTAGACCAGGAGCACCGTCGCGAGGAGGACGAAGAGGGCCATCAGCAGGCGTCCGACGACCTGTTGGAGCGGTCCGCGGACGGTGCGGCGCGGGAGCTGTATGCGGTAGCCGCCGGGCTCGGGTGCGACGCGGGCGGCGGCGTCCTGGCTGGGCAGCTTCACGCGTCGGTCCCGCGGTGCGGAGGGCTGACGGGGGCGACTGGGCTGGTGGGGCCCTCGCTGGTGGGGGTGGGGTCGGCGCCGCCGGTGGAGTTGGGGCTGGTGCGGCTGTGGCCGGTGGGGCTGTGGCCGGCGCCGGTGGGGCTGATGTGGCTGGTGGACCAGGGCAGTTCGAGGTACTCCACCGCGTCCCCGGGCTCCGCGCCGCCGGGCGGCACGACCGCCAGCCCGTCGGAACCGGCAATTCCGCGGAGCATCGCGGGCCCGTGGAAGTGCAGCGGCACGGCGCGGCCGCCGCGGAGGGCGACGGGGACGAGCCGGGTGTTGTGCGGATGGCCCTGAACGGCGGCGGTGAGGCCGACTGTTGCCGTCGTGGCGGCGGTTCCCGCCTCGTCGGTTGCCGAGGCCGCCCGGCCCGAGAGCGTACGGAGCAGGGGCTCGGCGAGCGTGAACAGCCCGGAGACGGCGGCGAGCGGGTTGCCGGGGAGCCCCACCAGGTGCTTACCGGGGGCGAGTCGCGCGAGCAGCATGGGGTGCCCGGGGCGTACGGCGACTCCGTCCACCAGCAGCGTGGCACCGGCGCGGTGAAGCGTCGGATGCACGTGGTCGACGGGGCCTGAGGCGGTGCCGCCAGTGGTGACGACGAGGTCGGCGGTGGATGCGGTGACGGCCTTGTGGAGGATGTCGGCTTCGTCGCGGAGGTGGTGCGTACCGATCACCTCCGCGCCGAGTGCGCGCAGCCAGGGGCCGAGCATCGGACCGAGCGCGTCGCGGATCCGGCCCTCGCGGGGGAGGCCCGCGTCCAGCAACTCGTCGCCGAGGACGAGGATTTCGACGCGAGGGCGGGGGAACGTGCGCAGCTCGTCGTAGCCCGCGGCGGCGGCGAGTCCGAGCGCGGCGGGGGTCACGAGCGTCCTGGCGGGCAGCAGCCGGTCGCCGCGGCGGCATTCCTGGCCGCGGGGGCGGATGTCCTGGCCCGGCGCGACGGGTCCCCGGCCGGGGAGTACGTGCAGCCAGGCCTCGCGCGAGGCACCGCGCACCGCGCGGTACGGCTCGTCGGCGGGCGGTTCCTTGGCGGGCGGCTGGTCGGCGGGCGGCTGGTCGGCGGGCGGCTGGTCGGCGGGCGGCTGGTCGGCGGGTGTTTCGGTGCCGTGCGGTCGTGGTTGCGGCTCGTCGCGGACCGGCTCCCGCGCCTCGCGCTCCCGCACTTCGCCGTGCTCGCTGCGCAGCACCGCCGTCGTACCGGCCGGGACCCGTGCGCCGGTGGCGATAGGGACCGCCTGGCCGTCGGGCAGCGGCGGGGGCGCGTCATGGCCGGCGAGGATGCCGTGCTCGGAGCCTGCGGTGTACGGGACGTCCCGGGAGGACGTGGCGTCCGCAGCGTCCGCGACGTCGGCGGCGTTCGTGGCGTCGGCGGCGTTCGTGGCGTTCGTGGTGATCCGCCAGGGCCCGGGGCCCGCGACTGCCCATCCGTCCATGGCTGAGGTGTCGAACGACGGCAGGTCGGTCAGTGCGACCAGCGGCTCGGCCAGCACATGCCCCAGCGCGTCCCCGAGCCCCCGTACGACGGAAGGCAACGGCCCACCCGCGGCCCGCGCGGCCACGTCCCGGGCCTCGCTCCAGGACGTAGCGTGATGGGCATGATGGGCGTGATGGGCGGTATCGGTGCCCTGCGCGCCATGGGCGCCATGAACGCCATGAACGCCATGGGCATGGCCGGACCGCCCGGCCGCCGCCTCCGCGGGCTGTGCGGCACCGGACCGCGGTGTTCCGCCCTGCGGCACGGAGATCTGCTGCGGCGCGCTGTGGTGGAACGCTCCCGGCCACAACTCGTCCGACTCCGGCTCAGCGGAATCCCGCGCCCGCTCCCGACTCGGCGTGCCATGGTGCCCGCCGCCCTGCTGCGATTCCGGCCGGATCACTCCGCCCCCGGCGGGCTCGGCGGCGTCTCCCGCGTCGTTCGGCCCGGCTGCCCCGCCCTCGATACGTACCAGGTGCGCTGCGCGGCGGGTGCGTGACGCGGAACCGCCCGGCTCGCGCCGGGCCGCGCTGCCCGTGCCCTGCGCGGCGGAGCCGCTGTGTCGCCCTTCGTTGGCGATGGCCAGCGCGTCGTCGACCTCCAGTCCGTCGTCGGCCTTCCGCGGCTCGTCGGCATCCAGCGCGTCGGCTGCCTCCAGCGCCGCGGCTACTTCCAGCGGGTCGCCGGGCTCGAGCGCATGGCCCACCTCAAGGCCGGCATGGCGACGGTCGGCATGCAGGCGGTCGGCATGCAGGTGGTCGGCATGATCGACGCCCGCTCGGCCGCCTTCACCGGCCGCCGGGTGTTCCACGTTCCACGGCATGTCGCGGCCCACGCCCGGGTCCGTCATCCCGCCGTCTTCTCCGGGCCGTTGGCCGGGCCGTCGGGGGACTCCTCGGCCCAGCGCTCGGCGAGCGCCGCCGCCTTGCGGGCGGCGGTCGCGACCTCGGCCGCGCTGCCGCCTGCCCGGCCCGCCGCATACCCCACCAGGAAGGTGGTCAGCGGCGCTGCCGGCCTGGCCACGCCGTGCGCGGCATCGCGGGCGAGGTCCAGCAGGACGCCGGTGTCGACGTCCAGCTCGATCCCGAGTTCGTCCTTGACTGTGGCAATCCATTCGTCCAGCACGTTTCCATGCTCCCTGATACGAGCCCTGGCCGCGGCGATGTCCTCCCAGGTGTCGCAGTCGAAGGAGGAGGCGGCGGCGTCGGGGCCGGGCAGGCGGTGAAGGGTGAGCTCGGCGGTGAGCAGCCGGAGGGGCAGGTGGGCGAGGCCGCCGTGCTCGGCGGCGAGCAGGGCGAGTTCGCGGCGCAGCGGCTCGGTGCGGTACGCGGCGACCAGCGGCTGGTCACGCCCGTCGGCGTCGACGAGGACGACCGCGTCGGCCTTGTCCCCGGCACCCGGAGCGCCCGTGGCACCCGGAGCGCCCGTGGCATCCGGAGCGCCCGTGGCACCCGGACCGCCCAGCGAACCCGGACCGCCCGCGGACCCTGGACCGTCCGCAGGCCCCGGACCGCCCCGGGAACCCGGACCGCCGGAGTCCGCGGGACCGTCCGCCGGACCCTCCAGTGCCGCGAGCAGCCCCCGCACCGTAGCCGCCGACAGGAACGGCAGGTCGGCGGAGAGCACGAGCACGACCGGTGCCGTGACCTGCCGCAGGCCCGCGTCGAGGGCAGCCAGCGGCCCGCCGCCGGGCGGGTCCTCGCGGGTCCAGCGCACGACCCGTGCGGTCGGCCGCCGGGAGCCGACGACGACCGTGACGGCGGCGTCCGCGCACGCGCCGAGCACCCGGTCCAGGAGCCGGCGCCCGCCGACCCGAAGGCCGGGCTTGTCGGCGCCGCCCAGCCGCTTCGCGGCTCCTCCGGCCAGCACCACCGCGTCGTACGCATGCGCAGTCATGCACCCGAGTATGGCCGGGCGCGCCCCGTAGTCGCCCCGGAGGTACGCGGACGGTGTGCGGGGGTCGGGGCGGAACGGGGGCGGATGGCGGCGGAAGCCGGGCGGAAGCCAGGACAGAAGCCGGGCGGAAGGCACACGGAAGAGTCCCAGGAGAGATCGGGAAGGCCCCGGTGTTGCCCTCGGTCACACCGTGCGCAGCTCGGTCACACGGTGCGCAGCTCGTTCACACGGTGCGCAGCAGCACCGCGGGCTGCTCGACGCAGTCGGCCACGAACCGCAGGAAGCCCCCGGCCGTGCCGCCGTCGCACACCCGGTGGTCGAAGGTCAGCGACAGCTGTACGACCTGCCGGACCGCCAACTCTCCCTGGTGCACCCACGGCTTCGGCACTATTCGTCCGACACCGAGCATCGCCGCCTCCGGGTGGTTGATGATCGGCGTGGAGCCGTCGACGCCGAAGACGCCGTAGTTGTTGAGCGTGAAGGTGCCGCCGGTGAGCTCGGCGGGCGTGAGCGCACCCGCCCGCGCTGCCTCGGTCAGCCGGGCGATCTCCTCCGTCAGCCCGGCCGTCGTACGGGCCTGCGCGTCCCGGACGACGGGCACGACCAGGCCCCGCTCGGTCTGCGCCGCGAACCCGAGGTGCACGGCGGGCAGCCGCACGATCTCGCGGTTCCCGGTGTCCACGGTGGAGTTCAGCTCGGGGTAGCGGGCGAGCGCAGCGGTGCAGATCCGGGCCAGCAGTGCGAGCAGCGACACCTTGGGCCCGCCGGAGGCGTTCATGGCGGTCCGGGCGGCCATCAGCTCAGTGGCGTCGGCGTCCACCCAGCAGGTCGCGTCGGGGATCTCGCGGCGGCTGCGGGACAACTTGTCGGCGACGGCCCCGCGCACGCCGCGCAGCGGGATCCGCTCCTCGCGCTCCGGGCCCCCTACGCCCGCGGGCTCGCCAGTCGGCCGCCCGGCGGGCGCCCCGGCGAGGACGGGCCCTGGGCCGGTCGTCCCGGCCGCGGCGTACGGAGCCGCCTCGCCGTGCGCCGCGGTCACGGTCATCCTCCGCGCGGCCTCCTCGACATCGGCCCGCAGGATCAGCCCTTCGGGCCCGGACCCCTTCACCGCCCGCAGATCGATCCCGTGCTCCCGCGCGATCCGCCGCACCAGCGGCGAGATCACGGCGACGGGCCCGCCTGCCCGTTCTCCTGCTTGGCCTGCGGACCATCCGCCCGCGGAGGACCCGCCCGTGGGTTGCCCGGCCACGGCTTGCGCGACCGCGGACAGCCCGCCCCCGGTCTGCCCGCCTACTGTCTGCCTGTCCCCGGTCTCCCCGCCCGACGCACGGTCCCTGGGGCCGGTACCCGCGGCGCCGGACGGCGCCCCCGCCCCGGCGCGCCCGCCCCGGCCACCGCCCGCGTACGCCACGTGCGCCACGTCCGCCGCCCGCGGCTCCCTCTCGCCCTCCGTGGCCGACCGGGAGAACCCGCCCGAACGCCGGACCCGGCGGCGGCGCGCGGCCGGCGCACCCGTGCCGTACCCGACCAGAACGTTCCCCGAGCCCTCCTCGGCCGCCGAGCCCGGCCGCCCCGCGGGCTCCGCGGGCTCCTCCGCCCGCGAGGCCGTGGAGTCCACGCCCACGGCGACCGTCAACAGCGGTGCCCCGACCGGCAGTTCCGTCCCTTCCTCCCCGAAGCGCGCGGTCACCACGCCCCCGTAGGGACACGGCACCTCGACCGTCGCCTTCGCCGTCTCGACCTCCACCACCGGCTGGTCGACGGCCACCACATCGCCCACCTGCACGAGCCAGCGGACGACCTCGGCCTCCGTCAGCCCCTCGCCCAGGTCGGGCAGCGTGAACTCGCGCACCACAGCCATCAGCGCATGCCCTCCGCCTCGGTCCAGCCCGACTCCCACTGGAGCCGGGCGACCGCGTCGAGAACGCGGTCCACACCCGGCAGATGGTGCCGCTCCAGCATCGGCGGCGGATACGGGATGTCGAACCCGGCGACGCGCAGCACGGGGGCCTCCAGATGGTGGAAGCACCGCTCCGTCACCCGCGCGGCGATCTCCCCGCCGGGACCGCCGAAACCGGTGGACTCGTGAACCACCACCGCCCGGCCGGTCCTGCGGACCGATGCACTCACCGTCTCGTCGTCGAATGGCACCAGGCTGCGCAGATCGAGGACTTCGAGGTCCCAGCCCTCGTCCCGCGCCGCCTCCGCCGCCTCCAGGCACACCGGCACGGAGGGTCCGTAGGTGATGAGCGTGGCGCTGCGGCCCGTACGGCGGACGACGGCCCGCCCGATGGGCGGCACCCCCTCCGGCTCGTCGGCCGACCAGTCGGCCTTGGACCAGTACAGCCGCTTCGGCTCGAGGAAGATCACCGGATTGTCGGAGGCGATCGCGGCCCGCAGCAGCCCGTACGCGTCGGCGACGGTCGCCGGTGTGACGACATGGAGTCCGGGCGTCGCCATGTAGTACGCCTCGGACGAGTCGCTGTGGTGCTCGACCCCGCCGATCCCGCCGCCATAGGGCACCCGTACGGTGATCGGCAGCGGCATGGCGCCCCGCGTCCGGTTGCGCATCCGCGCGACATGGCTGATGAGCTGCTCGAACGCCGGGTACGCGAAGGCGTCGAACTGCATCTCGACGACGGGCCGCAGCCCGTACATCGCCATCCCGGCGGCCGTGCCCAGGATCCCGGCCTCCGCAAGCGGCGTATCCGTGCAGCGGTCCTCGCCGAACTCCTTCGCGAGGCCGTCGGTGATCCGGAAGACGCCGCCCAGCGTGCCCACGTCCTCTCCGAGGACGTGCACGGACGGGTCCTCGGCCATCGCATCCCGCAGCGCGCGCCCCAGGGCCTGTGCCATGGTCGCGGGCTTGCGCACGCCGGAGCCCGGCTCTGCGGTGGCTGGTGCCGTGGTCACTGCCCGCCCTCCCCTTCGCTGCCGGCCTGCTCGTCCTCCGCCGCGTCCAGCTCGGCACGCAACTGCTCGGCCTGCTCGCGCAGCTGCGCGGTCCGCTCGGCGTAGACGTGGGCGAACAGGTCCATGGGGTCCAGGAGCGGGTCCTGATTCATCCGCGCCCGCAGGTCGGCGGCCAGCCGCTCGGCGGAGTCGCGCGCGGCCTCCACCACGGCGTCGTGCAGCAGGCCCTGCTCGCGCATCTCGCGCTCCATGAGGGTTATCGGGTCGTGCTCGCGCCACTCCTCCACCTCGGAGTCCGAGCGGTAGCGGGTGGCGTCGTCCGCGTTGGTGTGGGCCTCGATCCGGTAGGTGACGGCTTCGACGAGCGTCGGCCCGCCGCCGCTGCGCGCCCGCCGCATGGCCTCGCTCAGCACCTGGTGAACCGCCACCGCGTCGTTGCCGTCGACGAGCCGGCCCGGCATGCCGTACCCGACCGCCTTGTGGGCGATGGAGGGCGCGGCCGTCTGCTTGGCGAGCGGCACGGAGATGGCGAAGCCGTTGTTCTGGACGAGGAAGACGACGGGGGCGTGCCAGACGGCGGCGAAGTTCAGCGCCTCGTGGAAGTCGCCCTCGCTCGTGCCGCCGTCGCCGACCATGGCCAGCGCGACGACGTCGTCCCCCTTGAGACGGGCGGCGTGCGCGAGGCCGACCGCATGCGGCAGCTGGGTGGCCAGCGGCGTACAGAGCGGGGCGACGCGGTGCTCGTACGGGTCGTAGCCGGTGTGCCAGTCGCCGCGCAGCAGCGTGAGCGCCTGCACGGGATCGAGGCCGCGGGCGACGGCCGCGAGCGTGTCGCGGTAGCTGGGGAAGAGCCAGTCCTGGTCCTCGAGGACGAGCGCCGCGGCAACCTCGCAGGCTTCCTGGCCGGTACTGGACGGGTAGACGGCCAGCCGCCCCTGCCGGGTGAGCGCCGTCGCCTGCGTGTTGTAACGGCGGCCGCGCACCAGCTCGGCGTGGAGCCGCCGGAGCAGGGACGGGTCGGCGTCCCGCGCCGCAGGGGTCCCCAGGATGCGGTACGGCTCCGCGTCGGGCAGCAGCGGCGCGGGATCGACGCGGGGCCGCCAGGAGGGCGGCGGGGCGGGGTGGTACGACCCGGGCTGTTCGAGGACCGTCATATCGAGCACCTCCTGGAGGTCCCATGCCGGTGGGCCGGGACGGGCAGGCTTCCGGCGGACGCGGTTTGGGGGTCCCCCGGCTGAGCCAGGGGAGCGTCTCACCTACCGATTGTTCGGTCGTCGGCACATTTTGGCTACAGGCGGACCCAGCCTGTGGACAAACGGTTCTCCACAGCCTGAGATGAAGACAGGACGTCCATATCGGGGAGGCACAGCGGGATGGCAGCTGAACGGATGGCCCAAGAAGACCGGATTCCGCCCTCACGCCCCCTCGATGCGATCGACCGCGCGATCCTCGGGATGCTGCGCACCGACGGCCGCGCCTCGATACGCTCCGTGGCCGAGCGCGTGCACGTCTCGCGCGCCAACGCCTACGCGCGCATCAACCGGCTCATCGAGGACGGGGTGATCCGCGGCTTCAGCGCCCGCATCGACCAGGAACGGGCAGGCCAGGGCGCGTCCGCGTACATCACCCTCAAGATCGTGCAGAACTCCTGGCGCACGGTGCGCGAGCAGCTGCAGGAGCTGCCGGGCGCCGCCCATATCGCCCTGGTCAGCGGCGACTTCGACGTCCTGCTGCTGGTCCACACCGAGGACAACAGGGCGCTGCGCGAGCTGGTGCTCACCCGCATCCAGTCCATACCCGAGGTGCTGAGCACCCGCACGCTGCTGGTCTTCGAGGAGACGGACCTCTGGCCGGAGGAGTGATTCCTTTCGGTCGGACTCTCCGCCACCGATGAGTTCCGGACAACCGCGAGGTCTATCCCTTCCGAAGCAGCACCACACGCCGAGCAACGAGAGAAAAGAGAATCTCAATGATCGTGTCAAGCCGTCTGCGTGACCGGCGGGACGGAGGTGAACAGCCTCTTGTCACGCAGCATCGCCCACAGCACATCGACCCGGCGGCGGGCGAGCGCGAGCAAGGCCTGTGT
>NZ_JBQQBX010000109.1:0-554 GCF_052245475.1 Streptomyces sp. 7N604 | reverse complement strand
GCCGGCCGATCACCAACACCCAGGCTTTCGTACTCGACGAGCACCTGCGCCCCGTCCCCGAGGGCGTGGCAGGTGAGCTGTACGTCGCGGGCCCCGGCCTCGCCCGCGGCTATCTCGGCCGCCCGGGGCTGACGGCGGAACGTTTCGTGGCGTGCCCGTTCACGGGCGGGCGGATGTACCGGACCGGGGACCTCGCGAAGTGGACCGCCGACGGCGAGCTGGTCTTCGGCGGCCGTGCCGATGAGCAGGTGAAGGTCCGCGGCTTCCGTGTCGAACCCGGCGAGATCGAGGCCGTCCTCGCCGGCCACCAGAACGTCGGTCAAGTCGCCGTCGTCGTACGGGAGGACCGCCCCGGCGACAAGCGGCTCGTCGCCTACGTCGTCCCCGAAGGCGATGCGGAACCGGCCGCGTTGCGCGATTACGTCGCCGAGCGGCTGCCGGACTACATGGTCCCCGCCGCCGTGATGACCCTCGACGCCCTCCCCATCACGGTGAACGGAAAGCTCGACCGCTCCGCCCTCCCCGCCCCCGACTTCACCGAGGCCGCAGAGGGT
>NZ_JBQQBX010000108.1:0-699 GCF_052245475.1 Streptomyces sp. 7N604 | reverse complement strand
CCCCTCCCCAACAACAAGGTGTTCGTGCTGGATGAGTTCCTCAAGCCGGTGCCGGAAGGGGTCACGGGCGAGGTGTATATCGCCGGTGCCGGTCTGGCTCGGGGTTACATCGGGCGGCCGGGGCTGTCCGCGGAGCGTTTCGTTGCGTGCCCCTTCGCTGTCCCGGGCGGGCGGATGTATCGCAGCGGTGACCTGGCGAAGTGGACCGCCGACGGCGAACTGGTCTTCGCAGGCCGCGTGGATGAGCAGGTCAAGGTTCGCGGGTTCCGTGTGGAGCTGGGCGAGATCGAAGCCGTCATCGGCGCGCACGAGGCTGTGGGTCAGGTCGCGGTCGTGGTCCGCGAGGACGGTCCGGGGGACAAGCGGCTGGTCGCGTACGTGGTGCCCAGCGGGGAGCTCGATGTGGCGGTGGTACGGGAGTTCGCCGCCGGGCGGCTGCCGGAGTACATGGTCCCGACGGTCGTGGCGCTGGAAGCGCTGCCGCTCACCGTCAACGGCAAGCTGGACCGCTCCGCCCTCCCCGCCCCCGACACCGCCACCCCCACCGAGGGCCGCGCCCCCGCCACCCCCACCGAGGAGATCCTCTGCGGGCTCTTCGCCGAAGTCCTCGGCCTGAACCAGGTCAGCGCCGATGCCTCGTTCTTCGAGCTGGGTGGTGACTCGATCATGTCGATGCTGCTGGTGTCGAGGGCGCGTAAG
>NZ_JBQQBX010000107.1:0-762 GCF_052245475.1 Streptomyces sp. 7N604 | reverse complement strand
CGGCGACCGTCGGGGCGGTGAACAGGGCGCGGATGCTGACCTCGGCGCCGAGCTCCGACCGGATCCGGGCGATGAGCTTCATGGCGAGGATCGAGTCGCCGCCGAGGTCGAAGAACGACGCGTCGGCGCCGATCTGTTCCAGGCCGAGCACGTCGCAATAGAGCCCGCAGAGGCGCTCCTCGGTGGGCGTCGTCGGCCCGCGGCCCACAGGTGCGCCGGTGAAGTCCGGGGCGGGGAGGGCGGAGCGGTCGAGCTTGCCGTTGACGGTCACCGGGAGCGCGTCCAGCTCCACGAACGCGGCCGGGATCATGTAGTCGGGCAGCCGGTCCGCGAGGAACTCCCGCAGCTGGGCCGTGTCCACTTCGCCGTCCGGTACGACGTAGGCGACGAGCCGCTTGTCCCCGGCACGGTCCTCCCGGGCGATCACCGCTACCTGTCCGACGCTGTCGTGCGCGGCCAACCCGGTCTCGATCTCGCCGGGTTCGACACGGAAGCCGCGGACCTTGACCTGCTCGTCGACACGGCCGCCGAAGACCAGCTCGCCGTCGGCGGTCCACTTCGCGAGGTCCCCGGTGCGGTACATCCGGCCACCCGGGGCAGCGAAGGGGCAGGCGACGAAACGTTCCGCGGACAGGCCCGGGCGGCCGAGATAGCCGCGGGCGAGGCCGGGGCCCGCGACGTACAGCTCACCTGCCACGCCCTCGGGGACGGGGCGCAGGTGCTCGTCGAGTACGAAAGCCTGGGTGTTGGTGATCGGCCGGC
>NZ_JBQQBX010000106.1:0-779 GCF_052245475.1 Streptomyces sp. 7N604 | reverse complement strand
GACTGCCGCCGTCCGGCGGGGCTTACGCCAGCTTCAGTACCGCAGCGACGTTCTCGACGGCTGCCTCACCGGCACCGGCCTCGTCCCCGCCCCACCATGACGACATCACGCATTCAATGTCAGTAACGGGCTACCGCCGACTCAACCACCGCTACGAACACCATCCGCGCAACTACCTGGCATTCCTCGGACTCGCCGCAGCCATGTGCTGCTACAAGCGGCTTGCCCGCCTCACCACATAGGACACGGTCTTAAGCTGTGCTGGCACCATCATCGCCCTGGCGTTCAGCTAGCTCAGAGAGTTATGGGAACCACCCGAGACGGCCGCCAGCCATTCTCTCACTTCCCCGGCTCCCGGTGAGTAGCGCTTACCGGAAGCTGGCTCGATACCCGGGCCGTCGCCTCCCGTCCTGTGCTGGTAAGGATGGCTATTCGTCGGGGGTGAGTGGTCGGCAAAGCCAGCCCTGCTGGTGCGACTGTGCAGTCCCGGTCGATAGATAGGCTCCCGGCATGGACATCTGTGTAGAGATCATCCGGGAGGCGAGTCAGGAGCTCGTCGACGCCTTCAGCAGGTTGCTGCCGCAGTTGTCTTCGACCGCCAAGCCCCTCGACTACGAAGCGATCGACCGGATGGTGACCTGTGACGCCAACACAGTGCTCGTGGCCCGAACGACTGACGCAATCGTCGGCATCCTGGCTCTGGTGTTGTTGCCCTTGTCGTCCGGCTTGCGGGCTCGCGTCGATGGTGTGGTCGTTGACGGTGGTGCGTGAGGCCAGGG
>NZ_JBQQBX010000105.1:0-782 GCF_052245475.1 Streptomyces sp. 7N604 | reverse complement strand
CCCGGGCGGCCGAGATAGCCGCGGGCGAGGCCGGGGCCCGCGACGTACAGCTCACCTGCCACGCCCTCGGGGACGGGGCGCAGGTGCTCGTCGAGTACGAAAGCCTGGGTGTTGGTGATCGGCCGGCCGATCGGCACCGGGCCCGAACCGGCCGGCTCCAGGGGCATGCTCATCGTCGCGCAGACGGTGACCTCGGTCGGGCCGTACGCATTGACCATCCGCCGGCCCGGCGCCCACTTCTCCACCAGCGCCGGCGGGCACACCTCACTGGCCACCACGACGGTACTGAGGCTGTCGGGCAACTCCTCCACGGTCGCCAGCACCGACGGCGAGACGGTCACATGCGTGACGCCGAACTCCTCGGCCGTCGCGGTCAACGACCCGTTCGGCGGAAGCTTGTCGGCATCGGCCATCACCAAAGCGGCGCCCGACAGCAGCGCCATGAACAGCTCCCACACCGAAGCGTCGAAACTCAACGACGCCAGCTGCAACACCCGCGAACCCGCACCCACCTCGAACCGGCCGATCTGGGCAGCCGCCAGATTCCCGATCCCCCGGTGCGTCACCGCCACACCCTTGGGACGGCCCGTCGACCCCGACGTGTAGATCACGTACGCCACATCATCCGCACCCACCACGGCCGTGGGCACCGGCGCCGCCGCCGCGGACGGATCCCACACCAGGCACTCCACCCCGGCCGGAACCAACACCCGCGTCTCCTCGGAGCAGAGGACGAGCGCAGGCGCCGAGTCCTCGACCATCCACCCGATCCGCTCCGCCGG
>NZ_JBQQBX010000104.1:0-791 GCF_052245475.1 Streptomyces sp. 7N604 | reverse complement strand
GGCGACGGTCAAGGGCACCGGCGTCGGTGGCCGCATCCGCAAGCAGGACGTCCTCGCCGCCGCCGAGGCGCTCAAGGCCGCCGCTGCCGCCCCGGCCGCGCCCGCCGCAGCCCCGAAGGCCGCTGCCGTCGAGCCGTCCCCGCTGCGCGGCCAGACGGTCAAGATGACCCGCATGCGCAAGGTCATCGGCGACAACATGATGAAGGCGCTGCACGAGCAGGCCCAGCTGACCTCCGTGCTCGAGGTGGACGTCACCAAGATCATGCGGCTGCGCGCCAAGGCGAAGGAGAGCTTCGCGCAGCGCGAGGGCGTCAAGCTCTCGCCGATGCCGTTCTTCGTCAAGGCCGCCGCCCAGGCGCTGAAGGCCCACCCGGTCGTCAACGCCCGGATCAACGAGGCCGAGGGCACCATCACCTACTTCGACACCGAGAACATCGGTATCGCGGTGGACTCCGAGAAGGGTCTGATGACCCCGGTCATCAAGGGCGCCGGCGACCTCAACATCGCCGGTATCGCCAAGAAGACCGCGGAGCTGGCCGGCAAGGTCCGGGGCAACAAGATCACCCCGGACGAGCTGTCCGGCGCGACCTTCACGATCAGCAACACCGGCTCGCGCGGTGCGCTGTTCGACACGGTCATCGTGCCCCCGAACCAGGCGGCCCTTCTGGGCATCGGTGCGACCGTCAAGCGCCCGGTGGTCATCGACCACCCGGAGCTCGGCGAGACCATCGCCGTCCGCGACATGACGTACCTGTCGCTCTCCTACGACCACCGCCTGGTGGACGGCGCCG
>NZ_JBQQBX010000103.1:0-875 GCF_052245475.1 Streptomyces sp. 7N604 | reverse complement strand
GGGAAGGGGCTTGTCGAAGGCTCTGTCCGCCGCAGGAAAGAAGGCACTCTCCAGGTGAAGAAGCGTATCGGGTCCTACCCGCGTGTCCGTGTCGAGGGCGGCGGTCATGGGGTGGTCACTCAGGCCGCGGCCATGCTGCGTTGGAGACGGTCCGCAAGACAGGGCTGGATCAGGCGATATCGGCGGCACTGGCGCCGTGGCGCAAGGCGCGGGCGGTGCACGATCCGGGCAAGATCCTGCTGGATGTGGCGCTCGCGGTCGCGCTCGGCGGGGACGGCCTCGCGGATGTGGGCATGCTGCGGGCCGAGCCAGGCGTGTTCGGGCCGGTGGCCTCCGACCCGACGGTCTCCCGGCTCATCGACACGCTGGCCGGGAGCGGACCGAAGGCGCTGGCGGCAATCCGCGCCGCGCGGGCCGAAGTGCGCGAGTACGTTTGGCAGTTGGCCGGTCCGTCGGCGCCGGATGCGGGCGGGCAGGTGATCGTGGACCTGGACGGGGTGCTGGTGATCGCTCACTCCGAGAAGCAGGACGCCGCCGCGACCTGGAAGAAGACGTTCGGACACCACCCGATCATGGCCTTCGCCGACCACGGCAGCGGTGGCAGCGGGGAGCCGGTGGCGGGTCTGCTGCGGCCGGGCAACGCGGGGAGCAACACCGCTGCCGATCACATCGAAGCCGCCCAACTGGCGCTGGCCCAGCTGCCGAAGACCTACCGGCGCGGGCGGCGGACGCTGATCCGTACCGATTCCGGTGGCGGCACGCATGAGTTCGTGGCCTGGCTCATCAAGCGCGGGAGGTGGCTGTCGTACTCGGTCGGCATGACCATCACCGAGGCCATCCATCAGGCCGTCCTCAAGGTGCCGGCCTCCACGTGG
>NZ_JBQQBX010000102.1:0-946 GCF_052245475.1 Streptomyces sp. 7N604 | reverse complement strand
TGGACGCTCACACCATCGGTGAGCCGGCGCCGGTGCAACTGGACGACGGCATGTGGACCATGCCGGTCGCCACCGGCAACGAGTACCTCGGCACGCTGTTCCTCGACCCCAGCCGCCCGCTCACCGACCGGGACCAGCGGCTGCTCCGGCGCGCCGCGCAAACGGCGGCGGTCATGCTGCTGTTGCAGAACAGCAGGACCGCCACGGCCGATGGCCACGTTCGTGACGAGCTCCTCGACGATCTCCTGCTCAGTCCGCAGCGCCCGCCGCACCAGCTCGAGAAACGCGCACGACGGCTCGGCATCGACCTGGGCGCCCAGCACGTGGTGGTCATCGCCCGCCCCGAGGGAGGCGCTCAGACCAAGACGTGCACGTGGGCCTCCTCGTACGCCCACCGCATGAACGGGCTCAAGAGCATGCAGGGTGACACCGCCGTGCTCCTGCTGCCGGCGAAGGACGCGGGAGAGGCGGCCCGGACGGTCTGCGACGAGCTGTCGCCGCTGCTCGGCCACCCGGTAACGGTGGCGGCTGCGGGTCCGGTATCGGATCCGGGAGCGGTCTTCCACGGATACCAGGAGGCGGCTCGCTGCCTTGACGCGATGACGGTACTCGGTGCGGTCGGGAGCGCCGCCTCCGCGCGCGAACTCGGCTTCCTGGGCGTGCTGTTATCGGACAGCCTCGATGCGGAGGGATTCATCGACTCGGTGATCGGTCCCGTCTTCGACTACGACCGGCAGCGTTTCACCGAGCTCACCCGCACCATGGACGCCTACTTCGACACCGGCGGCAGCCCGAGGTACGCGGCCGAGAAACTGCATGTGCACCCCAACACCGTCGCCCGCCGCCTGGAACGGATCAGCGAACTCCTGGGTCCGGAATGGCAGAAGCCGGAGCGCGCACTCGAAGTCCAGCTCGCGCTCCGGCTGTCCCGCCTACGGCATGTGCT
>NZ_JBQQBX010000101.1:0-957 GCF_052245475.1 Streptomyces sp. 7N604 | reverse complement strand
AACACCCGCGTCTCCTCGGAGCAGAGGACGAGCGCAGGCGCCGAGTCCTCGACCATCCACCCGATCCGCTCCGCCGGATACGCAGGATCCACCGGCACAAACCCCGCCCCGGCCTTTGCGATCCCCAACAGCACCGCCACCAGCTCGACGGACCGGTCCAGCACCACCGCGACCAGATCGCCACGCCCCACGCCCCGCGCGGCCAGGACGCCCGCCACCCGGTCGGCCCGTTCCCGGAGTTCCGCGTACGACCACTCCAGACCGCCCGCACCCACCACCGCCACCGCATCCGGCGACCGACCCGCCTGCACGTCGAACAGTTCACCCAACGGCCGTACGGGCACAGCCCGCTCGGTGGCGTTCCACTCCTCCACCAACCGCGCCCGCTCCGCGCCGCCGAGCACCTCGACCTCGCTCACCCGCGCCGCCGGATCCGAGGCGACCTGCTCCAGCAACCGCACCAGCCGCTGGGCGAGTACCTCCACCGTCCGCTCGTCGAAGAGATCAGTGGCATACAAGAACGCACCGTCGATCCCCGCCGGGCTGCCGTCACCGTCCCGGTGCTCGGCCAGATCCAACGACAAGTCGACACGCGCCGACGCCTCCGCCCCCAACTCCAGCGGACGGACCCGCAGCCCCGGCAGCTCCCACAACCGCCCCTCACCCGGAAGCGCACTCTGGATACCCAGCGAGACCTGGAACAGCGGATTACGCCCCAGCGACCGGGCAGGATTGAGATCCTCCACCAACCGCTCGAACGGCACCTCCTGATGGGCATACGCATCCAGATCCGTCTCCCGCACCCGAGCCAACAGCTCGGCGAAAGTCGGGTCACCGCTCAGATCGGTCCGCAGCACCAGCGTGTTGACGAAGAACCCCGCCAACCCCTCCAGCGCCGCATCCCCGCGCCCCGCCACCGCCGTACCGATCGGGATGTCCTTCCCCGCACCCATCCGG
>NZ_JBQQBX010000100.1:0-1003 GCF_052245475.1 Streptomyces sp. 7N604 | reverse complement strand
GGCTGACGGCTGGTGATCCCTGCGGTATGCCGTCTCCATGAGGTATGCGCAGGGCGGCGGGCTGACCGCCGAACGCCGGGCGTTTCGTGAGCGGTTGCGGTTGGAGGCGGCCAAGCGGTTCGTTCAGGGGGATGAGAATGCGGTTATCGCGCATGACCTGCGGGTCAGCGTGCGCTCCGTTCAGCGGTGGCGAAAAGCCTGGTCGGAGGGTGGTCCGCGGGCCCTGGTCTCGAAAGGACCCGCCTCGCTGCCGCTGCTGAGCGAGGAGCTGTTCGCGGCCCTGGAGGCCGAGCTGGACAAAGGACCTGTTGCGCATGGCTGGCCGGATCAGACCTGGACGCTGGCGCGGATCAAGACCCTGATCGGGCGGCGCTTCCACCAGAGCTACACGATCCAGGGGGTGGCGGCCCTGCTCAAGCGGCACGGCTGGAGCTGCCAAGTCCCGGCACGACGCGCCGTCGAGCGCGAGGAGGCGGCGGTGGCCGGCTGGATGAAGGAGACCTGGCCGCAGGTGGAAGGACCGCGGCGGCGCTCGACGCCTGGCTCGTCTTCGAGGACGAAGCCGGCTTCTCGATGACGCCGCCTGTCGCCCGCACCTGGGCCCGCCGCGGCCGCACTCCCATCGTGCGGGTCCGCGGCCGCTCCCGCCGCCGCTTATCGCTCGCCGCGCTGGCCTGCTACAAGCCCGGCCAGCCGTCCCGGCTGATCTACCGGCCGCGTCCGGACAGGCGCCCGGACGGGCGCAAGAGCTTCGCCTGGACCGACTACCGCGACCTCATCCAGGCCGCGCACGCGCAGCTCGGCGGCCCGATCGTGCTGGTGTGGGACAACCTCAACACCCACCTCGCCGCCGGCATGCGCCGCTACATCGCCGACCGGGAGTGGCTCACGGTCTACCAGCTGCCGTCCTACGCGCCCGACCTGAACCCCGTGGAAGGGATCTGGTCCATCCTGCGCCGCACCACCCTGGCCAACCGTGCTTTCGCCGATCCCGAAGAGCTGA
>NZ_JBQQBX010000010.1:0-218792 GCF_052245475.1 Streptomyces sp. 7N604 | reverse complement strand
CGGCCACCCAGCCCTGCGAACGGCGGGCGGTACGGCCAGCGCCGTCGCGGACCACCACACGCGACGACGCGACCCAGCCGCACGCGACCCGGCCACCCAGCCCTGCGAACGGCGGGCGGTACGGCCAGCGCCGTCGCGGACCACCACACGCGACGACGCGACCCGGCCGGCCAGCCGCACGCGACCCGGCCACCCACCCCTGCGAACGCCCGCTCAGCCGCCGTTGGTCAGGCCCTCGACCAGTTCGTCTGCGGCAGCGTACGGGTCCAGTTCACCCGCCACGATCCTCTCAGCGAGAGCGCCCAGGCGCCGGTCGCCGTGCAGGTCTGCGATCCGCTCCCGCAGCCGGGTGACGGCGATCGACTCGACCTCACCGGCCGCCCGCCGTCTCCGCCTGTCCGCGAGGACTCCCCGCTCCTCCATCCACGCCCGGTGCTTCTCCAGCGCCTCGACGACCTCGTCGATGCCCTCGCCCCGGGCCGCGACGGTCTTCACGATCCGCGGCCGCCAGTCGCCCGGGGCCCGCGACTCCCCGAGCCCCAGCATGTGGTTCAGCTCGCGCGCGGTGGCATCCGCGCCGTCCCGGTCGGCCTTGTTGACGACGTACACGTCACCGATCTCGAGGATCCCGGCCTTCGCCGCCTGGATCCCGTCCCCCATGCCGGGCGCCAGCAGCACCACGCTCGTATCGGCCTGGGAGGCTATCTCGACCTCCGACTGGCCGACCCCCACCGTCTCGACGAGGATCACGTCGCACCCCGCCGCGTCCAGCACCCGGATCGCCTGCGGCGCGGCCCACGCAAGGCCGCCCAGGTGGCCGCGTGTGGCCATGGACCGGATGTAGACCCCCGGATCGGAGGCGTGCTCACTCATCCGCACCCGGTCGCCGAGCAGCGCCCCACCGGAGAAGGGCGAGGACGGATCGACGGCGAGGACGCCGACCCGCTTGCCGGTCTTCCGGTACGCGGTCACCAGCGCCGACGTCGATGTCGACTTGCCGACGCCCGGCGACCCGGTGAGCCCCACCACGTAGGCCCCGCCGGTCAGCGGAGCCAGTGCGGCCATCACCTCGCGGAGCTGCGGCGACGCCCCCTCCACCAGTGAGATCAGCCGGGCCACGGCACGCGGCCGCCCCTGCCTCGCCTGCTCCACCAGGGTGGGGACGTCAGCCATGAGTGCTCTGCTCCTCGCGCTCGTACGGGTTGCCTGGCGGGTGCCCGCTCCCGCCTTACCCCCGCCTCGCCTTACTTCCCGTTACTTCCCGCCGTTCTGCGGCACCCGGATGATCAGCGCGTCGCCCTGCCCGCCGCCACCGCACAGCGCGGCCGCGCCGAGACCACCACCACGCCGCTTCAGCTCCAGCGCCAGGTGCAGCACGATCCGCGCGCCCGACATCCCGATGGGGTGGCCGAGGGCGATCGCGCCACCGTTGACGTTCACCTTCTCGGGGGAGACCCCGAGGTCCTTCATTGACTGCACCGCCACGGCGGCGAACGCCTCGTTGATCTCGATCAGGTCGAGATCCTCAACGCGCAGCCCGTCCTTGCCCAGCGCATGCGCAATCGCGTTGCTCGGCTGCGACTGGAGCGAGTTGTCCGGGCCCGCGACATTGCCGTGCGCCCCGATCTCGGCGATCCACTCCAGGCCCAGCTCCTGGGCCTTCGCCTTGCTCATGACCACGACGGCGGCCGCGCCGTCCGAGATCTGCGACGAGGTACCGGCCGTGATGGTGCCGTCCTTGGCGAAGGCCGGGCGCAGCTTGGCGAGCGACTCGACCGTCGTCTCCGCGCGGATTCCCTCGTCCTTCGAGAAGATCACCGGGTCGCCCTTGCGCTGCGGGATCTCGACCGGCGTGATCTCGGCCTCGAACAGCCCGTTCTTCTGGGCGGCCGCGGCCCGCTGGTGCGAGAGCGCGGCGATCTCGTCCTGCGCCTCCCGCCCGATCCCCAGCCGGGTGTTGTGCTTCTCGGTCGACTCGCCCATGGCGACGTTCTCGAAGGAGTCGGTGAGACCGTCGTACGCCATGGCGTCGATCATCTCCACCGCGCCGTACTTGAAGCCCTCGCGGGACTTCGGCAGCAGGTGCGGGGCGTTGGTCATCGACTCCTGGCCGCCCGCGACGATCACGTCGAACTCGCCCGCCCGGATCAGCTGGTCGGCCAGCGCGATGGCGTCGAGCCCGGACAGACACACCTTGTTGACCGTGAGGGCGGGCACGCTCATCGGGATGCCGGCCTTCACGGCGGCCTGGCGGGCCGGAATCTGCCCGGCGCCCGCCTGGAGCACCTGGCCCATGATCACGTACTGCACCTGGTCGCCGCCGATGCCGGCCCGGTCCAGCGCGGCCTTGATGGCGGCGCCTCCGAGGTCGGCCCCGGAAAAGGTCCGCAGGGACCCGAGCAGGCGCCCCATGGGCGTACGGGCTCCTGCGACGATCACGGAGGTGTTGCCGGTCGAACCAGTCATGGAGCGGCCCCTTCATGTGAAGGATGTGAACGAGGGTTTACCTCAATGTACTGAGCGGTACGTGCCGGGTCATCGGCCAGAAGGTGTGATCGCGCGCACGTTGCGTAACGGGCCGTGTGAGCGGTGCACTGGACCCATGCTGACGCGTATCGACCACATCGGGATCGCCTGTTTCGACCTCGACAAGACCGTCGAGTTCTACCGTGCCACGTACGGCTTCGAGGTGTTCCACACCGAAGTCAACGAGGAGCAAGGGGTCCGTGAGGCCATGCTCAAGATCAACGAGACCTCCGACGGCGGCGCCTCCTACCTCCAGCTCCTGGAGCCCACGCGCGAGGACTCCGCCGTCGGGAAGTGGCTGGCCAAGAACGGCGAAGGCGTGCACCACATCGCCTTCGGCACCGCGGACGTGGACGGCGACGCCGCCGCCATCCGGGACAAGGGCGTGCGCGTGCTCTACGACGAGCCGCGCAGGGGCTCCATGGGCTCGCGCATCACGTTCCTGCACCCCAAGGACTGCCACGGCGTGCTGACCGAGCTCGTGACGGCAGCTCCCCCGGCCTCGGACGAGCACTGACCACACGTCCCTGGCCGGTGAATCCGGTAGAGCGGAGCTGCTCCGCTGGGTGACGGGTCGGTGCGCCACCGCGGCTCCGACAAGTGGCTGGGTGACAGGTCGGTGCGCCACGGCCGGTCCAAGGGGCTGGGACGCCACCGCCGGTCCGACGCTTCGGTGCGCCACCGCGGCTCCGAGGGGTGGCGGGTCGCTGCGCCAAGGCGGCTCCGATGGCCACGAACGAGCACTGACCTCCACGTCGCCCGGCCGGTAGAGTTACCCCTCGGCCGGGTGCGGGTTGGGGGCTGTGACCCATGCCTCGCCGATGATCTGACACCATTCTCCGATAGGCACGTATCCAGACAGACACGTATCGGAGAAGGACAGCGCAGATCGGAGACCGGACCGGCAGCTGTACGGGCAGGAGAGGCGCCGGTGTCGACGCGACCAGGGGACGGATGGGACCGCGGAGTGCGGGGCTACGACCGCTACGAGGCTGACGATCACCTCTCGAAGTTCGAAGCCGAGATGGAGCGGCTGCGGACTGAGCGCGAGAAGGCGGTCCAGCACGCCGACGACCTCGGCTACCAGGTCGAGGTGCTGCGCGCCAAGCTCCACGAGGCGCGTCGCAACCTCGCGTCCCGCCCTGCCTACGACGCCGCAGGACTCGGCTACCAGGCCGAGCAGCTGCTCCGTAACGCCCAGATCCAGGCCGACCAGCTGCGCGCCGACGCCGAGCGCGAGCTGCGCGAGGCTCGCGCCCAGACCCAGCGGCTGCTCCAGGAGCAGGCCGAGCGGCAGGCCCGGCTCGAGGCCGAGCTGCACGCCGAGGCGGTCGACCGGCGCCGGCGCCTGGACGAGGAGCTGGCCGAGCGCCGCGCCACCGTCGAGTCGCACGTCAACGAGAACGTCGCCTGGGCCGAGCAGCTGCGTGCCCGCACCGAGGCCCAGGCCCGCCGGCTCATGGAGGAGTCCAGGGCCGAGACCGAGCAGTCGCTGGCCAACGCCCGCGCCGAGGCCCACCGCCTCGCCGAGCAGGCCCGCGAGCGGCTCGTCTCCGAGACCGAGGCGGCCCGCGCCGAGGCCGAGGCGATCCTGCGCCGGGCCAGGACGGACGCCGAGCGGCTGCTGACCGCGGCCGGCGCGCAGGCCCAGGAGGCCACCGACCACGCCGAGCAGCTGCGCAGCTCCACGGCCACCGAGTCCGACAGCGCCCGCCGCCAGGCCGTCGAGCTGACCCGGGCCGCCGAGCAGCGGATCAAGGAGGCCGACGAGGCGCTGCGCGTCGCGCGCGCCGAGGCCGACCGGTTGCGCGACGAAGCGGAGGCCGCCGCCGCGAAGCGGCTGAGCAGCGCCGAGTCCGAGAACGAGCAGCGCACCCGTACGGCCAAGGCCCAGGTCGCCCGGTTGGTCACCGAGGCCACCAAGGAAACCGAGGCCCTCAAGGCCGAGGCCGAGCAGCTGCGGGCCGACGCCCGCGCCGAGGCCGAGCGGCTGATCGCCGAGGCCGAGGAGACCGCCCGCTCCAGGGCCGCGGAGGACTCCGCCGCTCAGCTCGCCAAGGCCGCCCGCAGCGCCGAGGAGGTGCTGAAGAAGGCGTCGGAGGACGCCAAGGCGACCACCAAGGCGGCGAGCGAGGAGGCCGAGCGGATCCGCCGCGAGGCCGAGGCCGAGGCGGACCGGCTGCGCGCCGAGGCGCACGACTCGGCCGAGCAGCTCAAGGGTGCGGCCAAGGACGACACCAAGGAGTACCGCGCCAAGACCGTCGAGCTGCAGGAGGAGGCGCGCCGGCTGCGCGGCGAGGCCGAGCAGCTGCGGGCCGAGGCGGTCGCCGAGGGCGAGCGGATCCGCGGCGAGGCCCGGCGCGAGGCGGTCCAGCAGATCGAGGAGGCGGCCAACTCCGCGGAGGAGTTGCTGGCCAGGTCCAAGGCTGATGCGGAGGAGCTGCGGAACTCCGCCACCGCCGAGAGCGAGCGGGTGCGCACCGAGGCCATCGAGCGTGCCTCGACGCTGCGCAGGCAGGCCGACGAGGCGCTGGAGCGGGCCCGTACGGAGGCCGAGGAGCTGCGGGCCGAGGCCACGGAGCAGACCCGGCAGCTCTCGGAGGCGGCGGCCGAGGAGGCCCGGCAGCTGCGCGAAGAGGCCGAGCAGGCGGCCCGCGACCGGCGTGCCGAGGCCGCGGACGAGCTGGCCCGGCTGCACTCGGAGGCGGAGACCCGGGTCACCGCGGCCGAGGAGGCGCTGCGCGAGGCCCGTACGGAGGCCGAGCGGCTGCGCCGGGAGGCCGCCGAGGAGACCGAGCGGCTGCGCACCGAGGCCGCCGAGCGGCTGCGCACGCTTCAGCAGCAGGCCGAGGCGGAGGCCGACCGGCTGCGCAACGAGGCCGCCGCGGACGCCTCGAACGCCCGCGCCGAGGGCGAGGCCGTCGCCGTGCGGCTGCGTGGCGAGGCGGCCGCCGAGGCCGAGGAGCTGCGGGCGCAGGCGCAGGAGACGGCGGACCGGGTACGGGCCGAGGCCGCGGCCGCCGCGGAACGCACCGGCGCCGAGGCCGCCGAGGCGCTGGCCGCCGCCCAGGAGGAGGCGTCCCGCCGCCGCCGGGAGGCCGAGCAACTGCTGGGCGCCGCCCGCGAGGAGGCCCACCAGGAGCGGGCCCAGGCGCGCGAGCAGAGCGAGGAGCTGCTCGCCTCCGCCCGCCAGCGGGTCGAGGAGGCGCAGACCGAGGCGCAGCGCCTGGTCGAGGAGGCGGAGCGCAGGTCGGCCGAAATGGTCGCCGCAGCCGAGCAGACGGCACAGACGGTACGGGACTCGGTCGCCGGGCTGCACGAGCAGGCCGAGGAGGAGATCGCGGGGCTGCGTTCCGCCGCCGAGCACGCGGCGGAACGGACCCGCGCCGAGGCCCAGGAGGAGGCCGACCGGGTCCGCGCCGACGCGTACGCGGAGCGGGAGCGCGCCTCGGCCGACGCGACCCGGGTCCGGCGCGAGGCGCAGGAGGAGTCCGAGGCCGCCAAGTCGCTTGCCGAGCGCACGGTTTCCGAGGCCATCGAGGAGGCCGACCGGCTGCTGGCGTCGGCCCGCGCGGATGCGGGCCGCAAACGGGCGGACGCCGCAGGGCAGGCCGACCGGCTCATCACCGAGGCGACGTCCGAGTCCGAGCGGCTGCGCTCCGAGGCGGCGGCCACGACGGCCTCCGCTCAGGAGCACGCGGCCCGCACCCGCGCCGAGGCCGAGCAGATCAGGCGCGACGCCGAGGCCGAGGCCGAACGGCTGCGCAGGGAGGCGCAGGAGGAGTCGGACCGCACGCTGGACGAGGCCCGCGAGGCAGCGGCCAAGCGCCTGGCCGGAGCAGCGGAGCAGGCCGACCAGCTCGTCGCCAAGGCCCAGGAGGAGGCCGTACGCGCGGCGACCGCCGCCGAGGAGCAGGCCGACACCATGGTCGGGGCCGCCCGCAAGGAGGCCGAGCGGATCGTCACCGAGGCGACGAACGAGGGCAACGGACTTGTGGAGCGGGCCCGTACGGACGCGGACACGCTGCTCGGCGAGGCGCGCAGGGACGCCACCGCGATCCGGGAGCGGGGCGAGGAGCTGCGCGCCCGCGTCGAGGGCGAGGTGGAGGAGCTCCATGACCGCGCCCGCCGCGAGACCTCCGAGGCGATGAAGTCCGCGGGCGAGCGGGTGGACAAGCTGGTGAAGGCGGCGCGCGAACAGCTCGCGGACGCCCAGGAGAAGGCCAAGACCCTCGTCTCGGATGCTGGCAGCGAGGCGAGCAAGGTGCGGATCGCCGCGGTGCGGAAGGCCGAGGGCCTGCTCAAGGATGCGGAGCAGAAGAAGGCCGAGACGCTGCGGGAGGCCGAGCGCATCCGTGCCGAGGCCGCGGAGGACGCCAAGCGTACGGTCGATGAGGGCAAGCACGAGCTGGAGATCCTGGTGCGGCGCCGCGAGGACATCCAGGCCGAAATCTCCCGTGTCCAGGACGTTCTGGAGGCTCTGGAGTCATTCGAGGCACCGGGCTCGGGCAAGTCCGGGCCCAACGGCGGCTCCACCCCGGGCGGCGTCAAGGCGGCGGCCGGTGCGGGCGCCACCCGATCGAGTGGCAAGCCGTCAGAGGGCTAAGCCACCCAAAAGTGGGTTCATTCTCCAGATCAAAGCCGCATTGACTCGATGACACGCCGTCGCGGCCCCTAGGATTCCCCCTATCACCTCACCGGTCTCTTTCGACAGGAACCCCATGAGCGACACTTCCTCCCCCTTCGGCTTCGAGCTCGTGCGGCGTGGATACGACCGCGGGCAGGTGGACGACCGCATCACCAAGCTCGTCGCCGACCGTGACAGTGCACTGGCTCGTATCACCTCTCTGGAAAAGCGCATCGAGGAGCTCCATCTCGAAACGCAGAACGCCCAGGCTCAGGTCAACGACGCCGAGCCGTCCTACGCCGGGCTCGGCGCGCGCGTGGAGAAGATCCTCCGGCTCGCCGAGGAGGAGGCCAAGGACCTGCGCGAGGAGGCCCGCAGGGCCGCCGAGCAGCACCGCGAACTGGCCGAGGGCGCGGCGCAGCAAGTTCGTAACGATGCAGAATCGTTCGCGGCCGAGCGCAAGGCGAAGGCCGAGGACGAGGGCGCCCGGATCGTCGAGAAGGCGAAGGGCGACGCCGCGGCGCTGCGTGCCGACGCGCAGAAGGACGCGCAGTCCAAGCGCGAGGAGGCGGACACCCTCTTCGAGGAGACCCGCGCCAAGGCCGCCCAGGCCGCCGCCGACTTCGAGACGAACCTCGCCAAGCGCCGCGAGCAGTCCGAGCGCGACCTGGCCTCCCGTCAGGCCAAGGCGGAGAAGCGCCTCGCGGAGATCGAGCACCGCGCCGAGCAGCTCCGCCTGGAGGCGGAGAAGCTGCGTACGGACGCGGAGCGCCGGGCCCGCCAGACGGTGGAGACCGCGCAGCGCCAGGCCGAGGACATCGTCGCCGACGCCAACGCCAAGGCCGACCGGATCCGCAGCGAGTCCGAGCGCGAGCTGGCGGCGCTCACCAACCGCCGCGACAGCATCAACGCCCAGCTGACGAACGTCCGCGAGATGCTCGCCACGCTGACGGGCGCGGCGGTGGCCGCGGCCGGCACGCCGGAGGAGGAGCCCGTCACCCGGGGCGTCCCGGCCCAGCAGACGCGGTAACCGGGTCCGCGCCCTACGCCCCGCAGCCCGCGCCCCGCGCCACGCCTCCACTCACACGCGATGGGTGCCCTCTCACACCGAGGGGGCGCCCATCGCGTCAATGGAAGGTGCCGCAGCGCGCGGCTCTGACCCGGGCGGGTGCTCACGCATGGCGGGGCGGCCGCCGCGGTGCCTAGCGTGAGGGAATGATCGAGCTCCAGGGCCTGACGAAGCGTTACGGGGACACGCTGGCCGTCGACCGGCTGTCCTTCACCGTCCGCCCCGGCATGGTCACCGGTTTCCTGGGCCCCAACGGCGCGGGCAAATCCACCACCATGCGCATGGTGCTCGGCCTCGACCACCCCACCGCAGGGGACGTACGGATCGACGGCCGGCACTACGCCGACCTGCGCGACCCCCTCACGTGCATCGGCGCGCTGCTCGAGGCCAAGGCGGTGCACGGCGGCCGCAGCGCGTACAACCACCTCCTCTGCCTCGCCCAGAGCAACGGCATCGCGCGCGGCCGGGTCCGCGAGGTACTGGACACCGTTGGCCTCGCCTCCGTCGCGCGGAAGCGCGCCAAGGGCTTCTCCATGGGCATGGGCCAGCGGCTCGGCATCGCGGCCGCGCTGCTCGGCGACCCGCAGATCCTGATGTTCGACGAGCCCGTCAACGGCCTCGACCCCGAGGGCATCCACTGGATCCGCAACCTGATGAAGCGTCTCGCCGCCGAGGGTCGCACCGTCTTCGTCTCCAGCCACCTGATGAGCGAAATGGCGCTGACCGCCGACCACCTGGTCGTCATTGGTCAGGGCAGGCTCCTCGCCGACACCTCGATGCCGGAGTTCATCGCGCAGAACTCGCGGTCGTACGTACGGCTGCGCGCGCCCGAGCAGGAGAAGCTGCGCGATGTGCTGGACGGCGCCGGGATCGCACCCGTCACCGCGGCGAAGGACGGCTCACTGGAGGTGGAGGGCGCGGACGCGGCGCGGATCGGCGAACTGGCAGCGGAGCACCGGCTGGTGCTGCACGAGCTGAGCCCGCAGCAGGCGTCGCTCGAGGAGGCGTTCATGCGGCTGACCGCGGAGTCGGTGGAGTACCACGCGCACAACGGCAGCGCGCAGGGCTGGGGCACCGACTGGCGCGCAGAGCAGCCGCGGGGGCACCACGGACAGCAAGGACAGCACGGGCATCGGGAGCGGAACGAACATCAGTGACAGAAAGGGCGCCTGAGCGATGGCGGCGACGCAGGTCCTCCAGTCGGAGTGGACGAAGATCAGGTCCGTGACGTCGACGATCTGGACGCTGAGTCTGGCCTTCGTCGTCTCGCTCGCGCTCGGCGCGCTGATCAGCATCGTCACCCGCAGCACATTCGACACCATGCCGGCGCGGGACCAGCTGTCCTTCGACGCGACGTACACCAGCTTCGCGGGCATGGGCCTCGGTCAGCTGGCGATGATCGTCTTCGGGGTGCTGGTCGTCTCCAGCGAGTACAGCACCGGCATGATCCGCACTTCGCTCGCCGCCGTCCCACAGCGCGGCACGTTCCTCTTCGGCAAGATCGCGGTGGCCTCGGCCCTCGCGTTCCTCATCGGGTTCGTGACCAGCTTCGGCGCCTTCTTCCTCGGCCAGGCCCTGCTCGGCGAGCACCGGGCCTCCATCGGCGATCCCGGAGTGCTGCGCGCCGTCTTCGGCGGCGGGCTCTACATGGGCCTCATCGGGATGTTCTCGATGGGCGTCGCCGCCATGCTGCGCAGCCCCATGCTGTCGCTCGGCATCCTGATGCCCTTCTTCTTCATCATCTCCAACATCCTGGGCAGCGTGGACGCCACCCGGAAGGTCGGCCAGTACCTGCCGGACCAGGCGGGCGGCCACATCATGCAGGTGGTCACGCCGCCGGACGACACGACGCCGTACGGGCCGTGGGGCGGTCTCGCCATCATGGCCGCCTGGGTGGCCGCGGCCCTCGTCGGCGGCTACGCCGTCATCAGGCAGCGGGACGCGTAGTCCGCCGGTCCGGGTAGAGCTGTTTGCGGCGGAGTCCGGGGAGAGCTGTTTCTTGCGGAGCTCCGGGTAGACCTGCTTGTGGCGGAAAGGCTCACCCCGTGAAGGACGGACATCTGGAGAGGCCAGGTCTCGGCCGGATCCAATCCCACCCGTCGGCCGGAAAGGCTCACCCCGTGAAGGACAGAACCCTGGAGGCGCTGGGCCTCGCGGACGTCCCGGCCGAGCAGCCCCTCATCTACCCCGGCCGCCCGGTCGCCGAGCCGGGTCTGCTGGCCGGCGGCGAGCTGCTGCCGCTGCGCGTACGGCCGCGCCGCCTGGGCGCCTGGTACGTCGGCAGGCGCACGGACCGGCACCCTGGCCCCGACCAGCAGCTCGACCAGGCGCTGAGCGCCCTCGGCCAGGTCGGTACGGGGCAGCGCCACCCGGTCCTCGCGGTGGGCTCCAACGCCTCGCCCGCCCAAGTCCGCAACAAGCTCATGCGGCTCGGCCTGCCCGTCGCCGTGCCGATGGTGCCGGTGCGGGTGCGCGGGATCGCCGTCGGCTGCTCCGCGCACATCGGCCGCGCGGGCTATGTGGCCGCGGCGCCGTACCTGGTGCCGGACGCCGAGACGACGCTCGTCGTCTCCTGGCTGGACGCCGCTCAGCTCAAGGCCGTGGACGACACCGAGATCCACTACCACCGGGCGATCCTGCCGGGCGACCGCTTCCCCCTGACGATGCCGTCCGGGGAGCGGCTCGGCGGCGCGTACATCTACGTCAGCGTCCACGGGGTGCTCGTGGGGCCGGACGGCCGCCCGCGGCCCGGCGGCGGGGACCAGAGGGAGCTGATCGCCGCCCTGCTCCAGGACTCGGCCCGGCTGCGCGAGCTACTCGGCCCCGACCCGCAGACCTGGGTCCTGCGGGCCGCCGCCGACAGGGAACTCCGCGAGCAGGGCACCCGGATCTTCGGCGAGGAGGGCCGGTTGCTGCCGCAGACCGACTTCCTTCCGTACGTGGACGACAGCGCCGAGCCGCGGCTCTACGACGAGCTGCCGCCGCTCGGCGATTCGCTGTCGCCTCTCGCCTGACGGCGCTCGCCGGGTTGCTCTCACCTGGCAGCGCTCGCCTGGCTCCTCTCGCCTGGCCGCTTCTCGCCTGGCCGCTTCTCGCCTGGCTGCCTCTTGCCTGGCTGCTCTCGCTCAAAGCCTCTGTGACGTGAACTGAACCGTCAACGCCGCGATATCGTCCTAATCCTTACGGGGGGCCTGTGCTGAGCCCCGACGAACCTGTCGAGGGGCGGAGAATGATCGAGGCAGTCGGTCTGACAAAGCGCTACGGCGCCAAGACAGCCGTGTACAACCTGTCGTTCCAGGTACGGCCTGGCGCGGTCACCGGCTTCCTGGGGCCCAACGGCTCCGGCAAGTCCACGACGATGCGCATGATCCTGGGGCTCGACCAGCCCACCAGCGGGCAGGTGACGATCGGCGGCCATCCGTACCGACGGCTGCCCAACGCACCGCGCCAGGTCGGCGCGCTGCTCGACGCGAAGGCGGTGCACGGCGGCCGCAGCGCGCGCCACCACCTGCTGTGCCTGGCGCAGTTGTCCGGCATTCCGGCCCGCCGGGTGGACGAGGTGCTCGGCGTCGTCGGTCTGCACGAGGTGGCCGAGAAGCGGTCCAAGGGCTTCTCGCTCGGCATGGGCCAGCGGCTCGGCATCGCGGCCGCGCTGCTCGGCGACCCGCAGGTGCTGCTCTTCGACGAGCCCGTCAACGGCCTGGACCCCGAGGGCATCCTCTGGGTCCGCAACCTGATGAAGCGCCTGGCGTCCGAGGGCCGTACGGTCTTCGTCTCCAGCCACCTGATGAGCGAAATGGCGCTGACCGCCGACCACTTGATCGTGATCGGGCGCGGGCAGTTGCTCGCCGACATGAGCGTAAAGGCCTTCATATCGGCCAACTCGGCCGACTTCGCCCGGGTCCGTACGCCCGAGGGCGACCCGGGGCAGCGCGAGAAGCTGACGTCTGCGCTGGCGGAGGCGGGCGGGCAGGTGCAGCCGGAGCCGGACGGCGCACTGCGCGTGTCGGGCCTGCCGCTGCCGCGCATCAGCGACCTGGCGCACGGCGCGGACGTACGGCTGTGGGAGCTCTCGCCGCACCAGGCGTCGCTGGAGGAGGCGTACATGCGGATGACGCAGGGCGCCGTGGACTACCGCTCGACCGAGGACCCCAGGGCCGGGCTTCAGGCGCAGCCGCCCGGCGGCTACGGGCCGCAGGGCGCGCCGGGCTACGGCCCCGGCGGTCCGGTCCCGCCGGGCGGTTACCCGCCGCCCCAGCCCGGCGGCTACCCGCCCGCGGGAACCCCGGCGGGTGCGCCGGCACAGGCACCGGCACCGGCAAGTCCGCCGAACCCGTACCGCTCGCCGCAGGCGGCCTGGCAGGCTCCACAGCCGCCCGGCGGCCCGGCCGCTCCGGCCGCCCCGCAGGCACCTGCCGCCCCCTACACGACCCCGCGCGACAACGAGGACGCCCGATGACGACTCCGTACCAGCAGCAGGGCGCGGCGCCCGCCGTGCCGCCGCAGGCACCTCCGCAGCCCCCGGGCCCCGGCCCCGCCGTGGGCGGCTACGCCTCGCCTCTCCCCGTACACCGCACCCACCTCGGGGGCGCGCTCGCGTCGGAGTGGACCAAGATCCGGACCGTGCGCTCCACGATGTGGACGCTCGGCATCATGTTCACCCTCGTCGTCGGCGTCGGCTTTCTCACCGCCCTCGGCCTCAACAGCTCCGACACGGCTCAGATGCCGCTTCTGGCAGGCGGCCTCTTCGGGCTGATGCTCGGCCAGATCTGCATCATCACGCTCGGCGTGCTCGTGATCACCTCCGAGTACAGCACGGGCATGATCCGTACGACCCTCACCGCCTCCCCGCCCCGCAGCCGGGTGCTGGCCGCGAAGGCGATCGTCTTCTTCCTGCTGTCGTTCGTGATGACGACCGCGGCCACCGGGCTGACCGCACTGATCAACTCCTCGATGCTGAGCGGCAAACCGGCGATGGAGTACGCCGAGATCCCCAAGGAGTCGATCTCGGGCGGCGAGGTGGTCGCCTCGGGCAGCGAGTGGCTCGGCGCGACCGTCGGCGCCGGGCTGTACGTGGCGCTGCTCGGCCTGCTGTCGCTCGCCGTGGGCGCGATGCTGCGCCACTCGGCGGGCGCGATCACGACGATGCTCGGCGTCGTCCTGCTGCCGCTGCTGCTGGCCCTGTTCATGGTGACGGAGAGCCTGGAGTCGGTGCGCGACAAGCTGATCGAGTACTCGCCGCTGAACGGTCTGGCCTCGCTCTACCGCATTCCGATGGACGGTGGCGACGGCACCGGCTGGGATCTGCTCTGGGTCCTGGCGGGCGTGACGGCCGCGGCCCTGGTCGGGGCGTTCGCTCTGCTGGAGAAACGCGACGTGTAGCCGTACGGCCAGCGGACCCTACGGCCGCCCAGCCGCGCGGTTGTCAGCACCGCGGTGCGTTACGGGACCGCTGCACCCGCGCGGTGCGGCGGACTCGCGACGTATAGCCGTAGGACCGCGCAGCCGCACAGCCATACGCAACGTATAGCCGCACAGCCGGGCAGCCGCCCAGCCATACGGCTGTCAGTACCGCGGTGCGTTACGGGACCGCTGCACCCGCGCGGTGCGGCGGTCCCGCGCGTTCCAGCACGCCCGGTGCCAGTGCCGCCGGTCGTCCACCGGGCCCTCCTGGGGCCAGGCGACGACGTGCGGGACGCCGGGCGGGATCTCCTGGTCGCACCCGGGGCAGCGGTAGTGCTTGGCCGCGGCGCTGCCGCTGATCTGGCGCACCATCCACTCCTCCCCCTGCCAGCTGTCCACGCTCCCCCAGCTAGCGCTGGGAGGAGCCCCCAGACCGTGGTCGACGACACCGCGCTGGGACAGCGGCTTTCCTGCGCCGCTCGGGCGCTTTCGACGCGGAGACACGGGGGCACCTCGTGAAATTTCCGGGGTCTGCTGGGCCGCATCCAGCGTACGCGCCGGGCTCCTGGGCATGCGCACACCGACGGCGAACGCCGCGTTCATCCCGATCACCCCGATCACCCCGATAATCCGCAAAACTTCTTGCGGGGCCGTGCCCTTGGCACGTGTCAGGCGTTAATGCCGACAGGGGGGAGTGCCGCGTCGGCCGCAAGGAGGCAAGAGGCGATGCGCGTAGGAGTTTTTGTACTGGCCGCCCAATTCCCGGGCCAGGGACAGGGGGAGGCGCTGCACCGCGCAGTGCGGTCCGCCGAGGCGGCAGAGACGGCCGGGCTCGACTCGGTGTGGCTCGCGGAACACCATTTCGTGCCGTACGGGGTCTGCCCGTCCGCCGTGACGCTCGCGGCGCTGCTGCTCGGCCGCACCCGCCGGATCGGCGTCGGCACCGCGGTCAGCGTGCTGCCGACCGCCCACCCCGTGGCGCTCGGCGAGCAGGCCGCACTGCTGCACCTCACCTCGGGCGGGCGGTTCACGCTGGGCGTGGGCCGCGGCGGCCCGTGGGTCGACCTCGAGGTGTTCGGCTCGGGCCTGGCGGCCTACGAGTCGGGCTTCCCCGAATCCCTCGACCTGCTGTTGCGCTGGCTGCGGGAGCCCCGCGTCGGCGCGGACGGCGAGCGCTTCTCCTTCCGCGAAGTCCCGGTCGTGCCGCGCGCGGACGAGCTGCTGGACGGGCCCGAGGGGCCGCCCGTGGTGGTGGCGTGCACCTCGCCCGCAAGCGTCCGGCTGGCCGCCGAGCGCGGCCTTCCGATGCTGCTCGGCATGCACTGCGGCGACGACGAGAAGGCGGAGATGGTCGCGCTCTGGCAGAAGTCGGCGCTGGCGGCGGGCCGTTCACCCGACGAAGTCGCCTCCGCGGGGCATGTCTCCGCGGGTGTGGTGCAGATCGCCGACGCGCGGCAGGACGCGGTCGAGTCCCTCATGAAGGCGATGCCCGGCTGGCTGCGTCGGGGGCTCGGCGCCCATGTCACGGTCGACGGCAGACCGCGGCCTATGCGCGATCCGCACGCGTACACCGAGTTGCTCTGCGCACTGCATCCGGTGGGCCCGCCCGCCCTGTGCGCCGACCGCCTCGCGGCCACGGCGGAGCGCACGGGCATCAGCCGCTTCGCGCTGCTGGTCGAGGGAACGGGCGATCTCGCGGCCACCGAGGAGAACGTGCGGCGGCTGGGGGGAGAGGTGCTGCCGCTCCTGCCCGATGCACCTCCCCCACTACTCTGCGGAGCGGCAGCGGAGAGCCTCAGCAGTCCCTGAGTTCGGGCGACTGATTGAGCAGCTGTCCCCGTACGGACGTGAACCGGGCCAGTCGCTCGTTGGCCACCGGGTCCAGCGGGAAGACCGCCACCCGGTGGCAGTTCTGGAACGCCAGCCGCACTCCGAAGTGCCGTTGCAGCGCCCCTCGTATCGCGTCACTCGCCAGCGCACGAAGCAGCTGGCCGCGCGCCTGCTCGTCCGGCGGGGGAACCTGGTTGTCGGCGAACTCGCCGCCGTCCACCTTGAGCTGGGCCACCAGAGAGCTGATCATCTCCCATGCGTAAGGCAGGGAGGTCCGGACGCAGTCGACGAATTCGGCTTCGTCGACCTCGCCTCGCTCGGCCTTCTCCAGAAGGGCCGGTGAGACGTCGAGCGACATGGGTTCTCCTCTCGCGACCCCGGGAAGGGGTCTTACGGGCAGGGATAGGAAGCCGTCGGTCGCGACGCAGCGTGCTCGCACGACAACTTCCCGCTTCAACGGTAGGCCGGGCATGGCGGCCGCACCAGGCGAACGGGCTCACAACCGGCCACTCCCGAACACGGCCATACGGATTAAAGGGGGCGGCCCGCAGGGCCTCGGTTGAGGGTGGTGGAGGGAGACGGACGGATCAAGGGGGGCGGCCCGCAGGGCCTCGGTTGAGGGTGGCGGAGGGAGACGGGTGGGCGAATCGCGTGGAGCGGCCCGGGTCGAGTAGCGTGACCGACCATGCGTCTCGTCATTGCCCGCTGCTCCGTGGACTACGCGGGGCGGCTCACGGCCCACCTCCCCTCGGCACCCCGTCTGATCCTCGTGAAGGCGGACGGCAGCGTCTCCGTGCACGCCGACGACCGGGCCTACAAACCCCTCAACTGGATGTCCCCGCCCTGCACGCTCAAGGAGGGGGACGGCGATGTGTGGACCGTGGTGAACAGGGCGGGCGAGAAGCTCATCATCACCATGGAGGAGGTCCTGCACGACTCCTCGCACGAGCTCGGGGTGGACCCCGGCCTGATCAAGGACGGCGTGGAAGCACACCTGCAGGAACTGCTCGCGGACCGCATTGAAACCCTTGGGGAGGGCTATTCGCTGATTCGGCGTGAATTCCCCACCGCAATTGGTCCCGTGGACATCCTGTGCCGGGACGCGGACGGCGGGACGGTCGCCGTCGAGATCAAGCGGCGCGGCGAGATCGACGGCGTGGAGCAGCTCACCCGCTACCTCGAACTCCTCAACCGGGACCCGCATCTTGCGCCGGTGAAGGGGGTCTTCGCGGCGCAGGAGATCAAGCCCCAGGCGCGCGTCCTGGCGACGGACCGCGGCATCGGCTGCGTCGTCCTCGACTACGACGCGCTGCGAGGCGTCGAGGACGACAAACTGCGCCTGTTCTGACGGCGGGGCGGGCTCTTCACCTGTAACGACGCCCCCGTACGCCTGGCCCCCGGTACGCCTGGCCTCCCGTACGGCTCGCCCTGGGCCCCGGGTTGCTTGACAAGCCCAGCCGCACACCCTCAACCGCGCCTGCGCCGCGGGCAGTTCTTCACTTCCCACCCACCTGCCCATGTGTGGGCAGGTGGGTGGGAAGGCCCGGCGCGGAGCGCCGGGTGGTGGTGCGGGGAGCGGGCCGACGCCCGGATCAGGTGAGTGGGAGCGTCTCCGGGGCGGCGGCGCCGGAGACGGGGGCTCCGGTGGTGACCGGGGCGGTGCCGCTCGCGCTGTCCGACGTATCGCCGCCCGGCGGGGTCGGATCCGACGTCGAGCTCGGGCTCCCGGACGTGGACGGCGTCGGTGAACCCGGCGTGCTGGACGGCGGCTTCGTCGGCTTCGACGTCGTCTTCGTCGGTGACGGCGGCCTGGTCGGCTCCGGGTCGTCCGTCTCCCCCGGCTTCGACTCGCTCGGCTCGCCGCTGTCCGACGGTTCCCCCGACGGCGCGTCGCCGCCGCCCGTGCCGGGCGAGACCGACGGCCCGGGCGCGGTGGTGCCGCCCGGCTTCTGCGGGCGGCTCGTCGCGCCCTGCGTGGGCGTCTCGTCGGCGATGAGCCCGTTGTTGCCGTCGTCCTCGTCAGCGGTCTGCCCGGACCTCACGCGGTCGCTCGGGCCGCCGTCGTCGCCGGACATGGCGCCGAGCGTGACGACCGTGCCGAGCACGACCGCCAGCAGTGCGCCTGCGCCCGCCGCGACCTTGTTGCGCCTGGCCCCGCCGAGGACCGTACGGCGGAGGCCGGGGCTGCCGGGCCGCCGGGGGGTGACGACCGTGTCGGCCTCGTCCGCTTGCAGGCGGGCGAGCACCGCGCGCACGCCGCCCGGCGGGGAGGCCGACAGGTCGGTGCCGCCGCCCGGGGTCTCCTCGCCCGCCGCCGTACTCCCGGCGCCGGGCGCGAATCCGCCCCTGTCCGCGACGAGCGCCAGAGCCCTGCGGCCCGCGACCGTGCCGCGCCGGTCGGAGAGCGCGCCGCGCAGCCCTATCGAGGCCTCCAGCTCGGCGCGCGCCCGGTCCAGGTTGCCGGTGCAGAGAGCCAGGACGCCCAACTCGTGGTGGAAGTACGCCTCTTCCGCGACCTCCCCGGCCACCCGCGCGGCCTCCTGGCCGTGCCGCAGCGCCCGCTCCCAGGCGCCCCACCTTCCGGCGGCGGCGAACGCGGGCGCCACCGTGCGGGCCAGCAGCACGGCCGCGCTCTGCCGGCCCGCCTCGCCCTGGGCCACCACGACGCACATGGCCGCGAGAATCGCGTCCGCCTCGGCTGCGACCCGCTCGGGGGCGACGGACGGGTGCCCGGCCCACCAGGCGTAGTGCTGGGCGGCGCTCTGGGCGCGTGCCTCGGTGTCTTCGCCGTATGCGTCGGCGGCTTCGAGCTGGGCCGAGACCCCGGCGGCCAGCCGGTAGTGCGCCCCGACCGGGGAGAGGAGGCCGCAGCCGAGCAGCTCGCCAACCGCCGCGTCGGCGTGGGTGTCCCCGGCGAGCGCGGGCAGGTGTGCCTGGTGCGGGCACGCGCCGCCGAGGGCGAGGGCGAAGCGCAGGGTTTCGCGGGCCGCCTCGCTGAGGCGGGAGGCGAGCAGGGGGGCGGGCGCGGCGGCCTGGCCGAGCGAGGGCAGCGGCGCGTCCCGCCCGTCCTCGCCGAAGTTCGCCTCGCGGGGCGCCTCGTGGGGTACGTCGGACGGCTCGTACGGCTGCTCGGCGAAGACGCCGTGCTCCTCGAAGGCCTCGGCGCCGGCGCGCAGGGCGTCGCGCTGCCGGAGCAGCGCCCCGGCCTGGACGAAGCGCAGCGGCAGCCCCTCGGACTCGAACCACAGGTCGCCCGCCCACGAGGTCTCGTCCTCCGTGAGCGGCCGCTGCACGGCCTCCTCCAGCAGCTCCACGCAGGTGGCGCGGCTGAGTCCGGGCAGGAAGACCTCTTCGAGGTGCGAGTCCGGGGAAGGCGCGGCGACGTCGGGCGTGGCGGAGATGAGGAAGGCGCACTCGGGGGTGGCCGCGAGGATCTCGTCGAGGGCGCTGCCCCCGAACTCGATGTCGTCGAGGACGACGACGGCCCCGATCTCGTGGACCGCCGTCAGCAGCTCCGCCCGGTCGGGCCGGTGCAGCGGGGCGTCGTAGACCGCGGCGAACAGCTCGTACAGCACGTCGGTGGGCGTGCGGCGGTAGCCGGAGAGCCGGACGATGCCGTCCGGGGCGAATTCCGCGCAGTTGGCGGCGACGGCGTCCAGGAGCGCCGAACGGCCGGATCCCGAGGGGCCCGTGACGCGTACGGAGCGGCCTCGGGAGAGCAGCCGTACGAGCCGCTCGCGCTGCCCGCCGCGCTCCATGAGCGGCTGCGGCCCGGGCGCGGCCGGGCCGACGGGTTCGGGCGGCAGGGCCGCGCGGCGCTGCGCGTCGCGCTCCTCGGGGCCGCGGCGCCCTGGCCTGCCGGGGTGCTCCCCGGGCGGGCAGGGCTCGATCTCGCTGCCGTCGACGGGGTTGACGGTCAGTAGGTACTCGCCTGCCACGAGTTGGACGGTACGGGCGACCGCGGGCCGCTGCGGCCCGCCGTCACCGGCATCACCCCGCGCGCTGCGGGGACTTCCGTCGCGGCGCTCGGCGTCGTCGTGGTCGTACTCTTCCGGTCCCCGGTTGTTCGGGTTCATGTCACAGCCCCCCAGATCCGGGTCGCATGCCGTCTTCCTCTCCCGGGCCTGTCGGCACGCCGAACCCTAAACCCTCGCACAGTATTCAGGAACAGAAGGGGTGCCCGGCGGAGGGGAAGGTCACAGCTTGGTGAGGATCACCTCGGTGAGGCTCACGGCCGCCGCCTGAGCAGGTCGCGTCGGAGCCGGGGTCCGTCGGACCCCAGGTCCGGTCAGACCCGGGGCAGCGGCACCACTACCACCAAAGTGGAAACGTTCACCAAGGCAGGCCCGGTCAGACCCGGGGCAGCGACTCCGCCTCGATACCGCCCTCGATGGCGAGGATGCGGTGCAGCCGGGTGGCCACGAGCAGGCGCTGCATCTGGGGCGGTACGCCGCGCAGGACGAGCCGGCGGTTGGCCCGGCCGGCCCGGCGGTGCACGCCCATGATCACGCCGAGTCCTGTGGCGTCCCAGGAGTCGAGTTCGGTCAGGTCGAGCACGAGGTCGCCGCAGCCGGAGTCGACGGCGGTGTGCAGGACCGTACGGGCGTCCGCCGCGCTGCGGACGTCGAGGCGGCCCCCGACGACCAGTTCGGCGTGGTCGCCCCTGATGTGCATATGCGCTCCCCGGGAAAGTGGTGCGTTACGTGGTCAACATCTATAGAACTGACTGCCTCTCACGCGGCAAAGTTGCCGCCCGTAAGCGAACCGATACCGAATTCACCCTTCAGGGTTACCCCTTGGGTTGACGGCCCGGTCAGTGCTTGTAGAACCCCTGCCCGCTCTTCCGGCCGATGTCACCCGCGTCCACCATCCGGCGCATCAGCTCCGGCGGCGCGAACTTCTCGTCCTGCGTCTCCGCGTAGATGTTGCCGGTGGCGTGCATCAGGATGTCCAGACCGGTCAGGTCGGCCGTCGCGAGCGGGCCCATGGCGTGGCCGAAGCCCAGCTTGCAGGCGATGTCGATGTCCTCGGCGGAGGCCACGCCCGACTCGTACAGCTTCACGGCCTCGACGACGAGCGCCGAGATGAGGCGGGTGGTGACGAAGCCCGCCACGTCGCGGTTGACGACGATGCACGTCTTGCCGACGCTCTCGGCGAACTCGCGCGCTGCGGCGAGGGTTTCGTCGCTGGTCTTGAGACCCCGTACGAGCTCACACAGCTGCATCATCGGGACCGGCGAGAAGAAGTGGGTGCCGACCACCTTCTCCGGGCGGCTCGTCACCGCCGCGATCTTGGTGATCGGGATGGCGGAGGTATTGGAGGCGAGGACCGCCTCCTCCTTCACCAGCTTGTCGAGGCTGCGGAAGATCTCCTGCTTGACGTCGATCTTCTCGAATACGGCCTCGACGACGATGTCGGCGTCGGCGACGGCGTCGAGGTCGGTGGTCGCGGTGATACGGGCCAGGGCGGCTTCGGCCTCGGCGGCCTCGAGCTTCCCCTTCGACACGAATTTGTCGTAGGAGGCCTTGATGCCGTCGGTGCCGCGGGCCAGGGCCTCGTCGGTGACATCGCGCAGGACGACGTCCCAGCCCGCCTGGGCCGAGACCTGAGCGATACCGGCCCCCATGAGTCCGGCACCGATGACGGCGAGCTTCCTGGCCACTGCTGTCCCCTTTATGCGCTGTTCGCTATCAGGCTCTCCGCGGGACCTTATCGCCCGTGAGGCCCGGGATGCCGGGGAAGAGATGCGCGTCACGTCTCATCAGACGGACATCACACTCGTCGGGCCATATAGCTGACCGGAGTGCGCAGTTGAGCCCCTTTTCGCTCAGTAGCTCCTCGGCAGCTCCTCGACAGCTCCTCCAGCAGCTCCTCGACCTCGTCGAGCCCGTCCAGGACGGCGCGGGAGTCCTCGGGTGCGACGGCGCGCTGACCGCATCCCTCTGCGCCCGCCTCCCCTTCAAAGGCAAACCTCCGGCATGCCGCTCGATCGAGTGAAATCGGGACTGATCGAGTGCTGATCGCCGGTCGGCAACCGGTCAGCGTGCCAGGGCGCTCGGCGCCGTCTCCGTGACCGCGGGCACACGGTTCTTCCGGAAGGCCGGGGCATAGCTAGGCTCGGAGGCATGGTCAATCTGACGCGCATCTACACGCGGACCGGGGACGACGGCACGACCGCCCTCGGCGACATGAGCCGCACGCTCAAGACCGACTCGCGGATCGCGGCCTACGCCGACGCGAACGAGGCGAATGCCGCGATCGGTGTGGCCATCGCGCTGGGACAGCTGCCCGAGGACATCGTCAAGGTACTGGTCCGGGTGCAGAACGACCTGTTCGACGTGGGTGCGGATCTCGCGACCCCGGTGGTCGAGGAGCCGGAGTACCCGCCGCTGCGCGTCGAGCAGTCGTACATCGACAAGCTGGAGACGGACTGCGACCGCTTCCTCGAGGGCCTGGAGAAGCTGCGCAGCTTCATCCTCCCGGGCGGCACGCCCGGGGCGGCGCTGCTGCACCAGGCGTGCACGGTGGTCAGGCGGGCGGAGCGGTCCACGTGGGCGGCGCTCGAAAAGCACGCCGACATCATGAACCCGCTGACCGCGACCTACCTGAACCGGCTGTCCGACCTGCTGTTCATTCTGGCGAGGACGGCGAACAAGGAGCGCGGGGACATTCTCTGGGTGCCGGGCGAGAATCGCTGAGCCCGCCACCACACCGGCGATCTTCGCCATGATCAAGGCTCGCGTCTGTGAGCAACGCTCGTGATCAATACGACGAGGTCTTGGTCAGGGAGCCAGTCCGCTCCTGCTCGGCGGCGGCCCCGGCAGGGGCCTGTTTCGGCCAGACCGTGTAGCTCAGCGCGATCACCAGGTTGATGCCGGTCACGAACAGCATCCGGACCTGCCAGGTGCGCAGGGACCCGGACTGCGCCGGGTCGTCGACGTACCAGACGGCCCCTTGGAGCAGGGCTATGGCGATGGCGGCGGCGAGGATCCAGCGCGCCGCCGTCTTCCACTCGTGGAGGGTGCGCGCCGTCCCGTACTTGGGCGGCTTGACCGGCGGCGGTCCGCTGGCGAAGCGGTGCGCGAACCGTGCGTCCGCCCACGTGATCATGTAGTGGCCCATGGCGCACGAGAAGCCGATGTAGACCGCGGCGATCCCGTGCTTCCAGTCCGGCTCCGCGCCGTGCTTCAGATCGATCGCCGTCGCCACCAGCAGGACGAGCTCCAGCAGTGGCTCCACCAGGAGCACGGCGACGCCGGCGCGCGGCTTCCCGGCCAGATAGCGCAGGCTCAGGCCCGCGGCCAGCAGCACCCAGAAGCCGACCTCGCAGGCGATGATCAGCGTGACGATCACAGGAATCTCCTCTTGGTGGTCTCGAGGTCTCGCGGTCTTCGCGGCGGGGGCGGACCCTTCCAGCGTCCTGGCCCGTCCGGCCCGTGACCTCGTCATGCGCGACGATCTCGGACTGCATCCTTCGACGTACCGGCGCCGCACCGGCTATCGGTCTGGACGCGGAGGCGTACGGCCCTCCCGGCCGTGTTTGATGGATCCGTGACCGCGAGACCGTTCGCCCCGCCCGGCCGCCCGCACCGGGACGACGTGCTGATCGCCCTCGCCGGGCTGGCCGGCGGCCTCGTCCTCTGGACGCTGGGCATCCAGACGAACATCCCGCGGGGCCAGGACCCCGGCGCGTATCCGCTCATCCCGCTCGCGCTGATGTGCTGCGCCGTGCTCATGCGCAGGAACGGCCAGCCGTGGGGGCTCTTCCTGGCCAGCGGTGTGCTCCTCGCCGACCAGCTGATCGGCTCGCTGATCGCGACCGTGCTGATGTTCACGGACGTGATCTACGCGGCGGTGCTCTACGGGTACCAGCGGATGTCCCGCCGGATCATCCCGGTCGCCACGGTGATCACCATCGGGCTCACGATCTGGGCGCTCGCCACGTACCGGACGCCCGACGCGCTGATGATCGGCGTCGTCAGCGCGCTGATCTCGGTCGCCCCTGCCTGGAGCGGCCTGGCCATCCGCGAGCACCGCGAGGCCGCGGAGGCGGAGCGGCTGCGGGCCGAACAGACCGCGCTGCTCGCCGAGATGGACCGCAGCCAGGCGGTGACGGCGGAGCGTGCCCGGATGGCGCGCGAGCTGCACGACATGGTGGCCAACCACCTCTCCGCCATCGCCATCCACTCCACCGCCGCCCAGTCGATCGCCGACCCGAAGGCGACGAGCGAGGCGCTCGCCGTGATCCGAGAGAACAGCGTGCAGGGTCTGGCCGAAATGCGCCGCCTGATCGGACTGCTGCGGGACGCGGGCGCGGACGGCGAGCCCGCGGCCGCCCCGAGGCTCGACGGCCTCGACGCGCTGATCGCCCAGGCTCGTACGAACGGCGCTGCGAGCGGGCTGTCGTTCGCCCTGCGCGACGGCCGCGCCACCGGTGCGCCCGCGCTCCCGGCGCCCGTCGAGCTCGCCGCCTACCGGATCGCGCAGGAAGCCGTGACGAACGCGCTCAAGCACGCCACCGCCGGCGAAGTCCTGGTGCGGATCGGCCACGACTCCGCCGCCCCCGACGGCACAAGGACCCACGACGGCACAAGCATCCACGGACCGCTCACCGTCCGCGTCACCAGCCCGTACGGCGACCGCCCTGGCCCGCGCGCCCCGGGCTCCGGCGCCGGGCTCGTCGGCATGCGCGAGCGCGTCGCGCTGCTCGGCGGCGAGTTCGAGGCGGGCCCGGTCGCCGTGCCAGGGGACGGGCGGGTGAAGGTATGGCAGGTACGGGCGGTGCTGCCCGTCGAGGACAAGAGTGCGGAGGGACACAGCGCATGAGCATCCGGGTCGTCGTCGCCGAAGAGCAGGTCATCAACGCGGGAGGGGACAGCTCGGTGGGGGACAGCCCAGTGGAGGACAGCCCGGTGGAGCCCAGCCCGGAAGGACACAGCACATGACCATCCGGGTCGTCGTCGCCGAAGATCAGAGCGCGGTACGGGCCGGGCTCGTGCTGATCCTGCGTTCCGCCGACGGCATTGAGGTCGCCGGGGAGGCCGGGGACGGCGAGGAGGCGGTGGGTCTCGCCCGCCAACTGTGCCCCGATCTGGTCCTGATGGACGTTCAGATGCCCCGGCTCGACGGGGTTTCGGCCACCCGTCAGATCGTCGCGGAGGGCCTGGCGGACGTCCTGGTCCTGACCACCTTCGACCTGGACGAGTACGTGTTCGGCGCGCTGCGCGCCGGTGCGGCGGGCTTCCTGCTGAAGGACAGCGACGCCGCGGGCCTGGTGGAGGCGGTACGGACGGTGGCGCGCGGGGACGGGCTGATCGCCCCCGCCGTGACGCGCCGACTGATCGCCCAATTCGCCGCGCCCCGGCCCGTAAAGTCCCCGAACTGCGATCCGTCGGTGCTGGACGTTCTCACCCGCCGCGAGCGCGAGGTCCTCGGCTGCCTCGGCGAGGGCCTTTCGAACGCCGAGATCGCGGTCCGCCTCACCATGGCGGAGGCGACCGTGAAGACGCACGTCAGCCGACTCCTGGGCAAGCTGAAGCTGCGCAGCCGGGTCCAAGCGGCAGTTCTGGCACAAGAGTTGGACATCTGAGCTTTGGTCCAGACCTATTGACCGTTGGTCCAGACCACTTTACGCTCCCCTCACTGCGGTGAGCGTTCCGTCCTCCATGTCCTTGGGTGCTCACCGGGCGACGCAGGTTTCTCAAAGGACACAACCGATCCCTGTTGGTCCGGATCACTCGAGGAGCACCCCTTGAGCACAGGAACCTCCCTACCCAGCAAACGTCTCAGACGTCCCAGACGCACCGCATCCAGAGCGGCCGCGGTCCTCACCGCGCTGCTCCTTCCGCTCGCCACCCTCGTCGGCCTGGCAACCCCCGCACACGCGGCCGGGCCGACCGCCACCTACACCAAGGTCCAGGACTGGGGCACCGGCTTCGAAGGCAAGTGGACGGTGAAGAACACCGGGACCACGGCCATCAACAGCTGGACCGTCGAGTGGGACTTCCCCTCGGGCACCTCCGTCACCTCCGCCTGGGACGCGGACGTGACCCACTCGGGCACCCACTGGACGGCCAGGAACAAGAGCTGGAACGGCAGCCTCGCCCCCGGCGCCAGCGTCAGCTTCGGCTTCAACGGCACGGGCGGCGGCAGCCCGGGCAACTGCCGGATCAACGGCGGGTCGTGCGATGGCGGCTCCGACCCCGGCGACCCCGGTGACCCGGGAGACCCAGGTGATCCAGGAGACCCCGGCGATCCTGGTGACCCCGGTGACCCGGGCGCCAAGGTCAAGCTCGGCTACTTCACCGAGTGGGGTGTCTACGACCGCAACTACCACGTCAAGAACCTGGTCACCAGCGGCACCGCGTCCAAGATCACGCACATCAACTACGCCTTCGGCAACGTCCAGGGCGGCAAGTGCACGATCGGCGAGGCCTACCCCGACTACGAGAAGGCCTACACCGCGGACCAGAGCGTCGACGGCGTCGCCGACACCTGGGACCAGCCGCTCCGCGGCAATTTCAACCAGCTGCGCAAGCTGAAGAAGATGTACCCGAACATCAAGGTGCTGTGGTCCTTCGGCGGCTGGACCTGGTCCGGCGGCTTCCCCCAGGCCGTGCAGAACCCGACCGCCTTCGCCCAGTCCTGCTACGACCTCGTCGAGGACCCGCGCTGGGCCGACGTCTTCGACGGCATCGACCTCGACTGGGAGTACCCCAACGCCTGCGGGCTCAGCTGCGACACCAGCGGCGCGGCCGCCTTCAAGAACATGATGCAGGCCATGCGGGCCAAGTTCGGCAGCAACAACCTGGTCACCGCGGCCATCACCGCGGACGCCTCCTCCGGCGGCAAGATCGACGCGGCCGACTACGCGGGCGCCGCACAGTACGTCGACTGGTACAACGTGATGACGTACGACTTCTTCGGCGCCTGGGACGCGGACGGCCCGACCGCCCCGCACTCGCCGCTCACCTCCTACAGCGGCATCCCGCAGCAGGGCTTCAACTCGGACGCGGCCATCCAGAAGCTCAAGTCCAAGGGGATCGCCGCGAGCAAGCTGAACCTCGGCATCGGCTTCTACGGGCGCGGCTGGACCGGCGTGACCCAGAGCGCGCCCGGCGGCTCGGCCACAGGCCCCGCCCCCGGCAAGTACGAGCAGGGCATCGAGGACTACAAGGTCCTCAAGACCAGGTGCCCGGCGAACGGAACCGTCGCGGGCACGGCGTACGCCCACTGCGGCAGCCAGTGGTGGAGCTACGACACCCCGTCCACGATCACCGGGAAGATGACCTACGTGAAGAACCAGGGGCTCAAGGGCGCGTTCTTCTGGGAATTCAGCGGTGACACCACGAACGGCGAACTCGCGGCCGCGATCGACAGCGGTCTGAGGTAGCCGTATGAACCGGCCGGGGAGGCGGTGTCGCCCCCGCCTCCCCGGTCTCTCCACGAAGTCTCAAGAAGAGGCAAGAAGTCTCAAGCGACATTAACGCGCTGGCCTGGCGGAGCCGCCTCCAGCCAGGCCAGGAATCCCGTCAGCGCGTCCTCGCTCATCGCGAGCTCGAGACGCGTGCCGCGGTGCAGACACCCGAGGATGATCGCGTCGGAGAGCAGCGCCAGCTCCTCCTCGCCCTGCGGAGCCCTGCGGGACAGCACCTCGATCGAGGAGCGCTCCAGTACGCGGCGCGGGCGCGGGGCATATGAGAACACCCGGAACCATTCGATCCGGTCACCGTTATAGCGCGCGACCCCGTACACCCAGCCTTTGCCGCTGGGCTCCGGGGCCGATGGTCCGGGGTCGGTGTCCGCCGGGACGTGTACGTTCCAGCGCAGGCTGCAGTCGAACGTGCCGCCGGACCGCTGGATCAGCCTGCGCCGCAGGCCGAACACGAAAAGACCCAGCAGCACCAGCGCGATGACCACGCAGCTCACCAGCAGTGCGAGGAACATCTTCACCGACCTCCTCGCCTCATGTACCGGACCAGTATGACCTCTTGATCTGCCTCAGCCGCGGACTGCTCTGGTGAGTCCCAGAGCAGTCCGCGGCTGAGTGCGGGGCACCTCCCAGCGGCAGCTGGGGGAACGACGCCTAACGGCTCAGCGGGCGCCCGCCGCCGCCGCGGCCAGCCGGACCTCCGCGCGCCGCTCCGCGGCGGCGTCGGCCTCGGCCTTCGCCTGCTCCAGGGCTCGCTCGACGCGGGCCACATCGATCTCCTCCGCCAGCTCCGCGATCTCGGCGAGCAGCGAGAGCTTGTTCTCGGAGAACGAGATGAAGCCTCCGTGCACCGCGGCGACGACGGTACCGCCGTCACTCGTACGGATGGTGACCGGGCCGGGCTCCAGCACACCGAGCAGCGGCTGGTGGCCGGGCATGACGCCGATGTCACCCGATGTGGTGCGCGCGACGACCAGGGTGGCCTCGCCGGACCAGACACTGCGGTCCGCGGCGACCAGCTCGACGTGCAGCTCAGCAGCCAACGTGGCTCCTCGGGTCTCCACCTGCCGTGGCAGGTGTCCAGAAAAAGACTGGGGTGTCAAGAATAACGGGCGTGGCGGTCAGGGACGGGTCGGGGCCCGCCCCTGACCGATGAGCGCAGGAGCTCAGGAGACGCCCAGCTCCTTGGCGTTCTTCTTGAGGTCGTCGAGACCACCGCACATGAAGAAGGCCTGCTCGGGGAAGTGGTCGTACTCGCCGTCGCAGATCGCGTTGAACGCCGCGACGGACTCGTCCAGCGGGACGTCCGAGCCGTCCACACCGGTGAACTGCTTCGCCGCGTGGGTGTTCTGCGACAGGAAGCGCTCGACGCGGCGGGCGCGGTGGACGACCAGCTTGTCCTCCTCGCCGAGCTCGTCGATACCGAGAATCGCGATGATGTCCTGGAGGTCCTTGTACTTCTGCAGGATCCCCTTGACGCGCGAGGCGGTCTCGTAATGCTCCTGCGAGATGTAGCGCGGGTCCAGGATGCGGGACGTCGAGTCCAGCGGGTCCACCGCCGGGTAGATGCCCTTCTCCGAGATCGGCCGGGAGAGCACCGTCGTCGCGTCGAGGTGCGCGAAGGTGGTCGCCGGGGCCGGGTCGGTCAGGTCGTCCGCCGGCACGTAGATCGCCTGCATCGAGGTGATCGAGTGGCCGCGGGTCGAGGTGATGCGCTCCTGGAGGAGGCCCATCTCGTCCGCGAGGTTCGGCTGGTAACCCACCGCGGAGGGCATACGGCCGAGCAGGGTGGACACCTCGGAACCGGCCTGGGTGAAGCGGAAGATGTTGTCGATGAAGAACAGCACGTCCTGCTTCTGCACATCGCGGAAGTACTCCGCCATGGTCAGACCGGCCAGGGCGACGCGAAGACGGGTGCCCGGGGGCTCGTCCATCTGGCCGAAGACCAGCGCGGTCTTGTCCAGAACGCCCGACTCCTCCATCTCGTGGATGAGGTCGTTGCCCTCACGCGTACGCTCGCCGACGCCCGCGAAGACGGAAACGCCCTCGTGGAGGTTGGCGACACGCATGATCATTTCCTGGATGAGGACGGTCTTGCCGACGCCCGCACCACCGAACAGACCGATCTTGCCGCCCTTGACGTACGGGGTCAGCAGGTCGACGACCTTCAGGCCGGTCTCGAACATCTCGGTCTTGGACTCGAGCTGGTCGAAGTCGGGCGCCTTGCGGTGGATCGTCCAGCGCTCGGTCTCCTTGCCGTTCTCCTCGGGGACGTTCAGCACCTCACCGAGGGTGTTGAACACCTTGCCCTTGGTGAAGTCACCGACCGGCACGGTGATGCCCTTGCCGGTGTCGGTCACCGGGGCCTGGCGGACCAGGCCGTCGGTGGGCTGCATCGAGATCGCGCGGACCAGGCCCTCGCCCAGGTGCTGGGCGACCTCGAGGGTGAGGATCTTCCTCCTGCCCTCCTCGGCGGGGTCCGCGACCTCGACGGTCAGTGCGTTGTAGATCTCCGGCATCGCGTCGACGGGGAACTCCACGTCGACGACCGGGCCGATGACCCGCGCGACGCGGCCAGCGGCCACGCCGGCAGGAGCGGTCGGCTCAACAGTGGTGGTCATAGTTCTCAGTCACTCCCCGCGGTCGCGTCGGCCAGGGCGCTGGCGCCACCGACGATCTCGCTGATTTCCTGGGTGATGTCGGCCTGGCGGGCCGCGTTGGCAAGCCGCGTGAGCGACTTGATGAGCTCCTCGGCGTTGTCGGTCGCCGACTTCATCGCACGGCGGCGGGCGGCGTGCTCGGAGGCGGCCGACTGCAGCAGAGCGTTGTAGATCCGGCTTTCGACGTACCGGGGCAGCAGGGCGTCGAGGACGTCCTCGGAGGAGGGCTCGAAGTCGTAGAGCGGAAGGATCTCGTCCTTCTTCTCCGTCTCCTCGGCCGCCTCGCCCGTCTCGAGGCTGAGCGGGAGCAGCCGCCGGTCGACCGGTTCTTGCGTCATCATCGAAACGAACTCGGTGAAGACGATGTGCAGCTCGTCGACTCCGCCCTCGGCCGTCTCCTGGGTGACGGCCTCGATGAGCGGGGCGGCGACGCGCTTGGCGTCCCCGTACGACGGGTTGTCGGTGAAGCCCGTCCACGACTCCTCGACCTTGCGGCCGCGGAAGCTGTAGTACGCGACACCCTTGCGTCCCACGATGTAGGTGAGGACCTCCTTGCCCTCGGCGGTGAGCTTCTCGATGAGCCGCTCGCCCGCCTTGATGGCGTTGGAGGAGTAGCCGCCGGCCAGACCGCGGTCGCTCGTGACGAGCAGCACCGCGGCCCGCGTCGGACTGTCCGCCTCAGTGGTCAGCGGGTGCTTGGTGTCGGAGCCGGTCGCCACCGCGGTCACCGCGCGGGTGAGCTCGCTCGCATACGGCGTCGAGGCCGCGACCTTGCGCTGCGCCTTGACGATCCGCGAAGCGGCGATCATCTCCATCGCCTTGGTGATCTTCTTGGTGGCGGTGACGGACTTGATACGGCGCTTGTAGACCCGAAGCTGAGCGCCCATATCTCAGTCCTCACCCAGCAGCTTGCCGTCCGAGGTCTCGAACTGCTGCTTGAAGGAGGCGATGGCGTCCGCGATCGCCTGGAGCGTGTCGTCCGACATCTTTCCGCCCTCGCGGATGGACGTCATCAGGCCCTTGTGCTCCCGGTGCAGGTAGTCCAGCAGCTCGCGCTCGAAGCGGCGGATGTCCTCGACCGGCACGTCGTCCATCTTGCCGGTGGTGCCGGCCCAGATGGAGACGACCTGGTCCTCGGTCGCGTACGGCGCGTACTGGCCCTGCTTCAGCAGCTCGACCATGCGCTTGCCGCGCTCCAGGGCCGCCTTGGAGGCCGCGTCCAGGTCGGAGCCGAAGGCGGCGAACGCCTCGAGCTCGCGGTACTGGGCGAGGTCCACGCGGAGCCGGCCGGAGACCTGCCGCATGGCCTTGTGCTGGGCGGAGCCACCGACGCGGGAGACCGAGATACCGACGTTCAGCGCCGGGCGCTGGCCCGCGTTGAACAGGTCGGACTCCAGGAAGCACTGGCCGTCGGTGATGGAGATGACGTTGGTCGGGATGAACGCCGAGACGTCGTTCGCCTTGGTCTCGACGATCGGCAGACCGGTCATCGAGCCCTTGCCCATGTCGTCGGAGAGCTTGGCGCAGCGCTCCAGCAGGCGGGAGTGCAGGTAGAAGACGTCACCCGGGTAGGCCTCACGGCCCGGCGGGCGGCGCAGCAGCAGGGACACGGCGCGGTAGGCGTCGGCCTGCTTCGACAGGTCGTCGAAGATGATCAGTACGTGCTTGCCCTGGTACATCCAGTGCTGACCGATGGCCGAGCCGGTGTACGGGGCGAGGTACTTGAAGCCGGCCGGGTCGGACGCCGGAGCCGCGACGATCGTCGTGTACTCCAGGGCGCCGGCCTCCTCCAGGGCGCCGCGCACGGACGCGATGGTGGAGCCCTTCTGGCCGATGGCGACGTAGATGCAGCGGACCTGCTTCGCCGGGTCGCCGGAACGCCAGTTGTCGCGCTGGTTGATGATCGTGTCGACGGCCAGGGCGGTCTTGCCGGTCTGGCGGTCACCGATGATCAGCTGGCGCTGGCCGCGGCCGATCGGCGTCATCGCGTCGACGGCCTTGAGGCCGGTCTCCATCGGCTCGTGCACGGACTTACGGGCCATGACGCCCGGGGCCTGCAGCTCGAGGGCGCGGCGGCCCTCGGTCGCGATCTCGCCGAGACCGTCGATCGGGTTGCCCAGCGGGTCGACGACCCGGCCCAGGTATCCCTCGCCGACGGCGACGGACAGGACCTCACCGGTGCGGGACACCGGCTGGCCCTCCTCGATGCCGCTGAACTCGCCGAGGACGATCGCACCGATCTCGCGCTCCTCGAGGTTGAGGGCGAGGCCGAGGGTGCCGTCCTCGAACTTCAGCAGCTCGTTCGCCATGGCCGAGGGAAGACCCTCGACCTTCGCGATGCCGTCGCCGGCAACGCTGACCGTACCGACCTCCTCGCGCGAGGCCGCGTCCGGCTTGTACGACTGGACAAAGTTCTCCAGCGCGTCCCGGATCTCCTCCGGCCGGATCGTGAGCTCCGCCATCTGGGTTCCCTGCTCTCCTTGTTGGGCCCGAAGTTTTCTAGGGGTCTGGGGGGCGACCCCAGAAGACTTGCGCGTACGGCCCAACTCGGGCCGTCTACCTGCTTGTTGAGTTGGTGGCTGGTCAGCCGGCCATCCGCCGGGACACCTCTTCGAGGCGGTCGGCGATGGTGCCGTTGATGACCTCGTCGCCGATGCGGACCTGGATCCCGCCGAGGACCTCGGGGTCCACGTCGAGGTTCAGATGCATCTCCCGGCCGTACAGCGCCGACAGCGCAGCACCGAGGCGCTGCTTCTGCTGGTCACTGAGCGGCACCGCCGAGGTGACGACCGCGACCATCCGGTCCCGGCGCTCCGCGGCCAGCTTGGACAGGGCTTCGAGCCCTCCCTCCAGGCTACGACCACGCGGCTGTGTCACAAGACGCACGACGAGCCGCACGGTGACCGGGTGTGCCCGGCCGCCCAGCAGACTGCGCAGCAGCTCGGCCTTGGCCGAGGCGGTGGCGATCCGGTCGGTGAGCGCGGAGCGCAGCTCGGGGGACGAAGAGACGATCCGGCTGAACCGGAACAGCTCGTCCTCCACGTCGTCGAGCGCGTCGGCGCGCTGGGCCGCGACGAGCTCTGCGGTGCTCGCCAGCTCCTCGAGCGCGTCCACCAGGTCGCGGGACTGCGACCAGCGGGAGCGGACCATGCCGGAGACCAGGTCGACGGTCTCGCCGCCGACCTGGCTGCCCAGCAGGCGCGCGGCCAGCTCGGCCTTGGCCTCGCCGGCCTGCGCCGGGTCGGTGAGGACCCGTCGCAGCGACACCTCGCGGTCGAGCAGCCCCGTGACGGCGGCCAGCTCCTCGGCGAGCTTCGCCGCGTCGACGGACGTGTTGTCCGTCAGCGCGTCGCATCGCTCGCGCGCGGAGGCCAGTGCCTCGCGGCTCGCTCCATTCATCGGGCGGCCCCAGTCGACTGTGCCTTCTCCTCGAGCTCGTCGAGGAAGCGGTCGATGGTGCGGCTCTGCCGGGCGTGGTCCTCGAGGGACTCGCCGACGAGCTTGCCGGCCAGGTCGGTGGCGAGCTTGCCCACGTCCTGGCGCAGCGCCGCAGCGGCCTGCTTGCGGTCGGCCTCGATCTGGGCGTGACCGGCGGCGATGATCTCCTCACGCTGCCGCTGGCCCTCCGCGCGCATCTCGGCGATGAGCGCGGCGCCCTGCTCCTGCGCCTCCTGGCGCAGGCGGGCGGCCTCGTGCCGGGCCTCGGCGAGCTGAGCCTTGTACTGCTCGAGCACGTCCTGGGCCTCGGTCTGCGCCGCCTCGGCCTTCTCGATCCCGCCCTCGATGGCCTCGCGGCGCTGCTCCAGAACCTTGTTGATGTTCGGGAGCAGCTTCTTGGCGAGGAAGCCGAAGACGATGGCGAACGCGATCAGGCCGATGACGAGCTCTGGGATCGGCGGGATGAGGGGGTTCTCCCCCTCGGCCTCCTGCGCCAGCTGTACCAGGGCGTTCACATCAGTGCCTTTCGTCGAAAAGGGTAGTCGTGCCGAGATCAGCTCGGGTAGACGAACGGCATGACGAGGCCGATCAGGGCCAGCGCCTCACAGAACGCGAAACCGAGGATCTGGTTGGCGCGGATCAGGCCGGCAGCCTCGGGCTGGCGGGCCAGGGCCTGGGTGCCGTTGCCGAAGATGATGCCGATGCCGACGCCGGGGCCGATCGCGGCGAGACCGTAGCCGATCGCACCGAGGTTGCCCTTGATTTCGACGCCCTGGGCGAGGGTCTGGAGCGCAGCAGACATGCCGGTTCTTCCTTCTCTTTCACTGACCGGTGGGGGTTGGCCACCGGACGTCTGTTGGTCTGGGAGGTGAGGCTCAGTGGTGCTCGGCGAGAGCACCCTGGACGTACGAGGTGGCCAGCAGGACGAAGACGTAAGCCTGCACGGCCTGGATGAACAGCTCGAAGATGGTCATCACGATGACCATCGCGAACGACACACCCGCGTAGGCGATGCCGATGCCGTTGAGCATGTACCAGCTGGCGATGGTGAACAGCAGCAGCAGGGTGTGACCGGCAAACATGTTCGCGAAGAGCCGGACCGCGTGGGTGAACGGCCGCACCAGCAGGTTGGAGAAGAGCTCGATGGTCGCGGAGAGCGGCAGTACAGCGCCGAGTGACTTGTCGTAGCCGGTGAAGTTCTTGAAGGCGCCGACGAATCCGTGCTTCTTGAAGGTCAGGAAGACCCAGAGCACGTACACAACCGCGGCCAACCCCACCGGGAAAGCGATGATCGACGTCACCGGGAACGCGGCGACCGGGATGATGGACCAGAGGTTCATCATCCACACAAAGAAGAACAGCGAGACCATGAGCGGGACGTACTTGTCGCCCTCACGCTTGCCGAGCGTCTCGTAGACGATGCCGCGGCGGACGAAGTCATAGCCCGCCTCGGCCACCATCTGGAGCTTTCCCGGCACGATCTTCGGCTTGCTGAACGCCGCCCAGAAGAAGCCGACGATGATGAGCGAGCCCAGGAAGGCGAGCAGCATCGGCTTGTTGAAGTCGTAGCCGCCGACGGTGAAGAGCGGCTGGAAGACAAAGGAGTGCAGCCCAGGGGCCACTTCATCGAAGCCGCACCCATCGAAGATGTGGCAATCGGTCTCGAAGGCGAGCGTCGTCTGGTCAGCACTCACCGAGAGCTCCTTCAGCGTGGCGCATGGGTACGGCAACCTCGATGTGTCGGCGCGGCGCACAGCCGCGTGTCGGCACTGGACTGGTTTTGCGAATATGGGGGCGGCTGGTTGAGCCGAGCGCTGGCATCAGCTGCATGGGCTGCCGGTTCCGTCCCGTGGAACCGGGAAACTCAGCCGCCTGCGCCCGCGATGCCGCAGTTGGCACCGGACGATAGCAGGACCTCGATCGCATGCTTATACCGGCCCCACCTGTCACGCCGCCGACCCCGTGGGCTCGGGCTTGCGCTCCTCGGTGGATTCCGGCTCGACGTAAAGGATCTTGGCCTTCATGTGCGCGCGGGCCTGCGCCGCGACCCAGACGAGGGTCGTCGCGAGCAGCGCGAACCCGAAGGCTTTGACGCTGAACAGAGTTGTGTCCTTGAACACCGCCAGCACGATGGCGAGTGCCAGCAGCTGCGTCGTATAGAGCATCAGGCCCATCGCCTGGAACAGATGCGGCAGCGAACGTGCGGTGCGCTGCAGCACGATGAGGCCGAGCCCCATGAAAAGGATCACCAGCAGTGTGCCGAATGCCGCACCGAGCGCCCCCTTTCCGCCGGCGAGCACGGCACCGGCAACGACGGCGATCACGCCGACGGCGGCCGTGGGCACGGCGGTATGGAGGAACATCCGGGCGTCGTTTGACTGCATGGCGGCAACTCCGCTGGGGGTTGGGGCGAGTGTCGTCATGGACGAGCGTAGGGCCCGGTCGAGGTCACACCTCGTACCAAAGAGCCGTCGCACTACGGTCCTTCGGCGTTAGCACCGGGTTTCGTGAACGGTATCACAAACTATTTGATGAGGTCTTTACCTAGTTGGTGTGCTGCCCATCACACAGACGAGCTAGGCCCTGCACCGATGAGCTGACACCAATTCGCCTGCCCAGTATGGGGCTTATGTCCGCTTTGAGTGCCGGGCGGGGTCGGATGCCGACGGGTGCAGCCGGGAGTGCTACGGGGTGCTACGGGGTGCTACGACGTGCTGTTACCAGGTGCGCGACCGGCCGCCGATCGCGGTGGCGCCCGCCGGGACCCGCGTACGGCCGTCATGGCCATCGCCGTTCTCACTCGGAGCGGCGGCCGCGGTCACGCCCACCACCGGCAGGTCAGGGGCCGCCACCGCGGGGCGCCCGCCGCGCCGGTAGCGCGGCGGGATGAAGGACTCCGCCCAGCGCGGGGCGCGCGGGGTGAAGCGCGGCATCAGCAGCAACACCAGTCCCACCGCGCTCAGCGCGACGATCGCCAGAACGATCCAGACGCTGGCCCCGTTGACCGAGTAGCCGACTGCACCGAAGGCGATCAGCGCCGACCAGAAGTACATGATCAGGACCGCGCGGCTGTGGGAGTGGCCGATCTCCAGCAGGCGGTGGTGGAGATGGCCGCGGTCCGCGACGAACGGCGACTGGCCCTTCCACGTACGGCGGACGATCGCCAGCACCAGGTCCACGACCGGGACCATCAGCACGGACAGCGGCAGCAGCAGCGGGATGTAGACCGGCACCGTCTCGTGCACCGCCGCCCGCTCGGAACCGGCGAAGAGCTTCAGCGCGTCCGGGTCCACCTGGCCCGTGATGGAGATCGCACCTGCCGCGAGGACGAGGCCGATCAGCATGGAGCCGGAGTCGCCCATGAAGATCCGCGCCGGGTGCATGTTGTGCGGCAGGAAGCCCAGGCACATGCCCATGAGGATCGCGGCGAAGAGGGTCGCGGGCGCGGCTGCCTCGAGGCCGTAGCCGAACCACATCCGGTAGGCGTACATGAAGAACGCCGCGGCGGCGATGCAGACCATGCCGGAGGCCAGTCCGTCCAGTCCGTCCACGAAGTTGACGGCGTTGATGGTGATCACGACGAGGGCGACCGTGAGCAGCGTGCCCTGCATCGACGTCAGTGCGACGGATCCCACACCCGGCACCGGGATCCACAGGATCGTCAGGCCCTGCATGACCATGACGCCCGCGGCGATCATCTGGCCGCCGAGCTTGACCAGGGCATCCACGCCCCACTTGTCGTCGAGCACCCCGAGCAGCCAGATCAGCGCGGCACCGGAGAGCAGCGCGCGCGGCTCGTTGGACAGCTCGAAGACCTTGCCGACGTTGGGGAGGTGGGCCGCCACCAGCAGGCCCGCGCACAGGCCGCCGAACATCGCGATCCCGCCGAGCCGGGGGGTCGGCTCGCGGTGCACGTCACGGGCCCGGATCTCCGGCATCGCCCCGATCGTGATGGCGAACTTCCGCACGGGTCCGGTCAGCAGATAAGTGACCACGGCCGTGACGCACAGCGTCAGCAGGTATTCACGCACGGGCTGCCCCAGGAGTATCGCCGACCATCTCAGCCCCACACCCTAGCTTCATTGGTGAAAGACACGCGCGCTGCCGGGATGGTTTCAGCCGCGTCCCCTATGCGCTCGCGGCCTGGCCCGGATGCTCGGCGGAATGCGCAGCGGAATGCGCGGCGGGATACGGCGGGAACTCCGCGGCGAGTACTGCTGGACAGTTGCCGCCGCCCCCTACGCGCTCACCGCCTGCCCCGGATGCGCCGCGGGATACGGCGGGAACTCCGCGGCGAGTTCCATGGCCTGGGTCCGGGCCCCCGCGTCGTCCCGCAGTGCTGCCCCCAGCACCTTCGCGATCCGCGACATCTCGGGCTCGCCCATCCCCTGCGTGGTGACCGCCGCGCTGCCCAGCCGGATCCCGGTGGCCGGGGCGGGCGGGGCGGCGCCGTGCGGCAGGCAGCAGGTGTCGAGGACGATACGGGCGGCGGCGCAGCGGCCCCGGGCCGTACGCCCGTCGAGGTCAAGCGGGGCCACGTCGGCGGTGATCAGGTGGGTGTCGGTACCGCCTGTGGTGACCATGAGCCCTTCGGCGGCCAGCCCCTCGGCGAGCGCCTGCGCGTTGGCCACGACCTGGTGGGCGTACGCGGCGAAGGCGGGCGTCGCGGCCTCGCCGAGGGCGACGGCCTTGGCGGCGATGGTGTGCATCTGGGCGCCGCCCTGGGTGAAGGGGAAGACCGCCCGGTCGATCCGGTCGGCCAGGTCGGCGCCGCAGAGGATCATCCCGCCGCGCGGACCCCGCAGCACCTTGTGCGTGGTCGCGCACACCACATCGGCGTACGGCACGGGGTTGGGCGCCGCTCCCCCTGCGACCAGGCCGATCGGGTGCGCGGCGTCGGCGATCAGATACGCGCCCACGTCGTCGGCGATATCCCGGAAGGCCGCGTAGTCGGGGTGCCGGGGGTAGGAGATCGAGCCGCAGACGATCGCCTTGGGGTGGTGCTTGCGGGCGAGGCGGCGGACCCGGTCGTAGTCGATCAGGCCGGTCTCCGGGTGGACTCCGTAACCGACGAAGTCGAACCAGCGGCCGGAGAAGTTCGCGGGGGAGCCGTGGGTGAGATGGCCGCCCTGGGGCAGGGCCATGGCCAGCACGGTGTCGCCGGGCCGCAGCAGGGCGGCGTAGGCGGCGAGGACGGCCGAGGAGCCGGAGTGCGGCTGGACGTTGGCGTGCTGGGCGCCGAAGAGGGTGGTGGCCCGCTCGGCGGCGAGCCGCTCCGCGAGGTCGACCAGCTCGCACCCACCGTGGTGGCGGGCGCCCGGATAGCCCTCGGCGTACTTGTTGGCGAGTGGTGAGCCCAGCGCCGCGAGGACCGCGGGGGAGGTGAAGTTCTCCGCGGCGATGAGCTGCAGCCCCGCGGACTGGCGTTCCAGCTCGGCGAGCAGCAGCCCGGCGAGGTCGGGGTCCTGGCGGCGCAGCGCGTCGAAGTCCGGACCCCAGTGCGTACGGGTTCCGGCGGGCGCGGTGCCTTCCCGGAGGTGTTCGGCGCGGGCGCTGGGCTGCGCCCCCTGGCTGGCTGACGTGCTGACCGGCATCGCTGGCTCCGGGCTGGCCTGAGGAAGTGGCGCACCACCGGCGGGGAGTGCACCGGGCGTCAACCCCCAATGTAGGGCCGGTACGGCGGCCCCGCGCGGTGTGTGCAGCCGCCCGCGAACGACTCCCTCACGTCTTCGCCGTGACCCCGTCGGCGCCGTGACAACCAGGTCGAACGCCTGGTGAATCTCGTCGCCGATACCCCCCACCCAGCACACCGCCCACCCAAGGACTACGTCTTGACCCCCGTCAACGCCGTGACAACCAGGTCGAACGCCTGGTGAATCTCGTCGCCGATACCCCCCACCCAGCACACCGCCCACCCAAGGACTACGTCTTGACCCCCGTCAACGCCGTGACAACCAGGTCGAACGCCTGGTGAATCTCGTCGCCGATACCCCCCACCCAGCACACCGCCCACCCAAGGACTACGTCTTGACCCCCGTCAACGCCGTGACGACCGGGTCGAGCGCCTGGTGGATCTCGTCGCCGATGCTGCGGAAGAAGGTGATGGGCGCGCCGTACGGGTCGTACACCTCGTCGGCCTCCGGGCTCGGCGCCAGCAGCCAGCCGCGCAGCGCCGCGGCCGCCCTGACCAGGGCCCGCGCCCGGCCGACGACCGAGCCCGCGGGCTCCGGCTCCGGCAGCGTCGCCAGATCGATGGCCCGGACCAGCCGGGTGAACTCCTTCAGCGTGAAGGTGCGCAGGCCCGCCGAGTGCCCCATGGAGATCACCTGGGCGCGGTGGTCGCGGGTCGCGGTGAGGACCAGGTCGGCGCGGATGACGTGCTCGTCGAGCAGCTCGCGGCCGGTGAAGCCGGCCGGGTCGGCGCCGAAATCGGTGAGGACGGTCGCGGCGTGCGCCTCCATCGGGGCGCCCTCGTGGCCCCAGGTGCCCGCGCTCTCCACGATCAGGCCGCCGGTCTGCGGGTCGCCGAGGCGGTGCGCCAGGGCATGCCGGGTCAGCCGCTCGGTGATCGGCGAGCGGCAGACGTTGCCGGTGCTGACGTGGAGGATGCGGAAGGTGTCGTTGCTGCTGCCCCCCGCTATGCCACGCCCCTCAGGGGCTGTCAATTGGCCACCTCGAGGTCGGGTACGACCTCCCGCAGCTGCTCGGCGCTCAATGCGCCCGCGCGCAGCAGCACCGGCACCTTGCCCGTGACGTCCACGATCGAGGACGGCACGGCGGCAGGGGTAGGTCCGCCGTCGAGATAGACGGAGACGGCGTCACCGAGCATCTCCTGGGCGGCGTCACAGTCCTGCGGAGAGGGGTGTCCCGTGAGGTTGGCGCTGGAGACGGCCATCGGACCCACGTCGGTCAGCAGCTCGATGGCCACCGGGTGCAGCGGCATCCGTACGGCGACGGTCCCGCGGGTCTCCCCCAGGTCCCACTGCAGCGACGGCTGGTGCCGGGCGACGAGGGTCAGGGCACCCGGCCAGAAGGCGTCGACGAGTTCCCAGGCCTGCTCGGAGAAGTCGGTGACCAGGCCGTGCAGGGTGTTCGGGGAGCCGACGAGGACGGGCGAGGGCATATTGCGGCCGCGGCCCTTGGCCTCCAGGAGGTCGCCGACGGCCTCGGAGCTGAACGCGTCCGCACCGATCCCGTAGACGGTGTCGGTGGGCAGCACGACGAGCTCGCCGCGGCGGACGGCGGATGCGGCTTCGCGCAGACCTGACGTGCGGTCGGTCGCGTCAGTGCAGTCGTAGCGCCGTGCCATGTCTAACGGGCCTCCCTGTTCCGGGGCTTGAGGCTCAGTTCCGGGCCTTGAAGCTCATCCTGCTGTCCGTGGGACTGCTGTTTTGCTCTGCCGTCCGTGGGACTGCTGCTTTGTTCTGCTGTCCATGGGACTGCCTTTCGTTCTGCTGTCCGTGGGACTGCTGCTTGTCCTGCTGTCCGTAGGGCTGGCCGCTGTCACGGTGTGGCCCGCCGAGCCGTCGCGAACCGCGGCCGCTTGTTCAGGTCGGGGTGGTCGGCGGCGTCGGCCCAGCCCCGCTCCTCGGTGAAGATCCACGGCACTTGGCCGCCCTGGGTGTCGGCGTGCTCGACGACGACGACACCGCCCGGCCGCAGCAGCCGGTGGGCGGTGCGCTCGATGCCCCGGATGGTGTCCAGGCCGTCCTCGCCGGAGAACAGGGCGAGCTGCGGGTCGTGGTCCCGGGCCTCGGGCGCGACGTACTCCCACTCGGTGAGCGGGATGTACGGCGGGTTGGAGATCACCAGGTCGACCTGGCCGTCCAGTTCCGGCAGGGCGGTCAGGGCGTCGCCCTGGTGCAGCTGGACCCTGGAGCCCTCGACGTTCTTCCGCGCCCACAGCAGGGCGCCTTCGTCGAGCTCGACGGCGTGCACGCGCGAGCGCGGCACCTCCTGCGCCAGAGCGAGCGCGATGGCGCCCGAGCCCGTGCACAGGTCGACGATCAGCGGCTCGACGACGTCCATGGCCCGTACGGCGTCTATGGCCCAGCCGACGACCGACTCGGTCTCCGGGCGCGGCACGAAGACACCGGGCCCGACCTGGAGTTCCAGGTAGCGGAAGAAGGTGCGCCCGGTGATGTGCTGGAGGGGCTCGCGGGCCTCGCGGCGGGCGACGGCCTCCCAGTAGCGGGCGTCGAAGTCCGCGTCCGGCACCGCGTGCAGCTCGCCCCGCCTGACGCCGTGGACGAACGCGGCGAGCTCCTCCGCGTCGAAGCGCGGTGAGGGAACGCCGGCGTCGGCCAACCGCTGGGTGGCCTGGGCCACCTCGGCGAGCAGCACGTTCACGTCAATTCCTCCAGCGGGTTCTGCGCCGCGCCTGTTACTGCGCGGCCGCCAGCTTCGCGGCCGAGTCGGCGTCCACGCACGCCTGGATCACCGGGTCCAGCTCGCCGTCGAGCACCTGGTCCAAGTTGTACGCCTTGAAGCCGACGCGGTGGTCGGAGATCCGGTTCTCCGGGTAGTTGTACGTCCTGATCCGCTCGGAGCGGTCGACCGTACGGACCTGGCTGCGCCGGGCGTCCGACGCCTCCTTCTCGGCCTCCTCCTGGGCCGCCGCGAGCAGCCGGGCGCGCAGGATGCGCAGCGCCTGCTCCTTGTTCTGCAGCTGGCTCTTCTCGTTCTGGCAGGAGACGACGATGCCGGTGGGGAGGTGGGTGATACGGACCGCGGAGTCGGTGGTGTTGACCGACTGGCCGCCGGGGCCCGAGGAGCGGTAGACGTCGATCCGCAGGTCGTTGGGGCTGATCTCGACGTCGACGTCCTCCGCCTCGGGGAGCACGAGCACGCCCGCGGCGGAGGTGTGGATACGGCCCTGCGACTCGGTGGCGGGCACCCGCTGCACGCGGTGCACCCCGCCCTCGTACTTCAGCCGCGCCCAGACACCCTGGCCGGGCTCCGCGCCTGAGCCGCCCTTCGTCTTGACCGCGACCTGGACGTCCTTGTAGCCGCCGAGGTCGGACTCGTTGGCCTCGATGATCTCGGTCTTCCAGTTGCTGCGCTCGGCGTAGCGCAGATACATGCGCAGCAGGTCGCCCGCGAAGAGCGCCGACTCGTCGCCGCCCTCGCCCGCCTTGATCTCGAGGATGACGTCCTTGTCGTCGCTGGGGTCGCGCGGGACGAGCAGCAGCCGCAGCTTGTCGGTCAGCTCCTCGCGCTCCTTCTCCAGCTCCTTGACCTCGGCCGCGAACTCCGGGTCGTCCGCGCCGAGTTCGCGGGCCGCCTCGATGTCGTCGCCCGCCTGCTTCCATGCGCGGTACGTGCCGATGATCGGGGTCAGCTCGGCGTAACGCTTGTTGAGCTTCCGCGCGTTGGCCTGGTCGGCGTGGACCGCGGGGTCGGCGAGCCGCTTCTCGAGGTCGGCGTGCTCGCCGATCAGTTCCTCGACCGCCTCGAACATCGTTTTTCCTTTACGTGACGCTGGGAGGAGTGGGCCGGACAAGAGCAAAAGCGCCGGTCCGGCCGCCCGGACAGGGGCGGCCGAGAACCGGCGCTACAGGGTCGCTACTTCTTGGCGGACCCGGCGTTCTTGCCGAAGCGGGCCTCGAAGCGGGCCACACGGCCACCAGTGTCGAGGATCTTCTGCTTGCCCGTGTAGAACGGGTGGCACTCGGAGCACACATCGGCACGGATGGTGCCCTCGGTGACGGTGCTACGGGTGGTGAACGAGGCTCCGCAGGTGCAGCTCACCTGGGTCTCGACGTACTCGGGGTGGATGTCGCGCTTCAAGGGTTCTCCTAGGTTCGGGAGGGCACCGGGTCGTATCGGGCGGGCTTGCCCGTACGTGAACCGGGGCCGACGTACCAGTCTGCCAGGACCGGCCGTGTCTCCCAAAACCGGGGGCGGCCGGAATCTATTCCAGCCGCCTGTCGAGGAGGCTCAGCCTTCAGGACTTCCGACGTATCGGCTCTGTCACTCGCCGTGGCAGGAAGTCAGCCCGTGAGGACTCCGACGTATCGGCCCTGTCACTCGCCGTGGCAGGAAGTCAGCCCGTGAGGACTTCCGACGTATCGGCTCTGTCACTCGCCGTGCCCTTGGTCGCGGACGCCGGGACGGCCCGGTCGTGGCGCAGCGCGTCCCAGACCTCGCGAGCCTGGTTGTCCAGCGGGACGACGCGGTTGGGGTCGGCCTTGTCGTAGGCCACGGGCAGCGTCACCATGCGCAGGTCGTCCGAGCCGATGTCCTTCAGACCCTTGCTGAAGTCCAGGAGCTTGTTGACCGACGCGAGCTCGGAGTCGGTGGTGACCGTCCGGGTCGCGGTGTCCGCGAGGCCGTACAGCTTGCCCGGGCTTCCGAACAGGTCGATGTCCTTGACCTGGTCGATCAGCGCCTTCATGAAGGCCTGCTGGAGCTTGATCCGGCCGAGGTCGCTGCCGTCCCCGACCGCGTGCCGGGTCCGTACGAGGCCGAGGGCCTGCTCGCCATTGAGGGTGTGTGTGCCAGGCGTGAGGCTGAGCCGGCTCTCCTTGTCCTTGATCGCCTGGCTGGTGGTGACGGGCACCCCGCCGAGCTCGTTGACGAGCTTCTTGAAGCCGGAGAAGTCGACCTCGAGGTAGTGGTCCATGCGGATGCCGGACATCTTCTCGACGGTCTTCACGGCACAGGCCGGGCCGCCCACCTGGTACGACTCGTTGAACATGGTGCGTTTCACGGCCGGGGATATGCCCTTGCCGTCGGTCTTCTTGCACGCGGGGCGGCTGACCATGGTGTCGCGGGGGATGCTCACGACGCTGGCCTCCGTGTGGCCCTTGTGGACGTGCAGGATCATCGCGGTGTCGGAGCGGGAGGTCCCGTCGTCGTCGCCGTACTCGGCGTTGGCGCCCTCGCGCGAGTCCGATCCCATGAGCAGGATGTCCATCGAGCCGTCGTCGACGTCGTCGGGGCGGTCGGTGCCCAGGGCCGCGTTGATGTCGATGCCCTTGAGGTTGCCGTCGAGCTGGACGTAGATGTAGCCGAGACCGGCCCCGCCGAGCAGCACCAGGCCCGCGGTGGACCAGGCGGCGATCGTGAGCGCCCTGCGGCCCCGCCCAGGCGGCCTGCCTCGCCGCCCGGTGGCGGCGGGTATGCCACCGGGGTGTGAACCCCTTGCGCTGCTCTCGTCCGCCATCTGCTCCTCAGTCCTCGCTGGTGCGTCGCTCCCGGGTTCCCCTTCCCGGCCCTGCCGACACGGCGAGGTTCAGGTTCGCACGGCGCCTCTGAGTGACTGCTCGGAGCGGTCGCGGGGGCGCCGCGCCCGCCCTCAGCTGCGCACGGCCCCTTTTACCTGCGGTTTCATCGGAAGATGCGGCACAGGTTCCAGCCGCCGCCGATCTTGTCTGGTGTGTCAAAGATCTCCGGCGCGGCCTTGCCGGTGCCCGGGGGCGGATACCGGGTGCCGCCGGGCGTGCGCGCGGTGTAGTCGGTCCGCCGTCGCCGGGCTCGAGCGCGCTCGCATACGCGCCAGGGCCTGCTCGTCACTGCGGTGCGGCAGTGAGGAGCAGGCCCTGCTGGCGCTGCTGGCCGTGCTGTCAGAACGTAGGTCAGTCGCCGTTCGGCGTCGGCGTCGTCTTCTGGATCTGCAGCAGGAACTCGGCGTTGGACTTGGTCTGCTTCATCTTGTCCAGCAGCAGCTCGATGGCCTGCTGCTGATCGAGCGCGTGCAGAACCCGGCGGAGCTTCCAGACGATGTTCAGCTCGTCGCTGCCGAGGAGGATCTCCTCCTTGCGGGTGCCGGAGGCGTCCACGTCCACGGCCGGGAAGATCCGCTTGTCGGCGAGCTTCCGGTCGAGCTTGAGCTCCATGTTGCCGGTGCCCTTGAACTCCTCGAAGATCACCTCGTCCATCCGCGAGCCGGTCTCGACCAGCGCGGTGGCCAGGATGGTGAGCGAGCCGCCGTCCTCGATGTTCCGCGCGGCGCCGAAGAAGCGCTTCGGCGGGTACAGCGCGGTCGAGTCGACACCACCGGACAGGATGCGGCCGGAGGCGGGCGCGGCGAGGTTGTACGCGCGGCCCAGGCGGGTGATGGAGTCCAGCAGCACGACCACGTCGTGGCCCAGCTCCACGAGGCGCTTGGCCCGCTCGATGGCGAGCTCGGCGACCGTGGTGTGGTCCTCGGCCGGGCGGTCGAAGGTCGAGGAGATGACCTCGCCCTTGACCGACCGCTGCATGTCGGTGACCTCTTCGGGCCGCTCGTCGACGAGGACGACCATCAGGTGGCACTCGGGATTGTTGTGCGTGATCGCGTTGGCGATCGACTGCAGCACCATGGTCTTGCCCGCCTTCGGCGGCGAGACGATCAGACCACGCTGGCCCTTGCCGATCGGCGCGACCATGTCGATGATCCGCGCGGTGAGGCCGCTGGGCTCGTTCTCCAGGCGCAGCCGGTCCTGCGGGTACAGCGGGGTCAGCTTGCCGAACTCCGGCCGCCCGCGCCCGGTTTCGGGCGCCATGCCGTTCACCGAGTCCAGGCGGACCAGCGCGTTGAACTTCTCGCGGCGCTCCCCCTCGCGGGGCTGGCGGACCGCGCCGGTGACGTGATCGCCCTTGCGCAGACCGTTCTTACGGACCTGGGCCAGCGACACGTACACGTCGTTCGGGCCCGGCAGGTAGCCGGAGGTCCGGATGAAGGCGTAGTTGTCGAGGATGTCGAGGATGCCCGCGACGGGGATCAGAACGTCGTCCTCGGCGATCTGCGGCTCGCCCGCGAACTCGTCGCGGCCGCGGCGCCCCCTGCGGTCGCGGTAGCGGCCACGGCGGCCACGCCGCCCGCCCTCGAACTCCTCGTCGTCCTGCTGACCGCCCTGGCGGCCCTCACGCTGCTGGCGGTTGCCACCACCCTGGCCGTCGTCGCCGCCCTTGCCGCGGCGGCCGCGCTCGCGGCGGTCGCCCTTCTGGCCCTGGCCGCCCTGGCCGCGGTCCTGGCCCTGACCGCCCTGGCCGCGCTCCTGGCGGTCGCCGCCCTTGCCACGGCCTTCGGCAGTGTCGGCCGCGGCCTCGACCTTGGCCTCGGACCGGTTCTCGGTCTTCGTCTCGGTCCGCGTCTCGACCTTGGTGTCGGACGCGCCCTCGGCGGTCTCGGGGCTGCCCGCCTGCGCGGTGGCGCGGCGCCGGCGGCGCTCACCGGCCGGCTGCTCGTCGCTCGCCGGCTGGCCGGGGATTTCGATCTGTTGCTGGCTCTCGGCCTTCTCGGCCGACGCGGCGGGGGCTTCCGCGCCCGCCGCGGCCTCACCCGTACGGGCCCTGGAGGTGGTACGGCGCTTCGGCTTGGCCTCGGCCTCCCCGGCCGGAGCCTCGGCTCCCTTGGCGGGGGCCCCGCCTCCCGCCTGCTTCTCCTTGATGACCTCGATCAGCTGGCTCTTGCGCATCCGCGCGGTGCCCTTGATGCCGAGGCCGGAGGCGACCTGCTGGAGCTCGGCGAGGACCATGCCCTCGAGACCGGTGCCCGAGCGGCGTCGCCGCGAGGCAGTACCAGTGGCAGCACCGGCGGCAGGCGCGGCGGGAGCGTCCGTGGCGGGCGCGGAGGCAGCGCCGACCGTGTTGTCGGCAGTCACGCCCATCAGATCGGTGGTGTCGCTCACGAAGGGTCCTTCCCTGGAGCGGGCGTCGGCCTGTCTGGCTCGGCGACCGGTTGTGCTGTCCGGCTTGCGGTCCTGGAATGCGGACCGGGCCGGGGCGGTGGTCCGCCGGTACGGCGGAGAGAACAATTAATTGGTTCCGGCGCTCATGCGCCGATTTCCGGAGCGTGCTCGATATCTGCTCAGGCAGGCTGCTCAGGCAGTTTGGGAGGCTCCCGGAAGAAGGTCGTCCCGACAGTGGGACACGGAGCACCGCACCGATGAGGTGTCGGGTGCAGACATGAGGTTAACACTACCGGATCCAACAAACATTCCCCCTCTCCAAGACCGGCAATCGTGTGTCACGCGAGCGGCAGGACACTCGCGCCCGCCATGTCGAGCGTCAGGCGGCCCGCCGCCCACCCCTCGCCCGCCAGCTGTGCGACCTTGTCGGCCGCACTGTCCTCGGCCAGCGCGAGCACCGTGGGGCCCGCGCCGGAAATGACCGCGGGGACGCCGTCCGCGCGCAGTCGGCTCACCAGGGCCGCGCTCTCCGGCATCGCGGGAGCGCGGTACTCCTGGTGGAGACGGTCTTCGGTGGCGGCGAGCAGCAGCTCGGGGCGCCTGGTCAGCGCCTCGACCAGCAGCGCCGCCCGGCCCGCGTTCGCCGCCGCGTCCACATGAGGGACCGTGCGCGGCAGAAGGCCGCGGGCGGTCTCGGTGAGGACCGGCTTCGCGGGCACGAAAACCACCGGAACGATGGATTCTGCGGGCTCCATCCTGATCGCCCGCGCCGCGCCCGCCTCGGTCCAGGCCACGGTGAAGCCGCCCAGCAGGCAGGCGGCGACGTTGTCCGGGTGGCCCTCGATCTCGGTGGCCAGCTCGAGGAGCGCGGTGTCGTCGAGCTTCTCGGCCCCGCCTATGGTCACCGCGCGGGCGGCGGTGATGCCCGCGCAGATGGCGGCGGAGGAGGAGCCCAGGCCGCGGCCGTGCGGAATGCGGTTGGCGCAGACCACTTCCAGGCCGCGCGGCTGCCCGCCGAGCAGGTCGAACGCCGTCCGGAGGGACCGTACAAGCAGGTGGTCCTCATCGCGCGGCAGGGTTTCGGCTCCCTCGCCCGCGATGTCGATGTGCAGCCCGGCGTCCGCCACCCGGACGACCACGTCGTCGTAGAGCCCCAGGCCCAGGCCGAAGGCGTCGTAGCCAGGGCCGAGGTTGGCGCTGGTGGCGGGGACGCGCACCCGTACGGCGGCGGCTCGGAATGCGGGACCGGCCATCGCTCGGTGACTCTCCTTGGTGTGGATCTGAAGGAATTGCCCCTGGGCGTCCCCAAGGGGCACCCCCTGGCCCGGCGACAGGACCGCGCATGCAGGCGGAAGGCTGCGGCGGGGCGGGGTTCGACTGCCAGCCTATCGAAGGAAGGTTCTGTCGCGACATAGGGCGCACGGGAGGCGCACGATGCGTGTCGCCGTATTCCCGTGCTTCCAGCCGCTCGCCTGCGGCTGCCTATGCCATTCCCAGGCGTTCGGCGGCCGCGTCCGCGTCCACCGGTACGGTGACGGGCTGCGGCGCACCCGCCACCGCCCAGTCCGGGTCCTTGAGACCGTTGCCCGTGACCGTGCAGACGATCCGCTGGCCCGGGTCGACCTTGCCCTGCTCGGCCGCCTTCAGCAGCCCGGCGACGCTCGCCGCCGAGGCGGGCTCGACGAAGACGCCCTCCTGCGAGGCCAGCAGCCGGTAGGCGGCGAGGATTTGACGATCGGTCACCTCATCGATGAGACCGCCCGACTCGTCCCGCGCCTGCTCGGCGAACTTCCACGACGCCGGGTTGCCGATCCGGATCGCGGTGGCGATGGTGTGCGGGTCCTTGACCGGCTCGCCGCGCACGATCGGGGCCGAGCCAGAGGCCTGGAAGCCCCACATCCGCGGCGTGCGGGAGGCGTCGCCGCTCTCGGCATACTCACGGTAACCGCGCCAGTACGCGGTGATGTTGCCCGCGTTGCCGACCGGCAGCACATGGATGTCCGGGGCGTCGCCGAGCGCGTCGACGACCTCGAAGGACGCGGTCTTCTGGCCCTCGATGCGGTACGGATTAACCGAGTTGACGAGCGCCACCGGGTACTTCTCGGACAGCCCGCGGGCGAGCGTGAGGCAGTCGTCGAAGTTCCCGTCGACCTGCAGGATGCGCGCCCCGTACACCAGCGCCTGGCCCATCTTGCCCAGCGCGATCTTGCCCTGCGGGACGAGGACGGCGCAGACCATCCCGGCCCGTACGGCGTACGCGGCGGCGGAGGCGGAGGTGTTGCCGGTGGACGCGCAGATGACGGCCTGCGCGCCCTCCTCCTTCGCGTGCGAGATGGCCATGGTCATGCCGCGGTCCTTGAAGGACCCGGTGGGGTTGGCGCCCTCGACCTTGAGCTGAACCTCGCAGCCGGTGCGCTCGGAGAGGATCTGGGCGGGCACCAGCGGGGTGCCGCCCTCGCGGAGGGTGACGACCGGGGTCTTCGCGTTCACCGGCAGGCGGTCGCGGTACTCCTCGATGATGCCCCGCCACTGGTGGGTGCGGGTTGGCCGGTCGACGATTGCAGACATGGTTCCTTGACTCCCTTTACTCCCCTTCGACCCGCATGATGCTCGCGACGTCGCGTACGGTATCCAGCCGGCGCAGCGCCTCGACCGTGGCCGAGAGGGCGGCGTCGGGCGCCCGGTGGGTGACGACCACGAGCGATGCCTCGCCGTCCTTGCCCTGCTGGCGGACGGTGTCGATGGACACGTGGTGCTCGGCGAAGACGGTGGCGACCTGGGCCAGGACGCCCGGTTTGTCGGCGACGTCGAGGCTGATGTGGTAGCGCGTGACGACCTCTCCCATGTGGCCGACCGGCAGCTGCGTGTACGCGGACTCGCCGGGGCCCGTCGTCTCGCCCACCTTGTTGCGGCAGACGGCGACCAGGTCGCCGAGGACGGCGGACGCGGTGGGCGCGCCGCCCGCGCCGGGCCCGTAGAACATCAGCCGGCCGGCGGCGTCGGCCTCGACGAAGACCGCGTTGTACGCCTCGCGGACGGAGGCGAGCGGGTGGCTGAGCGGGATCATGGCCGGGTGCACGCGCGCGGTGACGAACCGCCCGTCGGCGGCCCGCTCGCAGATCGCCAGCAGCTTGACCGTACAGCCCATCCGTTTCGCCGAGGCGATGTCGGCCGCGGTGACCTCGGTGATGCCCTCGCGGTGCACGTCCTCGATGGTGACGCGGGTGTGGAAGGCGATCCCGGCCAGGATCGCCGCCTTGGCGGCGGCGTCGAAGCCCTCGACGTCGGCGGTCGGGTCGGCCTCCGCGTACCCCAGCGCCGTGGCCTCGTCCAGCGCCTCGGAGTACCCGGCGCCGGTGGTGTCCATCTTGTCGAGGATGTAGTTCGTGGTGCCGTTGACGATGCCGAGGACCCGGTCGACCTTGTCGCCCGCGAGTGACTCGCGCAGCGGCCGGACGAGCGGGATCGCGCCCGCGACCGCGGCCTCGTAGTAGAGGTCGGCGCCGTGCTGCTCGGCCGCCGCGTGCAGCGCCGCGCCGTCCTCGGCGAGCAGCGCCTTGTTGGCGGACACGACGCTCGCGCCGTACTCGAAGGCGGTACGGATGAGGGAGCGGGCGGGCTCGATGCCGCCGATGACCTCGACCACGACGTCGATGTCACCGCGTTTGACCAGCGCGGTGGCGTCGGTGGTGATCAGCTCGGCGGGCACGCCCTCGCGGGCCCGGCCGGGGCGGCGTACGGCGATCCCGGCCAGCTCGACCGGGGCGCCGACGCGTGCCGCGAGGTCGTTCGCGTGCGTCGTCATGAGGCGCGCCACCTCTGAGCCGACCACTCCACAGCCCAGCAGCGCCACCTTCAGCGGACGCGTACGCATCATCCGACCTCATTTCTCCCACATACAGGTGCTGCACCAGTCTCACGCACCGGACCGGACTTTCTATCCCCGGTCCAGAATTCAAGACACCGTTCTCAATTATCCGACGTCGAGACGCAGGAGATCTTCCTCCGTCTCGCGCCGCACGATCACCCGCGCCTCGCCGTCCCGGACCGCGACCACCGGCGGGCGCAGCGCATGGTTGTAGTTGCTCGCCATGGAGCGGCAGTACGCGCCGGTGGCCGGCACGGCGAGCAGGTCCCCGGCCGCCAGGTCCGCGGGCAGGAAGGCGTCCCGTACGACGATGTCGCCCGACTCGCAGTGTTTGCCGACGACGCGGGACAGCATCGGCTCGGCGTCCGAGCGGCGGGAGACGAGGGCGACGCTGTACTCGGCGTCGTAGAGGGCGGTGCGGATGTTGTCCGACATGCCGCCGTCCACGCTCACGTACGTCCGCAGGCCGGGCAGCGGCTTGACCGTGCCGACCTCGTAGAGGGTGAAGGCGGTGGGGCCGACGATCGCGCGGCCCGGCTCGACCGAGATCCGCGGCACGGCGAGCCCGGCGGACTCGCACTCGCGGGTGACGATCTCGCCGAGCGACTTGGAGATCTCGTGCGGCTCGCGGGGGTCGTCGTCCGAGGTGTACGCGATGCCGAGGCCGCCGCCGAGGTCGATCTCGGGCAACTCGACGCCGTGCTCGTCGCGCACCTGCTTCAGCAGTCCGACGACGCGGTGGGCCGCCACCTCGAAGCCTGAGGTGTCGAAGATCTGCGAGCCGATGTGGGAGTGGATTCCGGCGAGTTCGAGGCTCTCCAGGCTGAGCACCCGGCGTACGGCCTCGGCGGCCTGGCCGCCCGCGAGCGGGATGCCGAACTTCTGGTCCTCGTGCGCGGTCGCGATGAACTCGTGGGTGTGCGCCTCGACTCCGACCGTGACCCGGATCTGGACGCGCTGGCGCTTGCCGAGCCGCTCGGCGATGTGCGCGACGCGGACGATCTCCTGGAAGGAATCGAGGACGATGTGGCCGACGCCCGCCTCGATCGCCCGGTGGATCTCCTCGGTCGACTTGTTGTTGCCGTGCAGCGCGATGCGCTCGGCGGGCATGCCGGCGGCGAGGGCGGTGGAGAGTTCGCCGCCGGAGCAGACGTCGAGGTTCAGCCCCTCCTCGTGCAGCCAGCGGACGACGGCGCGGGAGAGGAACGCCTTGCCCGCGTAGAAGACATCGGCGCCCTCTCCGAACGCGCTGCGCCAGGCGCGGCAGCGGGCGCGGAAGTCGTCCTCGTCGAGGATGTAGGCCGGGGTGCCGAACTCCTCGGCGAGCTGCTTGACGTCGATGCCACCGACGGTGACGACGCCGTCGGCGTCACGGGTGACCGTACGGGACCAGACGCGCGGGTCGAGCGCGTTGAGGTCGGCGGGCGGAGCGGTGTAGTGCCCTTCGGGCAGCACGTCGGCGTGGCGGGGCCCGGCGGGGTGGGCGGAACGGCTCATGGGTCTTTCAGTCTCCTCGGATCCTCGTCAGAGGGGGCGTCAGAGGGGGCGGGGGGCTCAGGGGTTACGGGGCTCAGGGGTTACGGGGCTCAGGGATGCGGGGTTCAGGGATGCGGGGTTCAGGGGGGCTCAGAGGTGGGTGGGTGCGGTGATGCCGAGCAGGTGCAGGCCGCCTGCGAGCACCGTCCCGGCGGCCTGGGCGAGGGCGGCACGGGCTCGGTGGGGGCCTTCAGGTTTCTCGTCACCGCGCGGGAGGACGGGGCAGGTGTCGTGGAAGCGGAAGAACGCGTCGGCCAGCGCCTCGAGGTGGCGCGCGACCCGGTCGGGGGCGCGGAGCCGGGCGGCGGAGGCGAGGACGGCGGGGTACTCGCCGAGGGCGGCAAGGAGGGGGGCGAAGGTGGTGGGGCTGGGCTTGTCGCCGGGGTTGCCGGGGTTGCCAAGGTCGCCGGGATCGCCGGTGTCGCCGGCGGCCGGGTCCGGGGTGATGCCCAGGTCCGCGGCGTTGCGGAGGAGCGCGCGGGCGCGGGCGTGGGCGTACTGGACGCGGAAGAGGGGGTTGGACTCGCGCTGGGCGAGGAGCTGCGCGGGGTCGGTGCGGGGGTGGTCGTGGGCGGCAGGGCGGAGGAGAGCCCAGCGGGTGGCGTCGGGTCCGAGGGCCGTGAGGAGGTCGCGGGCGGGGACCTTGACGGGCACGGGCCTGATGACGTGCCTGACGGCAGGCTCGTCGGCCGCGGACACCGACCCGTGTGTATCGGTATCGGTGGTGACACCCAGCTCCTCCCATACGGGGTCGGGCTCGCGCTCGCAGCGAAGGGTGACGCCGGTGGCGCCCCGGGCGCGGAGGATACGGGCGAGCGCGTCGGCGGTGACGGCGGCCCGGGTGTCGTAGGGGAAGCTCAGCTCGACGGCGGGGTGGTGAGCGCGGGGATCGCTGTGCCCGTACGACTCGGACTCGGGGCTGGGCGGCTGGTGTCCGTACGACGCGCCGCTCGCGAGCACGGCCTGGACGAGGGCGGTGTCCGACCCGTCCTCGAGGGTGATGTTGAGGAACCCTGGCTCGGCGATATCGACCCGCGCGACCCCGGCGGCCTGCTCGATCCGGGGCCGGAGGATCTCGGCGACCTGCCGCGGCGAGCGGCCCGCGCCCTTGGCCAGCTGGAGGGCGATGTTGGTGGCGTAGTCCCCGCAGCCGGGCCTGGGCGGACGCCGGACCACCGCGCGGGCCGGCACGGGCGCGCGCAGCTCACCGGCCTCGACGGCACGGCGCACGGTGCAGAGCACGGTGCGGGAGAGCTCGGCGGGGGTCACGGGACAAGCGTATGGGAGGTGGGGGGTGGGTCCGCGAACGGGTTTGTCGCGGGGTGGCCGGGCTCGGCCGGGTGGGTCGGGCTCGGCCGGGCTCGGTCGGGCTCGGTCGGCTTCGACCGGTGACTGCCCGGTTCAGCGCGCGGGACGTACGGCGGTCTCGGCGGCGCCGCCTCCGCCTCCGGCCGGCCCGCGCAGGCAGCTGCCGGGTGCCCCGGGCGCCGTCCGCCCGGCCAGCCGGCGCACCATCCGTACGAGATCGACCGGCTCGAACGGCTTCGCCAGAAAGGCGGCGACCCCGATCGAGTGCGCGCTGTCGAGCTCGAGCTGCGTGCAGGCACTGACGATCGCGACGGGGATGTGCCGGGTCCCGGGATCGGCGTGCAGCCGGGCCGCGGTACGCATCCCGTCGAGCCGGGGCATGACGACATCGAGCGTGATGACGTCGGGGCGCACGCGATGCACGATGTCCAGGCACTCGGCACCATCGGCCGCGGTCACGACCTCGAACCCCTCGAGTTCGAGATTGACCCTGATCAGCTGCCGGATGACCTTGTTGTCGTCGACGACAAGGACCCGGCCATACGAGCCAGGCACAACCCGAGGGTAGGTCGACGACTCCGGCTGCGTCCGGGTTTTGCCCACTTCCGCCACCTGCGGGGGAGCCCCATCACCCGGAAAACCCTGTTCATGGGCACCCCGCCGGAGCTGGTAGGGTTCTACCCGTCGCCGAACACGCGACGAGTCGCCCCCGTAGCTCAGGGGATAGAGCAACGGCCTCCGGAGCCGTGTGCGCAGGTTCGAATCCTGCCGGGGGCACCCAGAACATGGGAACGGGAACGGGTATTTTGCCCCGGTTTCCGACCCCGAGTGCCGTGCTCGGGTGCCAGTACTTCGGTACGGGCACCCGATTTTTTGTTCCCCGTGTCCAGCCCGCGGGTGATGCGCGTCAGTGCGTCAATCATGTGGCCTGGGATCGTGACCTGCAGCGCGAGTTCTTCGCGGGGGCGGTTGTAGCGGACTTCCAGGCTGAAGGCGTCGTAGAGCTGGCGCTGCTTCTCCTCGGGGACACGTGTGAGGTCTAGGTCCAGGTACGGGAGCGCGTCGAGCAGGGCTGCGTTGTCGCGCTTGGGTGCGGGCTCGGGGATCTCGAGCCCGGCCAATTGCTCGGACAGGGCCTTTCGCCGCCCGCCCAGGGTTGCGTGTTCTTTGCGGATGCCGTCGCGGAATGCTCGCTCGTGTTCCGGGTCGGGTTCCTCGTCGGGTCTATATCCTCCCGTGCCCTCGGCGAGAGCCTGGATCAGGCGACCCTGGCGTTGCTCGATCGCCGAGATGGCCTGCTCCAGGGCGTCGCGTTCCCGGGGGATGCGTTCCGCCGAGCCGTCGGCGTGGTGTGCGGTTTCGAGGGCTTCGCCGAGGTGGGTACGGCGGTCGGGGCCGAAGACGTGGGTGGCGAAGAATCGGGAGATGGTCGTGAGCAGGGTCTCCTCACGGATCCAGAGACTCTTGGGGTGGCTGGTGAACCAGGGCCTGTCACGGTGCTCGTTCGGGTCTGGCTCGCAGGCGTAGTACGGAATCTGGTGGCGGCTTTTGCCGTACATCCGACGGTTGCACAGGGCGCAGTTGACGTACGACCGCAGGATGTAGGAGCGCTGTGTTGCGGGGTGGCTGTTCTTGCCGGGAGTGGTGCGCGAGCCCTGGCGCTTTCTGGACATGGCGGAGACCGTGTCGAAGAGTTCGCGGGTGACCAGAGGTTCGTGGGTGGGCTGGGCCGACCACACCCAGTCCTTCGGGTCGTTGTTGCGGCCGCCTTTCTTCGTCGCGCGGCGGTTCCATACCTGGTAGCCGGTGTATTTGGGATTCTTGAGGACCTCACGTACGGCGGAGCCGCTCCAGCGGTCGAGGGCGGCGTCGGCGCGGGTCGGCTCCGGGGGCGGGTAGGCGGCCCGGTCGAGGTTGAGACGATCGGCGATGGCGTCATAGCCGAGCTTGTCCAGTCCGCGGAGCTGGAAGATGGCAGTGACGGCCGGAGAACGAGGGGGGTCGGGGACGAGCCGGTGCTTGGTGCGGCCCTCGGCCCGGCGGGCGGGGACCGGGTGCGGAACCTTCTCGGCCAGGTAGCCGTACGGCGGCTTGCCGGTGTTCCAGCCCTGTCTCGTGTGCTCAACGAAGCCGTCCCAGGACAGCTCCAGCATCTGCAGCACGTACCACTCGGAGACTGCCTGCTTGACACGGCGGGTGAGGGTCGGGGTGGCACGCTTGGCACCGCGCCCGGTGACGATCGGTTCATCGGCGGCGCACAGGGCCACTCCGGCCTGCTCAAGCTCGTACTCGATCTTGGTGCCGAAGTACGTACGGCGGGCCACACGCTCGATGGACTCGCAGATGACGGCGGCGAAGCGGCGGTCTGGGCGCTGGGCCTCTTCAAGGAGATCGGAGATGCTGCCGTCGCGCGGGATGGGGATATTGAACTGCTGGTACGCCAGGGAGCGGCCGCGTTCGTCCAGCTCCTTGCGACCGGACTCGACGTCGTAGAAGTGGGCGACGATAACCCAGCCCGGCGGCAACGCAGCTCTGGCGTTGCGAAGCTGCCGTGGGAGGGACAGCGTGGGATCCTGCGCGTCCTCCGTGGAGGTACGGCCGAGCCAGGCCACAGGGACGCTGACCGGAACGGCGGCCGCGTCGGGAATGCTGCCCCTGGACCAAGGCCGGTCTGGCAAGGAGGGTGCCCAGGGCCGGGCGCCGGGCGAGATCTCCGGCATGTGCTGTCCTCTCCCACGGGTCGGGCGGGAGCTCACGCTCGGCGAATGTGGCCCGCGTCGCAGCAGTGCGCGTACAGCCACTCCAGCACTTCGCGGATCGCGACCGCTTGGCGCTGGGCCAGAGCCTGAGCGTCCTCGCCTTCGACGACGACGTACTCGACGACCACCCGCAGCTCCTTGGGTGAGCTGGCCAGTTCCGCGGGTTGGCGGGCGATCGTCGTCCATGGACGCTCCGTCTCGGCCGCGTCGTCAAGGCCGCGATCTTGCACGTTGACGCGGGGCGGCAGCGGGGCGGTCACGGCTCACTTCTCGCTTCGGTACCGCACCATGGCCGTGGGCCCTGGAACGGGATGCCGTCGGGGAGCAGGACGTCCACAGCTCGGGCGGCTTGGTGGGGAACGACGCTGTTGCCAAGGAGGTGGAGCTGCGCAGCCCGGGAGAGGCCCGCGGCGCCAGTGACGTGACCGGTGAGGCCCATCATCCACTCGACGAATTCGGCGGACAGCCGACGCGTGCCGGGCTGGATGGGTCTGGGCGCGGCGTGTCCGGTCACGCGCTCCCATCTCCGGATGGCGGGCAGGTAGTCGCCCCACCACGGGGCAGGTGAGTGACGGCCGTTCGCAGGTTCATGCCGCCTTTGCGTTTCGGCGTCGTGCCGGCGCCACCGTTCCCGTCGGATGCAGTCGGCGTAGGCAGCAGGTACTCGGTCGCCTCCGTTGCTGTAACCCCGGTCGGTTTGGTGCGGGCAGCGAGCGTTGCCGCGGTCGAGGCGAGGGTGAAGCCGCCGTTGCCGTGCTTCTGGTTCGGGGAGCCTTTGGCACCGTCGCTGGCTGTGAGGGTGGGCAGCAGGTGTTCGATCTCGTCGGCGAGGGTTGGGCCGTGGCCTCCGGCCTTGCGTTTGGTGGGGTGCTGGGAGCCGCCGTTGCTGCCCAGGTTCGCCGTAGGCGTCTTCAACAGTGGACTGTCCTCCTGATGTTGCGGGCCAGGCGCTGAGGAATACCCTCTCTCGGCGGTGCGGGGCGCCGACGTCAGCGGCGCGTACGCATGTCCAGCTCGCGTCGTACCCGAGGTCGGCCAGGTCCGCGAGAAGCACGCCCAGTGCCCGCATACGGGGTTGATCGGGCGGGTTTCCCATACACCGCGTGCAGGGTTCCACGTGGCGAAGGGCGTGGGTTCCGGCTCGGGTGGACAGCAAGCCGCGGACATTCTCGATCACCACCAGGCAGGGGTTAAGGGCATCGATGGCACCGACGATGTTCTGCCACAGGCCGGAGCGGGTGCCGCTGGCAAGTCCGGTGCGTGGGCCGGCGACGGAGAGGTCCTGGCAGGGGAATCCGGCCGTGAGCACGCACACGGGCTCGGCCAGGTGCCAGTCGATGGCTCGCACGTCGCCCAGGTTCGGGACACCGGGCCAGTGGCGGGCGAGTACCTGAGCGGCGCGGGGGTCGGTCTCGGCGTGCCAGGCGATGTGGCCACCGAGCGCGGCCGCGACACCGAGGTCCAGGCCGCCCACTCCGGAGCAAAGGCTGCCGATCGAGCAGTCAGCGGCGGCCACGGCCGGTCCTTCGGGTGCAGGTTCGGGAGTCGCAGGCTGCCGTGGTGGTCGGTTCGCCGCCCGCCCCAGCCCTGCACCGTGGTGTGCTCGGCGGTTCCGTGCCGTCCGCGGGACTGCTCGGGAGGACGGTTTTAGTGAAGGTGAGCACGTCCTCGTGCTGCACCACTGAGAGGGGAATGCCCTGGCGGCGGGCGTCGCGGACGTTCTTCATCTGGAAGAACGAGGGGCGGGTGATGAGTCGGCTGTCGCGGATGCCGGCAAGGAGGGCGACGCAGCGCTCGGACGGCGTGAGTCCGGCGGCTCTTCCGGCGGCGAGGACGGCGGAGGGCAGGTCAATGAGTTCGCCGCGTTCGCGCCAGGGGCGGGTGGTGACCACGACGGTGCCGCCGGGGCGCAGCATGATGCGGCACTGGGCGAGGATCTCGGTGAAGGCGTGAAGGAGCCGGTCGGTGGAGACGTGGGCGAGGTTGGCGGGGTCGTGGCTGTAGTGGAAGTCCTTCTTGACCACGCCGCGTTCACCGGTCTCCCGAGTGGAGCGGACCTGTCCGTGGACGCTCGACCCGTACGGTGGCGAGGTGAGGACGAGGTCCACTTCACCGTGGAGGGCTGTGGGGATGAGGCGGGTGAGGCGGCGGGCGTCGCCGCAGTCGACCGCGCCGGTACCGGTGCCGCCTTCGCGTGTGGCGGAAGCAGCGTTGAGACGGGCCAGGCGGGCCCATTGCAGTTCGTACTCGACGCCGATGGCGCTGCGGCCGAGGTGGATGGCTTCGACGAGGGTGGTGCCGATGCCGCACATCGGGTCCAGGACCAGGTCGCCGGGGCGCGTGTAGGTCCTGATCGCGTGGGCGGCGATGGCCGGGAGCATCTTGGCCGGGTGGGCGGCCGAGCCGGGTACGTAGCGGCCCTTGCGCTGTGCGGGGGCGGAGGTGGGGGCTGTGTTCCACACCGAGAGGGAACAGGGCACGGGAGCTCCTTGGGCCGTCAGGCGTGGTGGATCGCCGAGAGGACGATCAGGTCGCTGTGGATCACGCCGGGGCTGGCGTCGATGGGTGGGGCGGGCACGAGCCGGTCTTCGACCGCGTGGGCGTGGGCGATGACGATGTGCTGCAGGTAGCGAAAGCCGGCCGTGCGGGCGGCGGCGATGAGATGGCCGAGCGGGTCGGTGAGCACTCCGCCCTCCCGGTGTTGGCGGGTGGCCAGCAGGAGCAGCCCGTCGGCAGGGAGGAGGCGGTGGGCGCGGTGGAAGAAGCCGGGCCAGCCGTTCTCCATCGCGCCGGGCATCTCGGTGACGGCCGAGGGCAGGGGCTCGGCGGGGAGGGTGTCGGGATGGAGTTCGGCGAGCAGTACCGGTGCCCCGCTGGCCGTGCCGTCGGCGGCATCGGCGTGGGTGGTGCAGGGGGTGCGGGCGTCCATGCCCGGTGCGGTGTCGCGGATGGAGATCTTGAGCAGGGGTGCGGGCAGGTGGCCGGGGCGGTGGATGAACTCGGTGCGGATCTTGTCGATCGCCCAGTAGGGCAGCACGCTGCCTGCGGCGGGGGCTGCGTCGGGCTGGTCGGGGTCGGGGAGCCAGATGGTGGTCGGCAGCGGGCTGGCGGGGCGGGTACGAGGGGTGCGTCGTCGGCGAGATGGGGTGATGGGCATGGGCAGGTGGCGCCCGGGGAGCAGGGATCAGATCCGTCGTGTGCTGACGTGAAGTAATAGGGAAGCGAGTAGGCGAGAATGCCATCGCTGCCGTAAGCGTTCGATTCGCCTGCGGCGCAGGAGTTCTGATGGGCCGATAGCTCGGAACTCCGAGCGGCTAACGCTCCTTTGCCCAGGTCATCCGGCCAGCGGGCCGGTGGTGAGCCACCTGCGAGCCACTGCCGAGCCACCCAAGCATGCGGCGCCATGAGGGGGAAGACTCGGCCAGAAATTTCTTGATGTTCGATACCGGGTGTCCCGGCTGGGGCGCCGGTGCTGGTCATCGGGCGTGGGCCGGTGGCGGGCCATCGCACACACCGAGCCAGCGGTTCGGCCATGACGCGGGGCTGGCGCGCGGGCGGTCCGCTGGTGGCACGGCGGGGTGACAGAGGTGGCGGCAGACGTTGTCCGCCACGCCCCACAAGGAGCAGTGCCATGCACGACTCTCACCGTCCGGCCAGCCGCCCGGGCTGCACGTACGCCGAAGTCCGTTCTCCGCTGCAGGTGCTGGAGGAGTCCTTCCTCGCGCTCGCCCGGACCGCCAGCCCGTTGACGCTGCCCGCGCGTCTGGTCTGCGAGGAGCCGGAGCAGCCTGTGCTGCCCGTCGACCAGGTCCGCACCCGCCTCGCCCACCCCGCCACCGCGCCGACGCTGCGTGAGCGGACCTGGCGTGAGGTGGTCCGCCGCGCCCAGCAGGTCGGCCAGCCGTGGGACACGGTGGCCGTTGCGATGACAGTGCCGGTGCTGCGCCGGATGCTGGCCCGGCTGTCCCGCCCCGCCCACCTGGAGCGTGCCGAAGTCGAGCAGGAGGCTCTGGCGGCCGTCGCCACCGCCCTGCACTCGGTGGACGTGAACGCCGAGGACGTGGGCCGGTCGCTGTTCGCGGCGGCCGACCGGGCGCTGCACCGTCTGGTGTACGCCGCGCGCCGCCGAGCCGCCCGGGAGACCGGGCCAGCCGTGCACCTGGGTCGGCTTGCGCTCTACACGTCTCGGGCCGGATGCCAGGAGGCGGCCGAAGCCGGCGACGACGGCAAGATCAAGGACGAGTACACAGTGCTGGCCCGCGCGGTCCAAGCACGTGTCGTGGACATCGCCGAGGCGCGTCTGATCGCCCGTACGCGTCTGAACGGGGAGCCGATGCAACGCTTGGCCGATGAGCGGGGAGTGAGTGTGCGTCAGCTCTACCGACACCGCGCCGCCGCCGAGCAGCACCTGGCCGCCCACCTGAAGGGCCAGCTGCGCGGAGAGTGAGACCACGGGAACCGGAGACGTTCGAGCGACGGATGTCACTTTCCGTCCCGTGAATCTCTATTACCGGTAAGGGCCCGCCGCCGGATGCGCGCCACGCACCCGGCCAGGCCGCCGCCTGCAAGGTCCTGTCACTGCTGTCTTGCCTGGGCCTTGCTGTCGGGTGGGGTGAGCACGCCCGTCTCGTGCTGACACCCGAGCGCCGTTGCCCATCGCCGCCCCCCTGTAAGGAGGTCGGCCCCGGGACCAAGGGAATCCGTGCTCACCCCACCCCATGCACCACGCCATGCGCCGCGTACGGCGTTGCCATCCCCTTTCGTTCCGCTCCTGTTCTGCTGCCGTGCCGTGCCCTGCTGGAGGTCGTCCGCCATGCCCACAAGACTCCGTCGGCCGCCTCGGCCGCCAGTCGACCTGGCGGGCCGCTGGACAGCCCGGATCGGCTGCACCACCGTCTTCACCCTCTTCGTCACTCTGGTGGGCCCGCCGCGCGCATGGGCGGTCGCGGACATCCCGACCGTGATCACGAATCTGCGGAACTGGATCGTCGGCCTCCTGGCCGGTCTCGCCACCCTGTTTTTGACCTTCGGTGGGCTGCGCTACCTGATGGCCGGTGGCGATCCGGGGGAAGTCGAGGCCGCCAAGCGGGCGTTGAAGGCCGCGAGCATCGGGTACGGCCTGGCCATCCTGGCCCCGGTGATCGTGACGGTGCTGCAGGGCATCGTCGGCGCGGGCAACGGGGCCGGGCAGTGAGCCGCGCCAAGCCCCTGGGCCGCGCTCTGCCCCTACTGTTCCTGACTGCCCTGGTGCTGGTCCCGCTCTCCGCGCAGTCCGCCTCCGCGAACGCGGTGGCTGCGGCTCCTTCGGCACCGGCGGCTCCAGAGCCGCCCCAGCCCGAACCGCAACCGACGCCCGGTCCGGCAGCTCCCTCCCCGGATGCAGAGCCAGAGCCGACTCCGGATCCCGCGCCTGGACCAACCGCTACTCCGGGCCACCCCACGCCCGAACCGGACCGGCCCTCACCTCCCGAGCCGACGCCAGGCTTGATGCCCCCGGCGTGCGAAGTGGACGGCGACCCGAGCGACTGCGGCACCGGTGGCGGGTTCGGCTTCTCGGACCTTTTCGACATCCCCGGCATGATCGTGAACGCGATCACCTCGTTCCTCGGCATGCTGATCGAGCAGATCATGAAGCCGGTCCGGGAGTTCCTCGCCGACACCCTGCTGGCCACCCCCGACATCACCCGGCACACCGACATCAAGCAACTGTGGACCGCGATGCTGGGGATCACAGCCGGGATCTACGTGCTCTTCGTGACAGCGGGCGGCATCACGGTCATGGGCTACGAGACCGTCCAGACCCGCTACGCCCTCCAGCAGATCGCCCCGCGCCTGCTGCTCGGGATGGTCGCGGCGGCCACCTCCCTGACCGTGACGGGCAAGGCGATCGGCCTGTCCAACGCCCTCGCCCACGCGATCATGGCCACTGGCATGGTGGACGCCGGTCACGGCATGGTGGACGCCGGTCACGGCATGGTCGAACGCGTCCTGCCCTTCGCCCTGTTCGGTGCACCGGGTCTGAAGCTGTACCTACTGCTGTTGGCGATCGTGATGATCGCGCTGGTGCTCGCGGTCCTGGTCGGCTTTCTGGTGCGCGTCGCGGTGATGGCGCTGCTGGCCGTGACCGCGCCCCTGATGCTGGCGTGTCACGCCCATCCGGTGACCGACCCCGTTGCCCGGCTGTGGTGGCGCGCTCTGGCCGGATGCCTGGTCATCCAGATCGCTCAGTCGATGACCTTCGTCCTCGCCCTGAAGCTCTTCTTCGCCCCCGGGGCCACGGCCCTGGGCATCCCCAAGTCCGACCAGCTGGGCACCACGCTCGCGGGGATGGCCCTGTTCTGGGTGCTGTTCAAGATTCCCGGCTGGACCCTCCAGGTCGTGCTCCGCGGTACTCCCGTGCACAACCCGCACGCCCCCACCGGGGTGCGCATCCTCAGACACTTGGCGATGTACCGGCTCATGGACCACTACCTGCCCGGCATGCACCTGCTGCGCCGCCGCCCCCGCGGTGGTGGAGGAGGCGGTGCCGGGTTCGGGTTCGGCCGCGGCGGACCAGCAGGTGGCGGGGGCGGCCGTCCGGGACAGGGCGGAGGCGGCCGCGGCGGTGGCCGACCGGTGCCAACTGGGCCCGGAGCCAGTCGGGGTCCAGTTGGCCCGCGCCGGGCTCTGCTGGCCGAAGGCCGTGCTGACCAGGTCCATCCTAGTGACCGCCCTGGAGCAGACGGCGGGCCGGGATCCGGTGCTGCCCTTGCCTCAGGACGCCGCGCGTCCGCCAGCAGGACAAACCGCACGCCCGCCTGGGCCGTTGGTCCCCGCGCCGCGCGCAGGCCGCCCGCAGCAACCCGAGCTCTCAAGCGCCGTGCTCCCGCCGCGGCTCCCCTCGCCGATAGAGCGAGAGGTCCTCGCGCCGTCGTTCACCGAGCCCCGGTCCGGCGGGTACGCCAACTTGCGCTCCCGATCACAGCCGAGCGCGCGGCGGGCCGACCTGCCCGACCCACGCAGCTCGGGCTGCCGATCCGCACCGAGCGAGCCCTAGACCCACCCGCGCCGATCCACGCCCTACGCAGCACACCGCCCCCGGCCCGCCCCGCCGCCCTGCCCCGTGCACGCCAGCCGGCCCTGCCCGTTCCCGCCCGCCGGGTGCGCGTGCGCCCGCCGCGCCCCATGCAGCTGCGGCTGCCCCTCGAACCGCCCCGGAGGTAACCCCGCATGAGCCATCCCGACGACGAGGCGGCAGGCACCCCGTATGCCACGCGCATTCCCGCAGACATCTCGCGCCCCGACCGTCTCCTGGGGCCTTTCACAGCACGGCAGAGCGCGATCTTCGCTGTCGCAGCGCTGGTGCTGTACGGCGGGTACTGGGCGACGCGGCCGTTCATGGCTCCGCTTGCGTACGCGGCCTTGGTGATCCCGATCGCTGGGGCAGTGGCCGCGCTCGTGCTCGGCCGACGGGAGGGCATCGGCCTGGACCGCTTCCTGCTCGCCGCCTTCGCCTATGCCCGCACCCGGGGTCGGCGCGTGCACGCGCCCGAAGGCGTCCCGCGGCTGCCCGCCGTGATCCCCGAGCGCTGGACCAGAGCCGACCGGCCGCCGCCGGCCGCGATGCGCATGCCGTGCGACGGCATCACCGCCGGTGGGGTGCTCGACCTACGCGACGCGGGCAGGGCCTCGCTGGCCACGTGCTCCACGGTCAACTTCGAGCTGCGCTCAGCGGCCGAACAGCAGGGTCTGACCGCGGCGTTCGCGCGCTTGCTCAACTCCCTGACCGGGCCGGTTCAGGTGCTGGTGAGCTGCCACCGCATCGACCTCGCCCCGCTCGCCGACACCCTGCAGCAGGATGCCGCCGCGCTGCCGCACCCGGCGCTGGAACGAGCCGCCCGCGCGCACGCCGACTTCCTCGCCGACCTCGCGGCAGGCGGCAACCTGCTCGGTCGGCAGATCGTGCTCGTCGCCCGCGAAGACGCTTCGGCGCACGGCCCACGGCACCGCGCGGGTGAGGGGCGCGTTCTTCAGCGCGTCCACGAGGCTGCCCGGGCCCTGGCTGCCGCCGAGATTACCGTCACGCCGCTGGACGCCGAGCACAGCGCCGGCCTGATCGCTTCGGCCTGCAACCCCGACACCCCACACCCGCCCCAGAATGGATCGGAAGGTGATCTCACATGACGCGGTTCCTCTTCGGCCGCCACCGCACCGCTTCCGAACTGCCGGTCATCGACAGCGCTCAATTGTTGGATGTGGTCGGGCCCGAGGCCATCGAGGTACACGCCCGTACGCTGGCCGTCGGCGCGCACCTGGCGACCACGCTGGTGGTCACCGGCTACCCGGCCGAGGTCACCCCCGGCTGGCTCGCCCCGCTGTTGAACTTCCCCGGGCACCTCGACATCGCCCTGCACATCGAGCCGGTCCCCAACCCGGTAGCGGCAGCGGGGCTGAAGAGGCAGCGCGCTCGCCTGGAGTCCGGCCGACGCACCGGCTTCGACAAGGGGCATCTGGACGATCCGGAGGTGGAGGCCGCCGCCGCGGACGCCGCCGACCTCGCCTACCGCATCGCCCGCGGTGAGGGAAAACTCTTCCACCTCGCCCTGTACCTGACGGTGCACGCCCCGGACGAGGAGAGCCTGGCCGAGCAGGCCGCCGCCGTACGTGCGATCGCCGAGTCCCTGCTCATCACGGTGGCGCCGACCACCTACCGGTCGCTGCCGGGCTGGCTGGCCACCCTCCCCCTGGGCATCGACACCCTCAAGATCCGCCGCACCTTCGACACCGCCGCACTCGCCGCCTGCTTCCCCTTCACCAGCCCCGACCTACCGGTCACCACCGACCAGGACCGCACGGCTTCCGGGCTGCTGTATGGGCTGAATGCGGCCTCCGGCGCGCCGGTGCTGTGGGACCGCTTCGTGCAGGACAACTACAACTCCATCACCCTGGCCCGCTCCGGCGCCGGCAAGTCCTACCTCACCAAACTCGAGCTGCTCCGGCTGCTATTCACCGGCGTCACGGCATCGGTGATCGACCCGGAGGACGAGTACGTCCGCCTCGCCGAAACCGTCGGCGGCACCGTCATCGCGCTCGGCGCCGACGGCGTACGCCTCAACCCCTTCGACCTCCCAGCACCGACGGACGACGGGGAGGATGTCCTCACCCGGCGCGTCCTGTTCCTGCACACCTTCCTCGCAGTCCTGCTGGGCACCGACCTGACCGCAGGCGAGAAGGCCGTGCTCGACCGGGCGATCCTCACCACGTATGCGCGCGCCGGGATCACCGCGGACTCCCGTACCTGGCAGCGCACGCCGCCTACGCTCGCCGACCTGGCCACGGTGCTGGCTGAGGACGGCAGCGAGGCGGCAGCAGAGCTCGCCGACCGGCTCGCCCCCTACACCACCGGCTCGCATGCCCAGCTGTTCAATAGCCACAGCACCGCCGCCACCTCCGGGCATCTGGTGGTCTTCGCGCTCCGCCAGCTTCCCGAAGAGGTCAAGGCCCCGGCGATGCTGCTTGCCCTGGATGCGATCTGGCGGCAGGTCACCCACCGTCCCAAGCGTGGCCGGCACTTGGTCGTGGTGGACGAGGCATGGCTGCTGATGCGCGACGGAGCCGGCGCCCGCTTCCTGTTCCGTATGGCCAAGGCCGCCCGCAAGTACTGGACCGGGCTCGCGATGGTCACTCAGGACGCCGACGATGTGCTGGCCTCCCCGCTGGGGCGGGTCATCGTCTCCAACGCGGCCACCCAGATCCTGCTCCGCCAGGCTCCACAGGCCATCGACACGATCACCGAGACCTTCCACCTCAGCCACGGCGAACGGGAGTTCCTGCTCTCCGCGACTCGCGGCGAGGCCCTGCTGCTGACCGGTGACCGCCGCCACAAGGTCGCCCTGATCAGCGTCGCGGCGCCCGGCGAACACGAGGTGATCACCACCGACCCGGGCGAGCTCGCCGCCCAACACCAGGCAGACCAGGCCCCCGACACCCATGGCCTCTTCACCGATGAGGCGCTCAACGGCGACGGGGAATGGGAGTCATGACGGTGCGCCCGGTGCTCGCCGCCACTCAGCCGGGCGGTCCGCTGGTGGACTTCCTCACCGACCCCAGTGGCTTCTGGGCCACGGTCAGCCACGGTGCCATCAGCTGGCTCGGCGCGCACGCGCCCGTCCTCGCCCCCTGCGCCGCCGTCGCCGTTGCCAGCGGCTACGTGCTGCGCCACCGCCTGCACCAAGCGCGTCAACAACGCCTCGCCGACGGCGCGCGCTGCGTGGAGATCCTCGCCCCGCCCACAGTCGCTCCCAAGGGCGGCGAAGTGCTGTGGGCGCAGCTCGCCGGTCTCCTGCGCCCGTGGTGGCGCCGGATCACCACCGGCCAGCCGCATCTCGCCTTCGAATACACCTGGTCCCACACCGGACTGCACATCCGCCTGTGGGTCCCCGCCACCGTGCCGCTGGGCCTGGTACGCCGCGCGGTGGAGGCCGCCTGGCCCGGCGCCCACACCCGCGTCACCCAGCCCACGCCGCTCCTCCCCCACGACCACACCCACACCGCCGGACGGCTACGCCCGGCCCGCCCCGGCGTCCTTCCCCTGCGCACCGACCACGCCACCGACCCACTCCGAGCGCTCCTCCAGGCCGCCACCGGCATGGGCGAGGACGAGTCCGCATGTGTGCAAGTCCTGGCCCGGCCCGCCACCGGCAGCGCGCTGCGCCGGGCCCGCCGCCAGGCCCGGCGGCTGAAGGCCGGGCACACCCCCACCCGGCTGCCCGCCCTGACCGCTTTCCTCCTCCACCGCGCCCAGCCCACCGCGACCGGTAAGCAGGACCCCGAACACGGCGCCGCCGTAAGACAGTCGGCGGTCAAGCTCTCCGGACCCCAGTGGGAATGTGCCCTCACCTACGCCGCCACCTGCTCCGGGCAGGCAGAGCGTGCTGGGGATGTGGCGCGCGGCCGGGCCCACGCGATCGCCTCCGCCTTCGGGCTGTACGCCGACCGCAACCACGTCGTCCGCACCCGCTTGAGAAATCCTGAACTGCGCATGAGCCCCCGGCAGTTCCCGCCCGGGCGGCCTGCACTGTTGTCGGTGCCAGAGCTTGGCGCCCTCGCCCACCTGCCCCTCGACGCGGACGCGCCGGGCGTCCAGCGGGCTGGAGCCCGTTCCGTCCTGCCACCCCCGCCGATCCCCGAGCCCGCGCCCGGCAACAGCGTCAAGCGCCTCGGCCGCTCCGACGCCGGCGCCCGCCGCGGCGTCGGCCTCGCCGTGGCCGACACCCGCCACCACCTCCATGTCATGGGCGCGACCGGCTCCGGCAAGTCCACCCTGATCGCCAACCTCGCGCTGGACGACGTACGCCACCATCGCGGCGTCATCGTCATCGATCCCAAAGGCGACCTGGTCACCGACCTCCTCGAGCGGCTCCCGGACACCTGCGCCGACCGCCTCGTCCTCATCGACCCCGACGACCCCCACCCGCCACCGTGTCTGAACGTGCTGGACGGGGCCGACATCGACGTCGTCGTGGACAACATCACCGGCATCTTCCGCCGGATCTTCACCGCCTTCTGGGGACCCAGGACCGACGACCTGATGCGCGCCGCGTGCCTGACCCTCCTCAAACACCGCGACCGCACCCACCAACAGGTCACCCTCGCTGATGTGCCCCGCCTGCTGGGCGAGCCCGCCTACCGGCTGCGGATCATCCCCGCGCTCAAGGACCCCGTGCTGCGCGGCTTCTGGGCCTGGTACGAATCGATGTCCGAGCCCTCCCGTGCCGCCGTGGTCGGCCCGGTGATGAACAAGCTGCGCGCCTTCCTGCTGCGCGACTTCGCCCGCCGCGCCATCGCCGCCGGCCCCTCCACCTTCGACCTCGGACAGGTCCTCGACGGCGGCATCCTGCTCGCCCGTCTTCCCAAGGGCGCTCTCGGCGAGGAGACCGCCCGGCTGCTCGGCTCGTTCATCGTCGCGGGAGCCTGGCAGGCCGCCGCAGCCCGCGCCCGTACCCCCGAACACCACCGCATCGACGCCACGCTGAGCATCGACGAGGCGCACAACTTCCTCACCCTGCCGTATCCGCTGGAGGACATGCTCGCCGAGGCCCGCGGCTACCGCCTGTCCATGCTGCTGGCCCACCAGCACCTGGCCCAGCTCCCGCGCGACCTGCGCGAAGGCATCTCCGCCAACGCCCGCAACAAGATCTTCTTCAACGCCTCGCCCGAAGACGCCAGCTCACTGGAACGCCACACCCTGCCGACGCTGACCGCGCACGACCTGGCCCACCTCGGCCCCTACCAGGCCGCCGCTCACCTCCTTGTCGGCGGCGCGGAATCCGCCGCCTTCACCCTCACCACCCACCCCCTGCCACCGGCCGTACCCGGCCGAGCCCGGGACCTCCGACAAGCCGCCGCAGGCCGCACCGGACCGTGCCCCGCCACGCGGCCCTGAGCCCGGCACCCGACTTCACCGTTCCCCCTCACACACCAGTGGTGAACTGCCATGCCCGCACTGCCTCGCCCTGCCTTCGGCCCTGGTTCCCGATACACCGCCCGCGCCGCCACCACCCGCTCCCGCCCGGCCCGGCACACCGACGTGGCCGCGCTCACCCGCATCCTCACCGGCCGCGACCTGTGGCTGGCACGCATGCTCTACGAGCACCGCGTGCTGACCACCCGCCAGATCGCCGACCTCGCCTACCTCTCCCTCCGCTCCGCACAGCGTCGCCTGCGCAGCCTCCACCAGCACGCCGTCCTCGACTCCTTCCGCCCTTTGACGCAGACGGGATCCGCCCCCGAGCACTACACTCTCGGCCCCGCCGGCGCCGCCGTCCTGGCCGCCCACGCCGGATGCGACCTTGCAGACCTTGGCTGGCGCCCCAGCCATACCGGCCGCATCGCCTACTCCCCCTCCCTCAGCCACGACCTCGGCGTCAACGAACTCCTCACCCGCCTCGCCGCCCACGCCCGCACCGACCCCGGCGTTGGGCTCACCCTGTGGCTCTCCGAACGCTCCTGCGCCCGCCGCTGGGGCGACATCATCCGCCCCGACGCCTACGCCCACTACCGCGACGGCCAGACGCTGCTGCCGTTCTTCCTCGAATACGACACCGGCAGCCAGCCCCTCGCCCGCGTCGAAGCCAAGCTCACCGCCTACGCCGCCTTCACCACCACCACAACCGGCACCCGCCCAGCCCTGCTAATCCACACACGCACCGCCTCCCGCGACCAAGCCCTGCGCCGCCGCCTCGCCGACACCGCACGCGAGTTGCACCTTCAGGTGGCGACCTCATCCGCAGACTTCACCACCACTCACCCGTGGGGGCCGTGGTGGGCCCCACTCCAGCCCGGCGCCCACCGCACCACCCTCAGCCGCCTCGCCACCCTCTGGCCCGGCCTAACTCCGGCCGCCGGGCTGGAGCCGACCGACGCCGACACCGCCCTCACCCTCCCCGTGCCCCCGCTGCCACCCGCGGCCGAGGCGGGACCGTGAGCTCACTGTTCGCCAAGGCGGCCAGCGGCATCGGGTGCACCGTGATCGCCCTGCCGCTGGTGGCCGCCCTCATCATCGCCGCGCTTCTGGGCGGGTTCTCCTTCGGTGGCGGCGTGGCGGCCTCTCCGAGCAGGCATGCGCTGGGGGACATCCCGGCGTACATGCTCGCCCTCTACCAGCGCGCCGCCCCCGAATGCCCCGGCCTTCCCTGGACCATCCTGGCCGCAATCGGCAAGGTCGAGACCGACCACGGACGCCACCCCACCATGGTGTCCTCAGCAGGTGCCGTAGGCCCCATGCAGTTCGTCCCCGCGACCTTCAGGGCGTACGCGGACCCCGTACCGCCCGGCGGGAAGAAACCACCCACCCCCTGGGACCCGGTCGACGCCGTCTACGCCGCAGCCCGCCTGCTGTGCGCCAACGGCGCCAGGAACGGCCATGACCTGCGGTCGGCGATCCACGCCTACAACCACGCAACCTGGTACGTGGACCAGGTGGTGAAGATCGCCACCCAGTACGCGGCCACGGACCTCGCCCCGACCAAAGCCGCGGCCAAGGCGGTCAGCTTCGCCCGCACCCAGCTCGGCACCGCGTATGTCTGGGGCGGCGACGGCCCGGCTGAGGGGGGCTTCGACTGCTCCGGCCTGACCCAAACCGCCTACCGCACCGCTGGCATCACCATCCCCCGCATCGCCCAGGCCCAGTACGACCACGGCCCCCACCTCCCGAAGCACACGCGACTGGCGCCGGGTGACTTGCTGTTCTTCGGTACCAGTCCCAGGAGCATCACCCACGTCTCGCTCTACGCCGGCGATGGCCGGGCCATCGACGCACCACGCCCTGGGGCTGTCGTCCGCGAGGGCCCCGCCCACACCAACGCTCCGTCCTTCCAAGGCGCGACACGGCCATCCGCACCTGGTGGCGGTGCCCGGTGAGGCAGATCCCGGCCCGCGAGGCCATCAGCCTGCTGCAGTACATGACCCGGGTGCTGTGCGCGGTGGGGATCATGGCCCTGGCCTTTACCACGGTCAACGTCACCCGCTTCGCAACCAGCCGCGATATCCCCTGGCCCATAGCGGTCCTCCTCGACCCCATGATCGGCACCGCGCTCGCCGGAGTGTTGTACGTCGACGCCCGCCTGGCCGCCTGGGGCATCCGCCCGCCTGCCTGGTCGACCGCGCTGCGCTGGGGTGCGGGATGCACCGCTGCCCTCATGAACTCGTGGGAGAGCCTGTGGCCCGACGGGCAGATCGGCTGGCCCCGCCACGCCGATCCCGCCGCCGTGCTGCTGCACCTGACTCCGGCGCTGCTCCTGATCGCCCTGGCGGAAACGATCGCCGCCTACAGACGATGCGTCACCGACCTGATCGACCGGATCGGCTCCACCAACTCTCCCGAACACGCCATCCCGCCCACTACAGCCGCAACCCGATCGCCCCAGACGCAGATCGACCCGGACACCGGCGCTCCCGATCCCCCGGGCCCCCTGCCCGCAGAGGGCCGAGCCGATCACGGCCCCGCCTCCGCCACCACAAGCGACGACCACGAACGGCCCCACACGGGCGTCGACCCGCACCACAACCGGCCCCTGGCACCCACACCGCCACCGGCCAGCGACGGGGCCGCAGACGCCGACCTGTGGCCGCGCGCCGTCGCGCTGGACGACGCGGCCCGCGCCGCCACCGGGAAACCCGTGAGCGTCTGGAAGCTGCGCACCGATCTGCGCATCGGGCCGCAGCGCGCCCGCCAGATCCGCGAGCAGCTCCTGACCCGGCGCGCACCCCCGCCACCCCTGGGCAGATGAACTCCCTGGTCCGCCAGCCGATCGGCCCCCACCGCGGGTACCGATCGGATCCGGTCCACACGGTGCGCTCGACGCATGCTCACCGATCGGCACGCCGCCCCTCACCCCGCCCGCGTCCGGGGACCGTGCCGCCCCTCTGAGCTCGGTCGATCCGAGAACGATTGGGTCGCTTGACTTCCCGGCGTAGCAGAGCGTCCATGGTCGTGGCCGACGAACCGAGCGGGCCAACGGGATCCGTGAACCCGCTCGCGCCACGGCCTTGTTCGCCCGGGAACACATCGCGATGCGCACGCGCCCGGTGAACGTCAGCGGCCGCACACGCGGTCCACACCCCGGCCGGGGACCTCAACCACCCGACACACTCACCGAAACGAGGTTCCCTCATGTCCGACGCAGCCCCTGACCGCACGTGTGCGCCGCACCCCACCCCCGCACCCGAGCCGCCGACCGGTCTGACCGGTGCCCCCGCCGCGATCTACAGCGAACTGGTCGGCGTTACCGAACCTGCCACGGTCGCCGAACTCGCCCTCGCCGCAGGCGTAGGCCGCTCCACCGCCGGAAAGGCCCTGACCACCCTGGAGCAGCACGGCCTGGCCGTACGCACCCCCGGCGGCCACAACGGCCCTCGCCGCACCCCCGACCACTGGCACGCCGCACCCACTCACGCCACCAGCACCAGTGAAGGCCCCGGCACTACTGAGCAGCCTGCCAGCAAGCCGGAACCCTCCGTCGCCGACGCCCCGGAGCCGGTCGGCCACAGCGCGGATAGCAAGGGTGGCCCCTCCGACGAGACCGCACGGGATACCCCCACCGCACCGGACGACGGCAGCGCGGAGGCCACCGCCGTCCCGACGACCGAGGCACCGCAGGACCCACTGTCGCAGGACGCTGAAGACGGCGATGGTGACGCCAGCGGCGGCGAAGACGACGAGGGCGGCAACGGCGGCTCGGGGGACCAGAACGCGCCCGCCCCGCAAGCGGGTGCCGGGCCGCAGACCGCCCCGCCAGTAGAGATCATCCTGCCAGGTGAGAAGAAGCGGCTCGCCCCCGGAGCGCTGCGGCAGATGGTCATCGCGCACCTGCAGGCGCATCCCAGTGAGGCACTCACCGCCACCAAGATCAGCCGCGTGATCGAGAAGTCCTCGGGGGCGATCGCCAATGCCCTGGTCACGCTCGCCCGCCAAGGCGTCGCTGAACAAGTCAGCGAACACCCGCGCACCTACCGTCTGGCAGCGCCGGAACGCCACGGATAGCCGGGAAGGCCATACCAAACCGGGCTGCTTCCCACCGGAGTTGGGAAGCAGCTCGGTTTGCCGTCCTGGACGACTTGTACGCGCTCGACCCGGCAGCTGGGAAGCTGTGATCACTTGAGGTCTTCGGGTCAACTCAGCGGTCCCGCTGCACCACAATCCGCATATGACCGATGACTGGAAGCAACGGCTGGACAAGCTTCACGCGGACTTGGTCCGTCGCGACGACCCCGGCGCATGGGTGGCCGAGGCCGACGCGGTGGACGCCTCCCAGCGCTATCCGCACATCGCGGCGCGCGGAACGCCGCTCTTCGGCGTCGCCGTGCAGGATCCCGCAGCCGGACCGGACTGGCGGCTGCTGAAGCCGGTGACGGACAGCATGCCCCAACACACCCGGGACGGACTGAACTCGTACCTGTGGTTCAAGGCCAAGGACGACACCGACGACCCCGGCGTACGACGCGAGCTGCTGGCCGCGGTGGCAGTGCTCGAACGCGAGCCGGTCAACGAGCTGGAAGTCCTCGGCGTGCGCTACCGGGTGGTGCGCGGTACCGAGTTCACGCGCAGCGGCGAGGACGAGCTGGAGCCGCCGCGGCCCACGGACCCGGAGCCGACCGACCGTTCATGGGACGGACGGCAGGAGACCCCGTCCCGGGACGTGGGTTTCATCCTCGCCCCTGGGCGCGTAGACGGCCCGATGGCAGGCGCCATGAAGCTGGGGCTGCAGGGCTTCACCCACACCGGCTCCCAGTTCCCTGCCGATGTGCGCACGGACTCCAAGCGGGCCGCCGAAGCCTACCCGGAGGTCGTCCTGCTGCCCGCCGTTTTCGGCGTGGCCGAGCGCGGCGAGCGCGGATGGCGGCCGCACGGGGCCCTGATGCCCACCCCGCACGACGCCCGTCGCCTGCTCTACAACGGGATGTCCGAGACCTGGCCGCTGCTCTACGAGTACAGCGAACGCAAGAAGGCCGCGTACGCGAAGGCGGCCGAGGAGTTCAAGGCCGCCGGTCGCGCCGATGAAGTGCGCGTGGACGGCCGCCTGTTCCGGATCTGCCGCATCGGGCGGATGGTCCGCTGCGGCCCCGACGGACCGGAACCACCGCGCCCCTCGGACCAGGACGACTACGGCCCGATGAAGCTCCACCCCACTATGGACGAGGACGGCACCCTCCACTACGACTGAGCCCCGCGACCAACCCGGCCCATGCGAGCCCAAGCGGTGCCACAGGGAGACGTCCGATTCAGCAGCATGCCGGCATAAGCGTCGGCGAGGCGGTGCCGGTCGCGGGACGCGGCCATGCAGCCAGGAGACCGGAGGAAGCAGAGGCTGAGCATCCCGGCCAGTAGGCCGGTCCCGGCCCATTCGGAGCAACGGTTACGGCGGGGTGACCTTCTGCAGAGTGCCCAGGGCACGGGACAGGCGCAGGGCGAGGCTACGGCCCTGGTCGGGGCCGTCCGCGAAGCCGCGACAGATCACCGGACTCGGAGTGCCCAGGGTCTTGCGGCACACCACGTGCCCCTCGGCTTGCCTGGATCGGGTGACCATGTCCGTGACCCTGCTGGGCTCCAGGTGCATCGGGTTGCCCGGGTGGAAGATGCAGGTCTCGCAGCGGTGGGTGCATAGCCGTACGGTGCCGGTGTTCTGGTCGGCGACGTCGGAGTACGGCCCGTTGTCTTCCGGCTCAACACCGTAGCCATGCATACCGCCGTGTCCCGGCATCTCGCCCCCGGCCCGGGTGGGTGCGAGTCACCGGCGGCCCCCGCAGCCTGCATGGCCGCAGCCGCCGCAGAAGCCCCCGCTGGTGCATGCGCACGGGCACGGCCCGGCCGTGCGGCGCTGCGCCGGGAGTTGCTGTGCCTCCGGGGCGGGGCCGGTGTGGCGGGTGGCGGCCTCAAGCAGACGGAGACGCTCGGGCAGCGGGAGGCGATCGAGTTCGCCCAGCCGGGCGGGCAGGTCTTCGTCGAAGAAGCGGGCCGGGCGCTCGGGGGTCGCCAGGTTCAGCAGGCAAGCGGCGGCCTGGTCAACGGTGCCGCCCAGCGAGGGCGGGTGGTCACCGAGCAGGTCGCGGTCGCAGAGCTCGACGACAAGCTGGGCGAACAGGTCGTGCAGTGGCGGGGTAGCCCCGTCGGCGTGTGCGGTGAGGCGGAGATATGCCTCAGTGAGCAGGCGGTGGACGGCGGGGCGGTAGTACGGCTTCACCGTTGGTTCTCCTTCGGCAGAGGCGGGTTGTATGTCGGCACCTGATCGGGGCACCCCCCGGCGTGGGCTGCCGCAGGCAGGTGGGGGTTGGGCTGGGGCCAGGGCGCCGCCCCCCGGGTAACGCCCGGGGGGCGGATCCCGAGTCACGGCAGTGTGGTGGCCAGGGCGCCGGTGGCGGCCTTGGCGATCGCGGCGGCGGCCTGGGCGGGCTCGGTGAGTTCGAGCGGCGTGGCGCCGGGCAGTGGGCGGGGGTCGGGGGCGAAGGCGAGCCAAAGCACCGCGCAGCCTGTTGCGCGCAGGGCGGTGATGCGTGCGGCCGCTTGGGCTGCTTGGGTTCGGCCGTAGTAGCCGTCGGAGGCGACCACCAGGAGACGGCCCGTCCCCGGCCGGGTCAGGTCGACTCCCGCTTCCAGGGCATCGATGGCCTCGGCAAGGCTGTGGCCCACCCCCCTGGCGTCGAACTCGGCGACTCGGGCAGGGGCGCGGCCGGGTGCGGTGATCGCGGTCACCGAGTGGTCGTAGGCGACGGTTGCGCTGCGGGAGTCGGGATCGGTGAGCGACGTCGCTTTGGCGACGATCCAGGCGGCGGAGGCGATCGGGGCGGCGGCGATACTCATGGAGCCGGAGACGTCCACCGCGATGCCCACCCGCAGCGGCGGAGTTGGGCCCACCCGGTGCACGGTGCGCGTCCAGGGGGTCGCGGTCGGGATCGCGCCTGCGGCTTTCTGGGCGTCCCGGGTAAGGGCCTGGCGCATGTTCAGGCGTCCGGGCGGAGCCTGCGAGGCGGTAACGGTGGTGGTGCGTTCCCGGTAGGCGGCGGCCCGCAGCGCTCGCGCCAACTGCCCGGCCGCCGCCTTCTCCGCGCCCGTCGGGGGCCGGGTGCCGGTCACCGGGGAGCGGCCACGCCCACCTTTGCCGGGTTCGCCGGGTGTGTAGGGGCGCCTGCCGGGTGCGAAGACCTTCTCGGCCGTCTTCGCGGCCTGCCGCGCGTGCGCGGCGTGGGCGGCCTTGGCCTGTTGCCGGGCGGTGCGGGCGGCCTCGACGCGTGCCTGGACTGCGGCTTGGGCGGCCTCATTGGCCGTCACCGCCGCGACGACCTTGCCGATCGCCTCGGTCAGCTCACCCAGGCGCCCGGCCGTGGGATCGGGGGCCGGTTCCGGCCCTGCGGGGTCGGCACCCAGCGCCTGGCACCATGCCGTGGCGTGCTGAAGCATCGCCTGCCCGTCGGCATCGGCGGTGGTGTGGGCGGCGGTCCAGATTGCCGCGAGGGTTTCGAGCAGGTCCTTGCCGAGGATGCCGGTGACGGTGTTCTCCAGGGCGTCGGTCTCGTCCTCGTCGAGGATTCCGGTGTCCCGGCGGGCGAGGATCAACCCAGCCGCCATGGCGGCCTGCCACTGGTCGGCGGGAGTGTCGCTGGTGAAGTCCCCCAAGACCAGGGTGTGTACGGCGGCCCGCAGGAAGCGGCGGTCCCCGGGGCGGCGGTGAAGGTGGGCGTGCTCGGCGCGGGATTCCTCCAGCAGTGCTCCCGCCGCGTCCAGGGCGGTGCCGCGCAGCGGGGGTGGGGTGGTCCAGCGGCTGTGGGCGGCATGTGCGGCTTCGTGGGTGAAGGCGCCCCAGGCGACCGGGTAGCGCTCCTCGTCGCCGGGCCGGACGGGATCGATGGTGGCCGGTTTCAGCAGGGCGAAGAGCGCCCGGTCGATTTCCAGGGCCGCCAGGGTCGGGTAGAAGGCGGCCGGGGCTCCGGAGCGGGTCTGTTCCTCGCAGGTGACGATCACGTCCTCGCGCCCCGTCAGTTCGGGAAGGCGCTCGGTCAGGGCGGCGGCAATGCGTAGCCAGTGTCCGGTCTGCGGCCGGGGCGGGGCTTCTGCGGCGGGGCCGCCGTCGTCCTCCCAGCGGGCCAGGGCCTGTTCGGTCTCGGTCAGGGCGGGCGGGGTGTGCTGGATGTGGGCTTGGGTGTGCGCGGGCATGGCAGATGCGATCCCTTCGGAAGGGGCGGTGGCGGGGGTGTGGGCTGGTGGCCGGGTGCGGCGGGGCTAAGGCCCGGGCGGGGGCTGTTAGATCTGGCGGCCCAGGGCCAGGGCGGTGACCGGGCGGCCGAGTGCTTTGGTGACGATCTCGGCGACGGTGTCCCGGTCTTCCAGTGGGGCGATGCCGATCAGGTTGGCGAAGGCCGCCTCGGTGCCGAGCACATCGGCGATCTTTTGAAAGGCGATCAGTTCCCGTAGCTGCGGGGCCCAACCGACCTCTCCGGCCTGCTGGTGGGTGGCCAGGTGGCGGGCGATCCGCACTGCCGAGCGGTTGATCTTCAAGGAGGCGGCCAGGTCGTAGTCGGAGCCGACCTGGATCTGCACGCTAAACCGGGACGCCAGGGCTTCGGTGAGGACGGCCCCGTGGACGCCGGGGTTGTGTCCGGCGATCACGTAGAAGCCCTCGGCGGCAGTGATCGTTTCGCCCTTGTGCGCCTTGACCTGGATCTGCCTGCGTCCGTCCATGGCCGGGTACAGGGCCGCGAGCACCTTCGGGGAGATCAAGGTGGCGTCGTCCAGGAGCAGGGCGCGGCCTTCCTGCATGGCGGTTACCAGGGGGCCGTAGATGAACTCGTAACCGCCGCCTGCGTCCTGGGTGTACTCGCCGATCAGGTCGCCGACCGTGGTGTCCCCATCCCCGGCGACCGTGATCAGGTCTGGGAAGGCCGCCTCGATCAGGGAGGTCTTCCCCGTTCCCGGCGGCCCGTACAGCAACACCGCCACCTGCGCCTGGCGCAGCTTGCGCAGCGCCTCCACATCCGGCAGGTTCGCCAGCGCCCGGGGGCGGTACTGCTGCCCGTTGGGGCGAGTGATCGGTTCGGGCCGCCCATTTGTCGGCGGGGCGGCAGGCGCCTGCGGGGCGGCGGCCTGGCGTGGCACGCGGGGCGTGGCGCCCGGCGCGGGCGGAGGCGGTGCGGTACGGCGGGCTGCGGCGGCCGTGGCAGATGTCGCCCGGTACATGCGTGGTTTGGAGCCGACCCGTTCAGCCTCACCCCGGCCCACCAGCGTCTCGCAGGCATTGCCGACCGCGCCGCCCGAATGCCCCAGCATCCTCGCCAGCTCCGTGACGCTGAACATTGCTGCCGCATTCGCCGCCAAGACCTGCGCGATCCTCGCGCGCAGCTGTCCCGGGCGCGCTTTCCCGCCCCCGCTGGGTGAACCCGCAGGCGCCGCCGGGGTATTCGGCGCGGTGGGGGCGGACGGCGGCGGGATGGAGCTGGAAGGCTTGGACGTAGGGGGTGTGGCGGTACCGGTCATTACTCAAGCCCTTTCGTTGTTGAACTGTAGCGGCCGTATTGTGAATTTGGAGGCGGCCGCCTTTTGGGCGCACCTCACCCATCATCCGTTTTCGGGCGGCCCCATTGGCAGGTTTTCCATTCCCGACTCTTTCTGGGAACAATTCAAATATAGCTCGATACGCGCACCGGCTGAAGTCGCAGCCCGGCTTGATGATGCTGGAATTCTCGGGAATTCACGACCGGAATTCAGGGGAATTTGCGGAGGTGCGACGCAAGGCGTCGTGGGCGGCGGCCTGCACGACCAATTTCCAGGCGACCCACACACGTCGGCAGCCCGATGAATCGAGTACACGCGCGAAGAGACGGCGCCCGGCACCCTCGGCTCCGCCTGGGTGCCGCCGCACCACACAGAGGTGTGGGAGCTGAGCTGTCCAGGGGGCAGGGCTGTACGGGGCTGCCTGGAAGCCGAGTTGACGAAAGTCAGAGCCAAGGAGCAAGAAGAGGCGGGCTGTAGCCGGGGGCGGGCACCCACGGGGTATGAAGTGGGCGGGGGGCCGGCTGTTGGTAGATCGGGATGCGTTGCTGCACCGATATACAGTCGCCCTCGCCCGCCGGTGGCTCGCAGGGCGCCTCGCCTGCGGCTTCGGGCCGGGCGGGGGTGTCGTATCCAAGTGCGCACACGGAAGCGATAGTGGATACGACACCGGATGCGACGGGGTGAACGCCATCGGTCATCTGCGCTGAGCGATGAGGCTCGCGGACCGGGTGAGCTGCGGCTTTACCGCGTCTGGCGGGAGTTGGCTCGGGGTGCGATGAGGGCCTGGGTGGCCGGTTCGGGTTCGAGGCCGAGGTCGGTGAGGTGTCGCTTGAGGCGGGTGTAGGTGTGCTGGGCGGCATCGTGGCGCCCTGCGGCTTGGTAGAGGCGGATGGTGTGCTGGGCCAGCCGTTCGTGGTCGGGGTGGATGGTGCTGAGGTGTTCCAGCAGGGTCAGGACGGTGTCCCGTTGGCGTGGCGAGGCGCCTACGTGCTCGGCCTGGTGGGCGAGGCGGAGGGCGGCGTCGGTGGCCTGGGTGGCGAGGTGTTCGCGGATCGCGTCCGCCCAGAGGTAGTCGCCGCCCTGGGCGAACGGGCCGCGGTAGTGAGCCAGGGCCTCGCGTACGGCGGGCAGGGCATCTTTTTGCGTTTCTTGCTTTCCGGAGGAAGGAAATGCTTCTTTCAGGCTGCGACTGAAGTCGGCGTGGTCGGTTTCTACGAGGCCCGGATGGAGCTTGTGGAGTTCTCCTTGGAGCAGGATGAATTCCTGAGCGGTGATGCCTGTCGCGGCGCGCAGGGCGCGGCGCACGGCTCGGCGCAGGTTTTTCAGAGCGTTCTGGTCGCTGCCCGGCTCGAGATGGAGCTTGTCGGCGATATCGGATGCCAGGAGCCCGGTGGGATGGGCGGCAAGCAGGGCGAGGAACTCGTGGACTTCACCGCGGAGATTGCTGCCAATGGGGTCCTGGTGGCCGCGGGCGTAGAGGGTGATCGGGCCGAGGACGTGGAGACGTACGGGTTTGGTCTGTGCCGGGCGCGATGCCTCGACCGCGTACGGGCGGGTGGATACATCGTCCGCTGATGACCCGCGCGGGGTATCGGAGTCGGGGTGATCGCGGTTGGCCTGTGCGCCGAGGGTGGGGAGGATACGCAGGCGAGGGCGCTCCCCGTGGGCGGTGAGCAGGACCTCGGTCACGTCTCGTCCGGCCTCGGGCGTGAGGTGGAACAGTCTGAGCGGGCTGGGGTGTTGACTGTCGGCGTTGGGGTGGGTGACGGTGCCGTCGGCGGCGATGTGCCATGACGCGGCGCCAGGCAGCGGGGCACCCAGGGGCAGGACGATCAGTGTGCCGGGGCGGCTGCGGGCGGCCAGTGCCTGAAGCTGTCCGGTGTGGGCGGCATCCGGCACCGTGAGCAGGACAAGGGTGCCCGGTTCGGCCTCCGGTACCGGATTGGGGTTTGCCAGTGCGGTTTCCGCACCGTGGGCGTCGTGATCGTCCTGCGTGCGGGCGTGGGCGACCAAGTGCTGCTCGGCGGCCCGGATGGCCTCTGAGAGATCGGCGCTCTGGGTCAGGGCCGTGAACTGGGCGGGCAGCCCAGGCAGCAGTCTCTCGGCCACGCCTTCGGGGACGATCGCCGTCACGCGCGGAGGTCCGGGGCGCTGGCGTTCGACAGCGGTGAGGACGCCGACGAGCAGGGCACGAGCGGCACCCTCGGCCCCGGGGCCGGTCCAGGCGCAGCCTCCAGGCCGCGCCAGCTCGTCGAGGGCGACCTCGGCGCTGTCCCGGACCCCGATGGTGACCGTGCCTGTATTGCGGGGGTGCTGGGGTGGGGTGCGGTGGGTGACCAGGGTGTCCGGGGCTTGCGGGCGACGGGGTCGGGTGGCGGCGTGGGCGGCCTGTGCGGCCTTGTCCACCAGCGGGCTCAGGGCCGGCACTTCGGGCTCTCGGTCGGGCTCACGGAGACGGTTTTGGTGCCAGTACCAGTAGCGGCGCGCGGCCAGCAGGCCCGCCGCGGCTGTGATGCCGATCAGGCTGGCTTTTCCAAGGCCGATCGCAGCCGGGCCCTGGTCTGTCTTCCGGGCTGCGGTCTCGTTCTGCCGGTCAGGACTCGCGGGAGTGTGATCACCGCTTGCTTGTCGGCCGGTGCCCGTGTGCTGCTCGGGAGTGTTTTCGGGGGTTGACGGTGCGGGAGGGGTCTTGGTGGGCGGCGCAGAGGGCGTTGAAGGCGTCGCTTCGGGGCCAGGGGCAGTTCTCGGCGGCGGTCCGGCTGTCCGGGCGACGGGGATGGTCAGTTGCCAGCCGGGTCTGATCAGGTCCGGGTCGGTGAGCCGGGCTCCGTCGCTTTGGATGCGGTCCTTGTTCAGCGCGTAGATCCGCGGCCAATTGAGCGCGTCTCCAAGGTGCGTGTGCGCGATGTCCCACAGGGTGTCGCCCTCGATGACCGTGTACTCGATGTGCCGGACCGCCTCGCTGGTGCCGGACGCCGGGTCAGGGCGCTCTGGATCGTCCTCGACCCTCGTGGAATGAGCCGGGGCAGCCGCGGTTACTTCAGGAGGGCCGGGCTGCTGGACCGAGGCCGGGACGCGTGGGGCTGTCGCGGCGACGTCCAGTCGTACATCGCCAGGAGAGGAGAGCTGCTGGGCGTGAACCGTCTGCGGGCGCCACAGGCCGATCAGGGCGATGACGAGGGTGCCGATGCACAGCGCGGCCAGCGAGCCCTTCACGGACAGCGCGGCCACATGCTCATGGTGCGTGCGTCGGTCGCGTAGCAGCTGCGGGAGGTGGGTGGCGTACCAAATGGTCTCGCGAACCACGGTGTAGGCGAAGGCGGCCCAGCACAGCCAGCCCACCACGACCAGCAGATCGATCATCAAGGGGTCGGTGACCGGCTGCGTCAGCCGGTGGCCGAACTCGCTCCAGGAGAAGACGCGTTCGGGCCAGGGGATGCCGGTGGCCCGCCACAGCACATACGGCATCCCGGCCAGCAGGGCGAGCGTGAGGGCCAGAGTGGCGGCCGCGGTTGCGGCCGCGGTCAGACGCTGGCGCAGCTGAGGAGGGTGGTGGATCATCGCCGCCTTCGCTCTCATCGGCCGAAAGTGTGGGAACGGTGCTTACGGGGTGGTGCGTTCGGCGCGGGCGGCGCCGGTCGCGTGCATGGGGAGGGTGCGCACGCCGATCAGCTGCAGGATCTGGGTGCGCTGGCGGTGGGTGACCTGAACGGTGACGGCATCGCCCTTGACCGATGCGGTCCCGTCATCGCCGGTGGAGGCGACATAGACACGGGCCGCCGCCGCGGCCTGGTCGCGCACGAGCCGAATATCGTCCCCGCGCCGCAACTGGCCGACGTCCAGCTGCTGGGCCCCGGTGCGGGCGGCTTCCTGCGCCACGTCCAGCGCCCGGGCCTTGCCGGCCAGGGCGAGCCCACCGTCCACGACGATCCCGGCGAACAGCCACAGCGCGGCGAAAACGCCGACCACGAACGCCGTGATCTGTCCCCGGTCGTCACCAGCCACCAACCGGACGCGCAGGCGAGCAGGATATGGCCGGGGTCGTTGCTTCACGGCGCGCTCCTGTAAGTGTCGACGGCGGAGAAGGCGCTGTGGGCCAGGGACACGTGGCCGGGCATCCCGGTGCCGGTGAGGTCACCCAGGTCGGCGGTGCAGGAGGTCCTCGCCGCCACGGTGCCGCCCGGCGCGAGGCCGCCGGTGGTGAGTTGGACGCGGGGCTGTGTGCAGGATGCTCCTGCCTCGCGCAGTGCCGCTCTCGCCGCGCGCTGCGCTTGGGCGCGGGCGTCGTTCTCGGTGCGGGCCAGGGAGGCGGCGCGGGCGGCCTGGTGGGCTGCGTCGGACACGACCAGGCGGGCATCGGCGAGTCGGCCCAGTGCCACCACGACCAGCAGGACGAGCACAAGTAGTGGCGTGACCAGCACCAGCTCGACCGCCGCCGAACCGCCTTGGCCATCGTCTCGCACGCGGCCGGCTGGGCGGTTCATGGCTGACCTCCGGCGGGGATGGTGATCCTCTCGGTGGGCCCGGAGGCCGTGCCGGAGGCGTGCAGCACCAGCCCCGGAACGGGGAGGACCCGTATCACCACCCCGTTCACGCGTACAGTGGTCCGGGTCGCGGTGCGCTCGGCGGTCACGGACGACGTGGTCAGGACCCGGCTGCCCAGCGCGGCCAGACTGCGCCGCGCCTGCATCCGCCCGTCCGCCGCGGTGCCATCTTCGACTCGGGCGGCAGCCAGGGCCCGCTGGGCGGTGTACTGGGCGACGTGCCGTGCGTGCCAGACCAGCGCGAACTGCACCACCAACAGGCCCATCATCAGCAACGCTGGGACAACCAGCACCAGCTGGGTCACCACCACGCCCCGGTCGCTGCGCAGCCTGCGAGGGGAGGCGGTCACAAGCTAGCCGAGGTCGATGCCATTGGCCTTGGCCGTGACCTTGGCGACGATGATGCCCACCACGGTCAGGCCCAGGATCACCAGCAGGGCAGTCACCACGATGGTCTCGGTGGTGTAGCCCGCATCCGAGCGGACGTTCCGTTGGACTTCGGCCAGGTGCGCACGCACCAGGCGGGCTAGCGTGTCGAGTTGGAACATGACGAGTGCTCTTCCCGTGATCGTAGGGTCGGTGAAGCGCTTAGCTCATGGACATGACGTGGGCGAGGGCCGGGTAGCCGATCAGCAGCAGGAAGGCGGCGAACAGCCCCACCACGGGCAGTGACATCCGCTCGGTCGCGGCCTGCGCGGCCCCGTCGGCTTCGGAGATCCGGCGCCGCCGCATCGCCCGTGCCTTCGCCGCAAGCGAGCCGCGGACCTTGGCGCCCTCGCTGCCCGCGAGGCTCAGGGTCGAGGCGAGCTCGGTCAATTCGCCCACGGCCAGGTGCCGTCCTAGTTCTCCGAGGTGGGGCCAGGGGCTGGTGCGGGTGAGCTGGGCGACGTGCAGGGCGTGACGCAGCCTGGCCGCCGCCCACCCGTGGGGCGCGGCCACGGCCTGGGTGAGGGCCTGCTGGATGCCGGCCCCGCCGGCGAGTGCGATCACCGTCAGGTCCAGCACGAGGCTGAGGGTGTGGCCCATCTCGCGGCGTCGTCGCACGGCCTGCTGACGCACGGCCAGGTCGGGGGCGAAGAACAGCAGCACGGCCAGGGCGAGGGAGCCGGCTAGCGGCATCCACCACCCCGCCGCGACATCAGCCCCCAGGCGCAGCAGCAGCGCGGCGGCCCAGGGGGCGAGGAGTCCGGCCGTGGCGCAGACGGCCTTGCCCGCCAGGTGCTGGTCCTCGTCTTTGCCGCACACGGCCAGGTCCACACGCAGCGCGGCGGTGCGGAAGCCGAGCGCCCGGACCAGCGGCACCAGCCGCGTGCCCAGCCGAGTGGCCCACTCCGCCTTCTCCGCCTCATGCGTACCTGAATCCGCTGGCGCTGCGGGCGCGTTGAGGGCGTTGAGGACGTCGGCGAGAGCGGGACGGGGCGGACGCAGCCCGTAGACGAGTGCGGTTGCTCCGGCACCGAACAGCGCACCGAGCAGCAGGACGATCACCGGGCACCTCCTGCTTCTGTGCCCACCGCCGCGCGGCCACGGTGCGGGCCAATGAGGCGGACCGGTTCCTCGATGCGGCTGATCACAGTTAGATGGATGAAACTCGCAGCGAACAGCACCCCCACTGTCGCGAGCACGACCTGCCCAGTCAGCGTGTTGAAGGGGTCGAGATAGGGCCGGTTGAAGACCACCAGGCCCACCGCCATGCCCAAGGTGACGATCACCGTGACCCGCACCCCGGTGCGTACGCTCGCCCGTCCGGCGTCGATGCGCTGCCGCATGGCCACCTGTTCACGCACCGACTCCGCCAGCTCCCCCAGCAGCGGGCCGAGCTGGCTGGCCTGCTGCTCAGCCGCCGTAACCAGCGCGGCCACCACCACATCGGCCAACGGGTCGTCCGCCTGATCGGCGAACGCCCGCAGCGCCACCGGCAGCGGGCGCCCCGCACGGATGGCGGCAGCCAGTTCCCGCAACTCCGTCTCCAGCGCGGCGGGGGCAATGCCCGCGGTCACCAGCACTGCCTGCTCCAGACCGGCCGCAGCGGAAAGGGTGTCGCGCAGCATCTCCGTCCACGTGGCCAGCGCTTCCATCCGCTCCGTACGCCGTGCAGCCAGCCGGTCCGGGCCCAGCAGGCCGGGAAGGGTAAGCACGCCGACCGTGGTCAACACGGCCGCCACCGGCCACCTCGTCAGTGCCCCCGCCACCACGCCGGCGGTCAGCGCGACCACTACACGCCGCGTGGTCCACTCCGCAGGAAGCCGCGCCATCAGCCCACGCCATAGGCCAGGCCGCTCCTCACGCACGGTGCGCCGTACCGCGCCGTATCCGATGGCCACCAGGCCGAGGCCGAACACCGTCCCGCACGCCACCGCAATCCCCGTCCACACGCCGGGGCCAAACGGCGTGCTCACGACGCCGCCCCCCACCACTGGGCGGTGGCGCCCTGGGCATCCAGCCCCGACGCCACCAGATCATCGAGGGTTTCGCTGCGCAGCGGGGTGGCGGGCACGGCACGCCCGTCGGGGTCGGGCCGGTAGACCTCGTTGGAGACGATCTGGGCCCCGTCCGCGTCGATGACCTCACGCACCGAATCGATGACCCTGCGCCCGCCTGCGTCCCAGCTCAGGTGGACCACGAAGTGGACCGCCGAGGCCACCATCAGGTTCGTCGCCTCCAGCGTGAGCCGTTCCGGGGACTGGGCCGCGTACGAGGCGAGTTTGGTGAACACCCCCCGCGAGGTGGAGGCATGGATGGTGGACAGCGAGCCGTCGTTGCCCTGGGACATGGCGTTGCACATCGGGATGACCTCGGCCCCGCGGATCTCCCCGACAATGACCCGGTCCGGGGACATGCGCAGCCCCCAGCGCACCAGTTCCGCCTGGTCGATACCACCCTGGCCCTCGATGTTCGGCTCGCGGGCCTGCATGGCCACCACATTCGGGTGCGCCACAGGATCGGCATCCAGACCCAGCTCGAAGGTGTCCTCGATCGTCACCAGCCGCTCGCTGGGCGGGATCTCGTGGGCAAAAGCCCGCAGCACGGTGGTCTTGCCCACATTGGTGCCACCGCCGATGACGATGTTCTTACGCGCCCGCACCAGCGCCCTCAAAAACGCGGCCAGCTGCTCATCGCACATCCCCAACCGCACCAGCTCGCCCATGGACGCAGCCGGGAAGCGGTGGCGGCGGATCGTCAACGACACCCGGCCCGTCACAGCCATCACCGCGAACAACCGAGACCCATCAGCCAGTTGCAGGTTCAGGCGCGGCATGCCCCGATCGAAGCGCCGCTCCTCCCCCTCCACCCGGGCCGCGAGCGTACGGACCAGCTCCACCAGCTCGGCATCCGAGGCGGCCACTGGCGCTTCGCGACGCCATGCGCCCGCCGCGTCCTTCACCCACACCACGTCGCAGCCGTTGACGCAGATGTTCTCCAGCGCCGGGTCGGCCAGCAACCGCTCCAGGCTGCCTGTGCCGAACAGCGCATCCCTGACCGCCTGGGCGATCCGCTCCTCGGCGGCGGCATCAACCACCGCTCTGCCCCCGGCGAGGGCCAGGCGCCGTTGCGTACCCAGCTCCTCGGTCAGCAGCCGTCCCACGGTGATCCGCCGCGCCGTCTCGTCCTCGGCCGGCAACCCGGCATGCTCGCGCTCACCCGCGTACGCCGCCAGTCGCGCTGCCACCCGCTGTCGCACCAGCTGCGCTAGCTCCCGCTCACCGCCGCCTGCAACCGCACCCGGCTGCACGAGCTGCTCGCTCACGATCCGCTCTCCCCGACTCGCAGTACCTTGGCCAGCCCGGTCCAGGTCCGGCCCTTCAACCGGGTCCCCTTGGTCTCGGACACCCGATCGCCGTCCGTGCCCCCAGTGCTGGCCTCGCTGGCTGGCGGCCCGGACAGCCGATGGGCCAGCGTCCCCGCAGCCGTCATCAGCGGCGGCGACCGAAACCCGGCGGTGCGCAGCACACGAGGCTTACGGCTGTTGATGGCGGCAACACCCTTGGCATCCCAGGGAAGGAAGTGCACACGCTCGATACCGAGCGTGTCCGTGATCTCCTCTGCCGGGTACGGGCACGGCCCGACCACAGCGAGCGTCAGCCGCCCGCCGTACGCCTCAACGTCCAGGCCGTACGCGGACACGTGGGTCAGCGGTTCGGCTCCGCCCCGCGCCACCAGCACGAGCTGGTCGGACGCCGCCAGCAGCGGCTCGACCTCCTCGACAAGGCGCCCCACATCCAGCAGCACCGTGCCCCGATCGTGGTCGTCCCCCAGCAGCACACGCCGCCCGGCCTCACCGGCCAGCAGCCGCATGGCCTCCCGGCACGGCCCACGGCCCGGCACCGCCACCACCACCCGCACCCCGAAAGGCAGTTCACATACCGCTCCCAGCAAAGAGCTCAGGTGTGGCTGCCCGACCGCCGCAGCGACATCCAGCAGCGAGGGCGCCGTCGGCAGACTGAAACGGATCATGAGGTCACCACCCGAAGGGTCCGCCTCCACCACTACCGGGCGGACCCCGCCATCCGCCTCCGGCGGCCACACGGCAGCCAGCGCCAGCGCCGTTGTCGTCACTCCCGGCGCGCCCGTGACCGACCCGACAACGACCAACCGCCTCACGGAGCCTCACGCCCCTCCGCAGGAAGCACCACCACGCGCGGATGCTCCAGCTGCGCGGCCCGCCGCGCCGCCGCGGTCTCGACCAGCGCCGTCACCACCCGCGGCCCGCCCGCCGACTCCGGCGCCCGCACCCCCGTCACCGTCCCCACCACCGCCGAGACCGCTTTCTCCTCCGACCCGTGCGTCACCGCCCCGGCACCGGCCGGGCCGGGAAGAAGCGCGACGCGTTCCCCTCGAGCCAGATCCGGTGGCGCCCCACCTGGCTCCACCGCGAGCGCCACCTGCGAGGAACCCTTCGGGGGAAAGCCGGCCCTCGAGCCCACCTGCCCCGGTGCCAGCAACGACCCGGCGACCAGCGGGACCCTCGCCCGTCGCCCCAGCACCGTCCCCCGGTCCGCAAGGGGCACGACGCCCGTGTCCGCCGCGACCTCCACCGCACGCACATCGCCCGGCTTCAGCACGCCGCCGACCGGCACATCGCGAGCCAGCACCAGAACCTGATCCCGCTCCCCCACCGCCTGGGCGACCAGAGTGAAACCGACCGCCGAGACCACCACCGCACCCACCCCGGCCCATACCCACCCCAGCCTGCGCCGTCGGCCACCCGTCACCGCCGGCTGCTGCTCAGGGCCCAACCGCCGTGCCCCTGGCACGTTGAACCCGCCACTCTTCGTGGCTGAAGAAGACACGGAGGTACCCACGTTTCACCCCACTTGGACGAAGAGAAATCACAGCCCGCTTCGTACGGGCTCCTGCGCTCTGCCGCGCCGTCAGCGCGCGACGATCGCTTGCACCTCGTCGACCACCAGCTGCCGCTCCGCCGTCGCCACCAGCCCCGGAACCTGCCCGGTCTGGCCGCCGCCTTCCCACTCGACGTCCCACGTCACCGCGACCGACACCCTGTAGGAACGACCGGGCTCACCCAACGACGAGGTGGTGTAGGTATAGCCACAGTCCGGCGAGGGCTGCTCTGGCCGGTACTCCGCCGAGTACGGCGTCCCCGGCCCGGTGCAGGTCACGGTGCCGCCCTCACCCATCGACCAGACCGCCTTGCGCGGACGCGCCGTCGCGGTCACCTTCACGCCTGGCACCCGTGCGGTCTCCGTCACCGGGCCCCAGCCGGACGCGTCCACCCACATCCAGGTCGGCACTCGCACCACCTGGACGAAGTCCTCGTCCGGGCTCGTATGGATAACCGGCTCGGGCAACTCGATCTGCCGGATGGCCTGCTGAGCGACAGCCTCAACGGGTATCTGCTGCCCCTGACCAGGCTTCGGCTTCTCCGGCTCCCGACCGGCCAGAGCTGGCAGGATCCCTGCGCCGCTCCTCATGACGTACTGCAAGTCATCGGCCGTGATCGTCGACGTCCCGCTGGCCTTGCTGCTGCCCGAGCGACCCGCCCACGCGGCTCGGCCGGCTGAGGCCGGCCGGCCGGACGCGGACTGCTCTCTTCCTGCTGTCGCGGCCCCGACCTTGCACCGCTTCTTCGTACAGGAGGTGCCGGTGAAGGGCTGCCACTGGTCGTCCGCGACGGCAACTGGTACAGGCCCCATCGTGACAAGGCAGCCGAGCGAGACGGCGAGGGCACCCGCCGCTGGGTGCCGCCTCAGCATGTGCCACTTTCGTGCATGTAGAGATCGGTGACGACCCATCGGCCTTCGCGGTACGTCACCGTCGCCTCAGCCTTACCGTGGCCACCCGGAACGTCGTTGCTCAATTCGCCGTTCGGCTTGTACTGGAGCCACTTGGTCGAGTCGACACAGTCGATCAGCTTCACCGACGTCGGACGCTCCGTCGGAGAAGCTTCTTCAACTTCGGGATTCACCTTCGGCGCGCCCTTGGCGACGAGCTTCTGCTGCCGGGTCTTGTCCAGGCCGTGCCTCAACAACCGCAGAGCGCCATCCACCGCATGGTCATCGAGGCGCGGGTGTTCAGGATTGGCCGTATGCGAAGCGACCGCGAGGTCGTCCCACATCGCTCGGTACGTCGCGATCGCCTCATCCCTTGCTCCCTGCTTCGGGTCCGCGGCCGTCGACGAGACGGCCGCCCGCGGGGATTCCCTGTGCTCCGACGTGGCCGGATCTTCGGTACATGCGCTCGCTGCGAAAACCACCGCCACAAGCACGGCCGTTGGCGCCGGAGTTCTGATCCGTTGCCACATCGCGTTCACACTCCCCCGGCTCGCGCCAGCCACTTGAACTACTCAACGTGACTGATCGTCACTATAGGTGCTCCCCTCTTGCCCGACGCTTCCTACCGCAAACCCGGCCCGAGAAACTCACCCCCACGGTGCGCAGGCAGACTGGCCTCACCTGCGAGGACTCTTCGCAAATCACCTGATCAGGTGGCGTAGTACCAAGAGGTGGCAGGACTCTCCCACCGAGACGGTCGGGCGCCGGGAGGCAGCCACGCCCGCAGCAGGGCTCCCTTATCGGAATGGTGGACAGGTTCGTCCAGCCGCTGCGCAGCGGGCCTCGAAATCAGGCGGCAGCCAGCTGCCGGACAGCATCCGCGGGTGCGCCGGGAAGGCCGTGTGCGCAGCGAGCACGAACATCAACGACGCCCATGTGCTCTTGCAATTGCAAGGTCATGTTTGCTCGCCCGCAGGCCATTGCCGACACCCCAGCCGGTCGCCACACCCCGTGGAGCGGCTGTCCTGAGATGCGACGATCGGGTCCGGGATGCAGCATGGAGACAGGAAGTCTCCGATCAACTCGTGGACCACCTATGGCGGATCAGCCAGGACTCCACTGCGTCAACGGGCATCCGATCCCTCCCGGGGCGTCCGGTTCCGAATTCTGCCCGACCTGCGGCGCTCCCCTGGTCGTGACGTGTCCGAACGGCCACGAGGTCAGACCTGCACCCTTCTGCAGCGTGTGTGGTGCGCCGATGCCGTCCCCGGCCGGCCCGCCGCCCCGGCGACAGCGGCGGAAGGCGTGGCTCCTGATCGCGGGCGCCGTGGTCCTCGCGGCGCTCCTCGGTGCCGGCGCGTTCTTGGGATTCACGCGGGCGAACGACTCGGACCAGGGGCAGCCGACCGAGCCCACCGAGGTGACGACGTCCGCCACCGAGACCGTCACCGAAAGTCCGCCCACGCCCCCACCGCCGCCTCCGACGCCGCCGGACGAGGAGCAGGCAGCTGCCGTAGCCGTGGTGGAGAACTACTTCGACGCCATCAACGACGGGGACTACGCGCGGGCGTGGGAGCTCGGAGGGAAGAACATCCACGGGGGGTCGTACGAGTCGTTCGTCGAAGGGTTCCAGACAACGACTCATGACTCCGTCACGATTCGCGATGTGCACGGCGGCACGGTGGAGATCGAACTTGATGCTCAGCAGACCGACGGATCGCACCGCTACTTCGGGGGCCAGTACAGCGTCCGCGACGGCGTCATTGTCGCGGCCGACATCGAGGAGCAATGACCGCCCAGGCGCGACAGGCGAACAAAGCTCCTTGTACGGAACGGAGGCAGGCGAGGAATGACACAGGGAGGAAGCACGTGCCGCCATTGCGGCACGCCCATTGAACAAGCCGACGCCTTCTGTGCGAACTGCGGAAGGAGAGTCGGACGCGATCCCGCCGAGAACCCGAGCTCAGTTGACACCGAATCAGGACTCGCTGCACCCGGTCATCCGACTCAGGAAATGGAGCGACCTCACCCGGACGCGAGCTGGCCGAGCAGCGCCTATGCAGAGTACGACTCACGCAAGCTCACTGTGCTGACCGGCTATGTGGCAGGCGTCGTCGGCTTTTCTATCGGTTTGCACCGAATCTACGCCAAAAAGCCACTGTGGTGGGGATACCTGCTACTGGCTATCCTAGGTGCCGTCGGGAGTCTGGTTCTGGTCGGATTCGTGTTCTTCGGGATTCTGTTCCTTTGGCTACTTGTCGACTTGGCATTTATGCGCAGATGGGTTGAAGAGCACAACTGTAGTCTGCAGCGCCAGGTGTTCAGCCAGGCCCAGCAGACCGAAATCAGGCACCGTCATTCTACGCAGTCGGTCCACGATACGTATTGAGCTTGCGGGCTGGACAGGCCGGTGGCCATCATCTGACCGAGCGGCTGGCACCGTCGTGCGGCAGCGGCAGTGCAATCCAGGCAACCTTGGCACCCTCGCCAAGCCTTCGAAAGCCCCACGCACCGCCTGTGAGGCTGTGGACGATGTGAAGGCCCCGACCCCGCTCGGACAACAACTCCACGAGGGCGCGGGGCCCGCCGCCCCGGCCATCTGGATCAGCTCTGAACGGGGCCTCCGCAGGGAACTCCGGAACCTCGGGGAAGCGAGGACTCCGGTCCTGGATTTCACAGACGAGCTCCCTCGCGGTACGGCGCAACCGCATTTCGTACGGTCCCGGCGCATGCTCGCTGGCATTGGCAACGAGCTCGGACGCTGCCAGGACACCGTTGCTGATCACCTCACCCGGCAGCCCCCACTCCGTCAGGACACGACGAAGGATGGCACGGCCCTCAGACGCCGGGGCAGGGGTGCAACTGGTCCACTGGTACAGGCTTCCGAGCAGACGTGTGGGCACGACCGTCACCGGAACACACCGCCTCGAGCGGCATGGCGTCCGCGAACGACTCGACGGTGACAGCCACGCCCGGGTCCCACGCAGGCGCGAAGGTCAGCGACCAGCAACGGGCCGCCAGTCAGAGCCGTGGGCAAGAAGAGAGCTGCGATGAACAATGCGGTTGTCGGCACCATGGCGGCCTCCGTCGTGGTCGCGATCGGGACGCGACCACGACACCGTGGTGCTCGGCAAGAGCGGAACCGCCCTCTAACAAGAATTCCGTCACAGGGATCGATTCAATTCCGGCGAAGCAATGCGCTCTAACGGAGATCCGGCGGAAGATTATCGCGAGCAGCCTGCTGGAAGTGCCTGAGCCTGTCGGCCTCTTCTTCGATGAGATCCAGCACCTCAAATGCATACGCCGACGCACCGGTGGAACGCCCGGAAGAGATCTCCTCATACAGGATCCACGAGCCCCCGAATGACATTCAAACACCGCTCGGCAGTGTCGTCCTGTGCGTCAGGCCGGTGTCGGCTGGCGGGCTGGCTTTCGTCAGCGAAATCACCCGACCCCGCGTGCACACGGGAGCCTGATTGCGTCCACGGCCGCTTCTTCCCGTTCAGATTGGCAACTCCGGACTCGGAACTTTCCACCGATCCACGGTCGGCAGCGACACCCCGGCCAGCTCCGCGATGTCCTTCGAGCAACACGAGATCACGTAACGGCGAAAGAATCACGAGACACTAGCCTGCGTATTTCGCCTGCGGCTATGTCCAGACCACACGAAGCTCCGGGTGGACAGGTTACTCTTGGTCGACTCCCATCTACCAGAAGCTTCACCACTTCCGCGCCCAGCGCCACACCAACTCAGCAGGTCACCAGCCAAGGTTGGAAAGACTCATTGTCCGAACCCCCGCGGACGCGACGAGCCCCGTCTTCGCGAGGGGGAGGGGAGGGTCGGTAGGGGACTGGTGACGTCCGTGGTCAGTCTGTTCTGGGGTTGAGCCGCTCGGCTGGGAAGTGTTCGGTGCCCGCCGGAGGCACGCCGAGATGCGTGTACACGATGAGGTTCTCCAGATCCGCGAGCGGGGTAAGGTCCACGGGCTCGGGGGCGTTGCCGATGGTCAGGCGGGTCAGCTCTGGGAGGTCCTTGAGCGGTGCGAGTCCCGTGGTCAGCAGGCAGCGACTGAGCGTGAGGCTTTTCAGCCGCCGATGCCGTACCAGCGTCGCGGGATTGAGTGCGGTCTGGCCGTTGATCTGCAGATCGACCAGCCGGGTCTCGTCGCGTCGGCTCGCCAACTGGGCCCCCTGCGCGTCCCCTTCGATCATCAGGGTCTCCAACTCGGGCCAGCGTTCGAGCCCGTGCAGGTTGATACGCGCGGCGCCGCGCATGAAGACGAGGCCAGTGAGCGCACTCTCAACCGGGATGTCGGCGACATCGGTCACCCCGGCGGCGAAGCCGAGCGTCAGATGGCGAAGTTCCGCCAGCCCGTCGAGTCCGGCAAGAGACATGCCCTCGGCCAGGTCGTGCACGTAAAGATGCGTGATCCCGAGGCCGCGCAGGGGAACGAGACCGGTCACCGAGGGACAGCCGTCGAGGACCAACGTGGTGAGGTGAGGCAGCGCATCGAGCGGTGACAAGTCGCGCAGTGACGGGTCGTTGCTGCGGAAGAGCCACTCCAGGTTCCGGTGTTCCAGGATCTCCGTGGGGAGTCCATGGGGGCCGACGAGGACGATCCGCCTGAGATGTCGCAACCGTGGCAGCTCCGCCAGCTGCTCGGCCGTGGACACGCGTACGTAGACGTCCGGCGTCGTGGCGGACAGCACGGTCTCCGCGAAACGCCTGGCGTCGAACGAGGACCAACAGTGGCAGAACTCCGCTTGCACGGACACACGCCTGTCCTCCCGGAACCGCGCGATCACCGCCATCCCGGCGTCACCGCCCACCTGCGCGGCGGTCCGCACGACGGCGCTCGCGGTCGTCGTGTCCAGTCCATCCGGACCCGGCAGGAGTTCCAGCACGAGCTCGCCCACCTTGGCGAGTTCGTCCGCCTCGTCCAATGACCTGGGCGGCACCAACTCCTGCATTCGGGCCTCGACTTCCGCCCGTACCGCCGGATCGAGCTCCGGCGCGTGCTCCAGACTGGCCGCGGACAGCAGCACCAGTCGGTGCCGGTGCCTCCGCGCCTTGTCCGCCCGTCGCAGCAGCTGCCGGAGCAGCCGGCCCCGCTCGTCGACCCGTGCGTGTCCTACCGCCATGCGGACCACGTCGTCCCACTGGTCGTCGTGCGCGTTCTTCACCAGGACACCGAAGTCACGTGCTTCGACCGCCGCCTTCGCCCCCAGGTAGTCCTGGAAGGTGCGGTGGACGAAGTCGACGTACCCCGGGACCGGCTCGCGCAGGAGGCCGCTGCGGATCAGCAGGTGCGAGAACACCTGGGCGGCATCACCCTGCTCGCGTACCCGCGGCATCACCGCCAGCCACTCGTCCAGCATCTCGACCGCGTCGTCGCGGGACGCTTCCACCTGGCCGTTGCGGATCAGCCAGTACGCCAGGCGTTGCAGCAGCGCCGTCTGTTCCTCGCGGGAGAGGGTGACTCCCTCCGCGGACACCACCTCCCGCTCGGTGTCGCGGCGGACCAGCAGCATGTCCAGCGCCGCGTCATACATCTCCTTGCACGCGGAGGGAAGTTGCATACGGCGGTCGCGGTTCAGAGCGCAGAGCAGTGCGCACATCAGCGGGTTCGTCGCCAGCCGGCCCAGGTCGCGGCGCGTCGTCACCGCCTCCTTCAGGCCCACCTCGTACGTGTCCAACAGCTCCCGCTCCGAGTCGGCCGCGCATTCCCGACGTGCCGAGTCGTGCCAGTGCCCGATGAACGAGCGGATGTCGTCCCGCTCCATCGGCAGGAGCGAGTGCGCCGTGAAGCCCTGACCCGCCAGCCAGCCCTCGGGCACCGCCGACGGCCGTGTCGTCACCACGTAGCGTGCTTTCGGGAACGCCGCGATCACCGACCTCAACCAGCTCTCCGTACGGCTCCGCAACCGCATCGGGACCTCGTCGACCCCGTCGACCAGCACCAACGCCCGCCCTCGGGCTAGGAGTTCCGTCACCCAGTCGGCGGGTGGACGCAGTGGCACCCCCGAGGCGGCCAGGAAGTCCTCCGGCATCGGCAGCCTGCCCAGTGAGTTGAAGGACCGCAGCCGCAGCACGAAGGGCACACAGAGGTTCCAGTCCGCTAACTCCGCGCCGAAGCTCCGCCGTGCCGCGTTCAGCGCGAGCCACTGCACAAGCGTCGACTTGCCCGACCCCGCCGGGCCGCGCAGCATCAGGCGATCGCAGTCTGCCAGCGCCCGTTCCACCTTGACGGTGGTCGGCGCGGTACGCGGCAGACCGAGTTCCTCTCCGGGTGCCTCGTCGAGCCGCTCATCGGTGACCGCGAGACTGATGTACGCAGTGTCCAGCGGCCATTCGGCGCGGGTTCTGCCCCCCAGCGTGATCCCGAAGAGCTCCACACGCGAGTGGGTCCCGGCGACGAACTCCGCGTACCGCTCCTCAAAATCCAGCGCGACTGCCTCGGGACGAGGACCTCGCAGGCCGCGCAGCAGTCCCTCGGCACGGCTGGCCCTCCTCGTCTGCTCAACCGCCGCCCGTGCCGGGAAAGACGGGTGCGCGGTGAGTTGCTCGACGGCATGCGCACAGCACAGCTCCAGCAACTCCCCGTACAGCTCGCCCGCCCGCACGGTCAGATCCGTCACAGGCCTGCGCAGTTCCGCGGCCAGCCGCCCGGGGTCCAGGTCCGCCGCGAACAAGCGCTCCGCGTCGATCGGGCCCGCCGCCGCGAAAGTGTCCTGAACCGCCGCCACAGCCGCCAGCCGCTCATACTCCGGCAGCGACCCGTACGCAGACGAGATCCGGCCGGATAGCACCCGCGCCAGCTTCTCCGGTGTCGCCGGCTTTGGCAGCGGCCGAACCGGATCGCTCACCAACCCCGCCCCGGGCTTCGGTGTCAGTACCAACTTCGCGAGCGTCGAGGCCACAGTCGACGCCAGCCGGACCAGCACCAATTCGAGACCTTGCATTGCCGACGCCCTCCCCGTTTCAGCAGATGGCATGGTAGGCCGGGCCGGCCCGCGAATTTGCGGAGATTGCCAAAAAGCAAGCGCCTACCGTCGGTGACACTTGTGGGTAACAACGTCTGCTCGCAGCCGTACGGCGCTCCTACGGTGCCCACATGCCGAACCTGCCCAATGTCGTGCCGCTCACCGTGATCGAGATGGCGAGCGTGCGGCGCCGTCCCGACGAGGACGCGGCCGGGTACGAGGCGAAGGACTCCGCAATCAGCATCGGCATGGGCTCGGGAGCCTGGTCTTCGACTTCCTGTGGCAGATCTTGTTCTCCTACTGAGCCTTTTCCAACCTTAGTTTGAGCTGGTCAGGTGGAGGGTGAGCGCCGCCTGGACGAGGCTGGTGATCCGGGTCGTGGAACAGCGCAGTTTGCGCAGGAGTCGCCAGGCTTTCAGAGTGGCGACAGCCTGTTCGCCGAGTGCCCGGATCCTCGCGTGAGAGCGGTTGACGGCCTGCTGGCCTGCGGAGAGACGGTCCCATCGGCCTCGGTGCGGGGTGCGGACCGTACCGCCTGCGCCCTGGTAGCCCTTGTCGGCCCAGCAGGTGATGCCGGCCCTCGGCAAGAGCCTCGATGATGCCGTACTCGCGGGCGGCCCTGATGTCGTGGACGGCTCCGGGCAGGGCAGGGGATGCCCAAAGCAGACGGCCCACGGAATCGGCGAGGACCTGCACGTGCATGCCGTGCTTGCGGTGCTTGCCCGAGTAGAACGGCCGGTTGGCAGCGATCCGGTCGATCGGCAGCAGCGTCCCGTCCAGGATCAGATACGCCTTCAGCGACGCGCTCCAGGCCGCCTTTGCAAGGGTGGGTGCGAGGGCGGCGAGGACGTCGACGGCCTCGGTGACGTACCGGTAGACGGTCGTGATGCCCACGCCGAACCCGGCCGCGAGCTGGGCGTAGGTGTGTCCGCAGCGAAGGTGGGCCAGTGTGAGCAGAGCCTGCACGCCGGTACTCAGGCGTCGCCACCGCGTGCCGAGTGCACGGCGGCGTTCTCGCAGGCGGGCGGACAGAATGCAAGGGGCGGAGCTGGACACGTCGACGCCTGACGGGTAGACAAGCACGCGAAGCCTTAGTGGAGACGGTTCTTCTTGGTCGAAACCCATCTACCAGAGGCTTCATTCGTCCGTCAGGTCAACCTCCCTGACCGCCGGGCAGGTTGGAAAAGGCTCCCTACGTTGTTCTGCGGGAGGCGGTGGGCCCTTCGTATGGTTCACCCACCCAGGGGCGCCGGGTGTGGTTCAAAAGGCTCCGCCGCTTGTGGCTCTCAGTGATTGGCCGCCCGGCGCCCAACGACGACTCGGCTGCTGATTAGGAATTGCGAATGATCGCTCCGTAGGGACTCGACAGCGAGGTCGTCCGTGGGAGGAACCAGCAGCAGACCGCACGGAGGCACCACATGGCCGCGATCTGGGCCGGCATCGACGCAGGCAAAAGCCATCACCACTGTGTCGCGATCGACGAGAGCGGCCGACGGCTGCTGTCGCGACGCGTCGCCAACGACGAACCCGAACTGCTCGAACTCCTCGCCGACGTCCTGGCCCTGGGTGATGAGGTGACCTGGGGCATCGACCTGGCCGACGGCGGAGCCGCCCTGGCCATCACGATCCTCCTCAACCACGACCAGCCGCTGCACTACATCTCCGGCCGGGCCATCCACCGCGCCTCCGAGAGCTACCGAGGCGAGGGAAAAACAGACGCCAAGGACGCCGCCGTCATCGCCGACCAGGTCCGCGTCCGCCGCGACCTGCACCCCTTAGGTGCTGACGACGACACCGTCACCGATCTCAAGATCCTCACGGGCCGGCGCATGGACCTCGTCGCCGACCGCACCCGCACGGTCAACCGCCTGCGAGCCCAGCTCACCGGCGTATTCCCCGGTCTGGAACGGGCGTTGGATCTGACCAACGCCGGCCCGCTCACTTTGCTGACCGGCTACCAGACCCCAGCGGCCATCCGCCGAATCGGCGCCAAGCGGCTGGAGACCTGGCTGCGCAACCGTCACGTTGTGCGCGCCGACCGGCTCGCCGAAATCGCCGTCCAGGCCGCCGAACGGCAGCACACCAGCCTGTCTGGCGAGAAGTTGGCCGCTCAGCTGGTCCGCACGCTGGCGAGGGCGGTGATGGGCCTCAACCAGCAGGTCGCCGATCTTGAAAGGACATCGAGACCAGGTTTCGCGACCACCCCACCTTCGACGTGATCACCAGCATGCCCGGCCTTGGCATCATCCTCGGCGCCGAGTTCCTGGCTGCCACCGGCGGCGACATGACACTCTTCGGCACCGCCGACCGTCTCGCCGGCTTCGGCGGCGTCGCCCCGGTGCCCCGCGATTCCGGGAAAGTCAGCGGCAACTTGCGGCGCCCGCAGCGATACAACCGCCGCCTCCAACGCGTCTTCTACATCTCGGCGTTGTTCAGCATCCGGCACTGCGATGAGTCGCGTCAGTTCTACGACCGCAAACGCGCCGAGGGCAAGCGCCACACCCAGGCCGTCCTCGCCCTCGCCCGCCGCCGCGTCAACGTCCTCTGGGCACTCCTACGCGACGGGCGGTGCTACGAACTCACGCCGCCAAGCGCCCTCGCGGCTTGACAGACGACATTAGGAATCACTGTGAGTCCAGCATGCGGAGTTTCGCTTTTCCTTCTGCACCAAGGAGCGGTGCCAGCTTCCGAATGGGCCACATATCCGTCCAGCCTCGCTGAAGCGCCTGCTCGATGGAAGCGAGGACCTCGTCATCGCTCGCCTCACCGGCCAGGCAGACAGCCCGGCCAAAATAGCCCATCGGGGAGTCTGGAGCTAGCTGGATCGCTCGGTTGAAGGCAGCCAGCGCCTCATCGGCTCTGGTATTGATCAAGGCAAATCCTCGATCGCAGTGCGCCTCTGCGAGGTTGGGGTCGAGTTCCAAGGCTCGGTCAAATGATGTCAGGGCATCCTGCACTCTGCCTAGGTGCTGAAGGAGTTTTCCCCGCAGCATGTGCGCCGTCGCGTCCTCAGGCTGAGCATGCAGAGCGATGTCGACTTCCGTGAGTGCATCTTCTGACCTATGGAAGGCCGCCAAGATCTTGGCTCGGGTCAACCTAATTTTTCCGTCATCAAGTCCCAGATCAATTGCCCGATCCAGCGATTCCAACGCCTGCCCGTAGATACCGTTCTTGTACAAGAAGTCAGCACGGGCGCGGTGGGTCACCGGATCGGCCGGATGCATGGCAACGGCGTGATCGTATGAATCCAACTCTGCCCTGAGTGTCTCGATGTGCTCAATCTCCAGCACTTCGTTCACTTCGTTCATCGTGCCAGCGATCTGCCCTCGGACCTCGAAATCCCAGCGTCGCGCCTGTTCGTATCCTTTGCGCACGGAGTCTATGTCAGACTCTTTTCCATCCGTGAGCGCATTGATGAGGGCGTCGATTCCTCCGTCATCGCCGTCCTCAAGAGGGCGGAAGATCCGAAGCGGGGCAGACAACTCCGATGTGACGAGTCCATGGCTCGTGTGAACTGTGACATCGAACCCCATACTCAGCGTGGATACCCCGACTAGCTCCCTTATGGCTGTAACGGCTTCGCTATCCTCCTCGTCGTAGGTCGGGTGAATCATGGGCAGCTCCATCTCCTCATCCTGCCGGAGAGTGAACGGATCACCGATCAGCCAACTGCCATCATCGGTGCGGGTCCACTGCAGCCCTGCCTCTGGCTCGCTGTCCAAGCGCAGAGCCGGCACTGGCATCAGAACGTGCTTCCCGGTTTTCGTCGTTAGCGTGCGATAGACCGATACCTTGAGGACCACACGGTTGACCTCAATGCCGGCAAGGCTCACATTCTCAATTACGAGCGCACAGGAAAGAGCATCTCCTGGCAGGAAGAGCAGAGATTCCGGCTTGGAGATACCCACGGCTGTGGGAACCAGTTTCAACACAAGCGGCGGGTCCTCGCCCAGAAAGCGCCGCGTGATACGGCTGGCAATTGCTTCCAGCCTCCGGTAGGAAAGTATGGCCAGCATGAGGGCGAAGAGCGACTGCCACGCGTATTGCAACAGAGCATCACGGATACGGGGATTGGCAAGAGCGATCCAGGTCCTGTCGGCCAGCCATCTCCTTATTTCATCGATGTCGAGAAAGAGGGATCCAACGATGACTAGCAAGGCCCACGAGACGAGGAAGACCGTGAAGGTCAGCGAGATCTGGACCAGCTTTGCTTTCCTTGGACGTCTTACCATGAACTAACCTCGAGCAGGTGATGTGTTATAAGAAAGGACATTCAGTCTTGTGCGGATCAAGACTGAACTGTCTCGAAGGGGAGGTGTCTCCGCACTTCCCCAGCGGCCCGCGCTCAGCGGCACGTCTGCGGCGGTCCATGGCGCTGATAGGGCGCTCATCGAGTCGTGAGTCCCGGTCTCTAGGCCACTATCATCCGATTGGCATCTTGTCGCACTCCGGCCGCAGCCGCCTCTATTGCGCGGAGCAGGCGCACGAAGCCATTGAGGCATTGGTCGAGGCGTGAGTTGGCGCTGGGCGGGTGCGGGCAGAGGTGAAGCTCCTGGTAGATGGGTTGTCGACCAAGAGCAACCTATTCGCCCGGAGCTTCGTGTGCTTGTCTATCCATCGGGGATCAATCTGTCCAGTGCAGCCCTGCGGTTCCTGTCCGGTCTGCTCAAGGCCCGGCGTCTGGAGTGCCGTACCTGGTGGCGTCGCCTTCCAGCGGAACGACAGGTCCTGCTGGTGCTGGCCCACCTACGGTGCGGTCACACCTACGCCCAGCTCGCGGCCGGGTTCGGCGTCGGCACCACCACGGTCTATCGGTACGTGGCCGTCGAGCCCCTGACGGCTCTGGCCCCGGACGTCGCCACCGCTGTCCGCGCAGCGGCGCGAAAGGCGTATCTGATCCTGGACGGGACGCTGCTGCCGATCGACCGCATCGCCGCCGACCGGCCGTACTACTCTGGCAAACACCGAAGGCACGGGATGAACATCCAGGTCCTGGCCGATCCGCTCGGACGTCTGTTGTGGGCCTCGCCCGCGCTGCCCGGCGCGGTGCACTACGTCCGCGCCGCCCGTAGCCACGGCATTATCGACGCCCTGGCCGAGGCTGGGATCCGCTGCTGGGCCGACAAAGGGCTACCAGGGCGCAGGCGGCACCGTACGGGTTCCCCACCGCGGCCGGTGAAACAAGCTGTCCGCAGGTCAGCAGGCCGTCAACGTCTCCCACGCCAAGATCCGCGCACTCGGTGAACAGGCCATGGCTACCCTCAAGACCTGGCGGCTGCTGCGCAAGCTATGGTGCAGCACCACCCATCACCGGCTCGTTCAAGCAGTCCTTACGCTCCACCTCAACGCTTTACTGTCACTCCAGTTGACGCCGCACAAGGCGCTGACAAGCATCTTCAGGACGAGCATGAGTGACTCGAAGTGGATCACGAGACACTAGTCGACTTCTTCCATCCTCAAACGATGAAGAGAACTCGTATCACTCAGGACGGTCAACACGCGGTCGGTCGGGTCCGTCACGTACAGCAGAGTCGAGTAATCCGGAAACTGTTCTTCGGCGAGATATCCCTCTTCGTCCGTCCAATTCGTTTCGATTGTCATCTTTTCGAAGTCCTGCGCACGCGACAGAAAGTAGTGCCCACCCTTGAAACTGCTGTCGCGCAGCTCAAATGAAGCCTCCAATGAAAGCTCAAGAGCATCGCGCAATTCTGTCAAACTCATGCCACGAGAGCCGTAAAGATAGTAGCGATGCCCCATAGCGCCCCTTCGTCACTTCCTGGGTGCGATCATACTGGGTGCGCGTCCGATCGCGCTCTCGGTCGATCCGTAGATCATGAAGTGCACTTCCCGTCCAGCCTTTTCGGAGAGTTCTGCGGCCAGGCCATTCAGACGCATCTTCCGAAGATCCACATCTCGTAGCGGACCGGTGCGCGTTCCACCCGAACGAAGGCTAACGCCAGCTTTTCTTGCCTGCTCAAGCAGCCCCTCACCGGCCAGCGCAATGTCGTAATCACTCTCAGCCCTGAAGGGCTGCCCCGTCCGGAAACTTTGGCCCGTTACAGAGCTACCTTGAAAGATGGCCGTTGAGTCGCCGTACCCCACATCATTTAGGCCGCTGTACAGCATGCGCGAGAACTCTTCATAATCTGCCGTACCGTTGAAACCTCGGGGAGTGTAGGGATTCACTCCACCCAACGCCGGATCGTCAGCGTGAGCTGCTCCTGGGCCGAACCGAGGCGGAACTGCCGTGGGAGCCTTGCCGAAGAATCCCTTGAGGGCGCGCCAGGCGGGTCCGATGAGGGGGGCCGCTGCGCCGCCGAGGCCGCCGAGGAGGAGGTCGGTGGGGGTGGTGGGCTGGCACTGGGCCGTGTTGATGGCCCAGGTGTAGCCCATGCCGATACCGGCGTCGGTGGCAGCTGCGACGGCCAGGGCGCGGCCGCCGCTGAGGCCGAGGGAGCCGGCCAGGCCCACGCCGGCGGGAGCGAGGAGGCCTGCGCCGGCGCCGATGAGGGCGCCCTTGCCGGTGGCGGCGGCGAAGTCTCCCCAGTCGAAGTCGTCCCGGTGGGTCAGGGCGTAGACGCTGCCGCCGACGATGCCGCCGAGAGCTGCTCCGATGCACATCGGGCAGTTGCCGGAGGGGTCGGAGAGGTTGACGGGGTCGTTGTCGGCGTAGTTGTACGCGGACTGGTTGGGGCTGTCGACGGCGGCGAGGACGGGGTCCTGGGTGGTGAAGCGTTGCTGGGCGGGGTCGTAGCTGCGGGCGCGGAGCAGGAGGCGGTCGGGCAGGTACTGGTCTTTGTACTGGCCGGTGTAGCCGAAGATGCTGGTCCGGCCGCCGCTGGTCGTGGCCTTGCCGGTGGAGCGGCCCCATTCGCTGTAGCTGTAGCGGTAGTTGTCGGTTCCGGCGGCGTCGAAGACCTTGGTGATGGAGTCGTGCCGGTCGTGGCCGAAGTAGAAGGTGCCCGCGGTCCGGTTCATGGCACGGGCGGTGCCGTTGGGGTCGTACTGGTAGTCCGCGAACAGGGCGCCGGAGCCGTTGGTGTCCGTGGCGATCTGCGGAAGCGGGTTGTTGATGTCCCAACGGGACGTGCGGGTCAGTGCTCCGTTCTTGTTGGCGACTGTGCGGTTGCCGTCCGCGTCGTACAGGAAGGAGAAGCTGTCGGTGCCGATGGTGGCGGACTTGACCCGGCCGACGGGGTCGTAGGTGAAGCTGTCGGCTCCGTCCTTGCTCTGGTTGCCGTCCGCGTCGTAGCTGTAGCTGGTGGTGGTCGACCCTGCGGTGGTGGAGGAGAGCTGATCGGCGTTGTTGTAGGCGTAGGTGGTGGTGACGCCCGCGGCAGCCGAGGTCTTGAGGTTGCCGACCTTGTCGTAGGTGTAAGTGCTGCCGCTGGTTCCGGTCAGGCAGGACGTGGCAGAGGTGTCGGTGCAGGCCCGGGTCATGCGGCCCGCGTCGTCGTACTTGTAGCGGGTCGGGTAGCCGGTTCCGGGCTTGTCCGCGGTCAGGCGGTTGTTCTCGTCGTAGGTGAAGGTGTTGCTGCCGGTGGGCGTGGTCGTGGAGCCCAGTCGGCCGGCCTCGTCGTAGGTGCGGGTCTCGGTGCGCGCCGTGGTGGTGGGCAGGGTGACCGAGGTGAGGTTGCCCGCCTTGTCGTAGCCGTAGCCGGTGGCCTTGCTGTCGGTGGTCTGGCTCTTGATCCGGCCGACCTTGTCGTACGTGTAGCTGGTGGCCCGGCCGTCGGGGTAGGTGCGGGACTTGAGGGTGTCGTCGGTGTTCCAGGCGTAACTGAAGGGCTTGGACGCGCCGGGTGACGTGATGGACTGGATCTTGTCGTCGTCGTCATAGGTCAGGGTGCGGGTGCCTGTGGCGTCCGTGACCTGCTTCAGGCGGCTGGCGTCGTCGTAGAGGTAGGTCTCCGTGGCGGTGCCGTCGGAGTAGGCGACCTTGGTCGGCAGGTTGCGGGCGTCGATCGTGGTGGTGACGGTCTGTCCGCGCGCGTTGGTGACCTTGGTGCGGTTGCCGTCGAGGTCGTAGTCGTAGGAGACCGTCTTGGCCAGCGGGTTCTTGATCGACGTCAGTTGGCCTTCGGCGTTGTGGCCGTAGGTGGTGGTGTGCGTGTTGGCGTCGGTGCGGGTCTGAAGGAACCCGGCCACGTCATAGGTCAGCCCGGTGGTGCCGGTGTCAGGGCTCGTGGCCTTCCTGAGGCGATTGAGTTCGTCGTACTCGTACCGGGTCTGCTTGTTGCGGGCGTCGGTGATGGACGCGATGTTGCCGACGCCGTCGTAGCCGGTCGTGCGCTGGTGCCCGAGCGGGTCGGTGACCGAGGTTACGTTGCCCGCCGGGTCGTAGGCGTAGGTCCAGGTGTACTTTGCGGGGTCGGCTCCGGTGACGTTGCCGCGTGGGTCGACCATGCTGGCCAGTCGGCCGTCGTCGTCGTAGCCGTAGGTGGCGCGCTCGGCTTCCGGAGAGACCTCGGCGGTCAGGTTGCCGTCGTCGTCGTACTCGTAGGTGGTGAGGTAGCCGGCCCAGGTCTTGGACGAGGCGAGGCGATGGTTGTCGTCGTAGGCCAGCGTCATGCCGTGACCGAGGCCGTCGGTGGTCTTGGTGACGCTGCCGTTGTCGTCGTAGGTGACGGCGCGGGTGTGGTTCAGAGGGTCGGTGACCGACAGGGGCCGGTTGTCCGCGTCCCAGGTGAACGCGGTGGTCTTGCCCAGCGGGTCGGTGACCGTCTTGCGGTTGCCGACCTTGTCGTAGCCAATTTTCCAGGTGTACTTCGACGCGTCTGCGCCGGTGGCGTTGCCGCGCGCAGTCACCATCTGGATCTGGTTGCCGGCCTTGTCGTACCGGTAGGTGGTCGTGGCACCCCGGCGGTTGGTCTCCTTGTTGACGCGGCCCACGACGTCATAGCCGAAGAGGGTCTGCTTCTGCGCCGGGTCCGTGATCAGGGACAGGTGGTTGGCGTCGTCGTAGGCGTATGTGGCGGTCCGCTTCGCGGCATCCGTGACCGTGGTGAGGTTGCCGACCTCGTCGTAGTCGTAGGTCGTCGTATTGCCTCGGGCGTCGGTGACCGTTTCGGTGCGGTCGGCCGCGTCGTACGTGTAGGTCGTGGTGTACTTCGCCGGATCTGCACCGGCGACGTTGCCCCGCGGGTCGGTGACCGTCTTGACCCGGCCCGAAGCGTCGTAGGTGTAAGTGGTCGCGTTGCCCTTCGGTGTGGTGACCGACTTCAGGTTCCCGAAGTCGTCATAGCCGAACACCGTGGCCTTGCCTCGCGCCGTGGTGGCCTTCTCCAGCAGCCCTGTGGTCGCGTTGTAGTCGTACGTTGACGTCTTGAGCAGCGGGTCCTTGACAGTGATCAGCTGGTTGTTGGCGTTGTAGCCGAGGACGGTCTTGTTGTACTCGCCGTCTGTGTACGTGGCCACGTTGCCGTTGCTGTCGTAGGTCCAGCTTTCGTCCGAGGCCCTGTTGGACCGGCCGGTCATCCGGCCCGACGCGTCGAAGGTCCACTCGGTTTCGCGGATCTCCGCATCCACCGCACTGGTGCGGTTGAAGTGCGCGTCGTAGCGGTAGTAACCCTTGTTCGAGAACGGGTCGAGCTGGGTGAACAGGACGTTCTTGTAGTAGATGTCCGTCCACACGCCCTCGTCCGGGGCCTTGACGTCGACCTGGTCGAACACGCCGTTCTTGGAGTACGTGAACGTGGTCGTGTGCTGGAGCGCGTCTGTCTGTGACGTCACGCGCCCCTGAGAGTCGTAGACATTCGACGTGACGGTCTTACCGCGAGCGTTCGTGATCGCGTCGAGGAGGCCGGAGGGGTTGTAGCCGTAGATCTCCGTCTTGCCGTCCAGGGCCGTCACGCTGGTCAGCCGGTTGTCGGTGTAGCCGTAGTCGAGCACCCGGCCATCGGCCAACGTCACCGTGTCAAGGCGGTCACCGGCGTAGGAGAGAACCGCGGATCGGCCCACAGCGTCCGTGATCTTGGTGGGCTGTGTTCCGGTGTAGGTCAGCGTGAGGCCGCGTCCGGTTCGGTCCTTGAGCGCGGTCAGCAGCCCCGAGGCGTTGAAGCTGTAGGTGGTGTGATCGGCTGTGGTCAGTTTGTAGCCGCTGCCGTCAGCAGCCAGTGTGGAGCGGGCCTGGCCGGGGGCGGTGAACGTCCCGCCGGACTTTTCGGTGTAGGTGTGCCGGGTGCCGCCCTCGCCGATCAGGACCGCATCGCCGTCGGACTCGATCTGCAGCCGCGTCTCCCAGGGCAGTTGCCAGCCCTTGCCCAGCGCGCCGGTGAACGTGTTGTCCGACGAGTAGACGCGGCCCACCGTGAGCGGCACTCCCGGCGCGGAGACCTGGGCATCGGTGAACGCCTCCGTGAACGCGCCCGTCGCGGTGTTCACCGGGTCTGCACGCATCACCGTCGTGCCCACCGAGCCGCTTGCGTCCCCGCACACCGCACTGCAGGCCGCGCCATCGGGCAGGGCCGGAACGATGTAGTAGGAGTTGTACGAGCCGCAGGACTCCGTGTCCGTGGAGTCGTCCGTCACGGTCGTGCAGACGTAAATGAAGTACTGCGGCAGGGAGTTCGTGCACTCCGCGGTTGGGAGCGTGATCGACGCGTTCACCACCGGGAGTTCCACTCCGGTGTTCAACGTCGGCGCCGACACGGTCTGACCGAAGTCGAACCACTTCACGTCGTCCTGACTCAGGCGGCAGCTGTACGCATCCAACTTCCAGCGCACCTTGACCGGGTGCACTTCACCGCTGGCACCCCCCGCCTGGTAGATCGCGGCGGACAGCTGCAGCGGTTCACCTGGAACAGCGGCACCGATGTGGTTGCCCAGCGCCATCAGGAACCCGCCCTGCTGCGCCGCCGTGTTACCGAACGGGTCGGCCGTCACCTGCCACAATGCACCGCTCGAATAGGAAGCCGCAGACGCAGCCGCATCGGCACGAGTCACATAGGAAGCACGGTTGACGCCGCTGCCTAAGCTGACAGACGGACCATGGAGCTTCGGGCCGCCTGCCCTCATCTGTCGCTGGTTCTGCCTCAGCAGTTCGATCTGCTGGGCCGAGGCCGGCTTGCTCTTCGTCACCGGAAGGCCATGCGACTTCGTCGCCTTGGCACGATCCTTGGTCCGCTCCCGCCGTTCCTTCAGCGACACCGGCTGCTGGTGCGCGGCAGGCTTCGGCCCGCGGTACGCACTGCCCGCGCCCCCACCTCCATCGTCAACCGCGACCCTGATCAGCCAGCCACCGCCCGCGACCACGGACAGCACCAACACCATGATCAGAACACGTAAGCGCGCAGACGCAGCCGTCAGCACAGCGATCCCCCCTCACAAACCATGCACCTTACGGTCACTCAGTGCACAACTTGTGAAGGATCTTGGTGCCCTTCGCGACGAAAGATCAAGGCCTGAAGTGTCCACATTTCCCAGATATGCCCCGAGCTGGCCGGAAGCCTTTATCGAAACGTTGCATGGCCAATGACCGTAATTCGCATGGTGATTACATATAACCCTTGATCAGCTGCAAAGCCGTCTTGTGCGGTCGAAGGCTGCATAGACAGGACACATGGAACGAGGAGGGCTCAAATGGACGGGCTCCTCGTATCCACGCGCAGGCTACCTGCAGCATCGACACCGCCCGGGCAGACGTCCGGGAGTGCCCCGGGCGTGGTCACATCAGGTCCGCGCCCGACCGGCAGAACGCGTCACCGCAAGACGCAGTGGGATGCTGCCGCTACCGGGGGCGCCGGCATCGCAGCGCTGTACAGCAATCCGAAGACGCCGCGACCGCGGCGAGGAACTCAGCCATCACGCTCCGATCAAACACCAGCGGCGGCATGTGCTTGTTCTTGGAGTCGCGGACCACTACGTACGGTCCGAGGTCGGCGATCTCGACGCAGTCATTGGCTCCGCCGCTGTAGGAACTTTTTCGCCAGCACGCATGGGAGAGATCGATATCGTGTGAGAGGGCGTTGGGCGTGCTCACGGGTGAAGCTCCTTGATGATCTGTGCGAGGCGGGTACGCGTCTCCGCCGGGGAGAGCGCGCAGCCTCTCAGGTAATCGAAGACTTCCTGGTAGTTCTCGACGTCGTCAGCAGCTTCGAGGTACACGGAGTTCTTGGGGTTCTCCAACCACACCAGGTCCGGGGTGGGGTCGGGGAAGGCGAGGATGACGAATGGGCCGTACAGCCCTGGGTGCGCTCCGAGGGAGAAGGGCAGGAGCTGGACCGTGATGTTCGGCTGCTCGTTCGCAGTCAGGAGCTTCTGCATCTGGTCGCGCATGACCGACGCTGACCCGATCGTGCGGTGGATGACCGCTTCGTCGAGGATGGCCCAGAGTTTGACCGGCTGGTCGCCAGCAAGGCGGCTGTTCTGTCGTTCGACGCGGACCTTGACCAAGGCTTCGACTTGCCCGGGCGTCAGGTCCATCCGCATCTGCGAGATGACAGCGCGGGCGTAGTCCTCGGTCTGCAGAAGACCTGGCACGAGCATCGGCTGGTAGCTGGACAAGGCGACCGAGCCGGCCTCCAGGGCTAGATAGCCGTCGTACCGGGTAGCCGTGAGGACGGTCGAGTACTTCCGCCACCAGGGCTTCTGCTGTTCCTTGTCGGCCCGTACGAGATCGAGGACGTCGTCGCGGTCCGCGGCATCGTCGATGCCGTAGCAGTCCAGCAGGGCCCTGACGAGGACGGGTGTTGTGCCACGCTCGCCGTTCTCGATGCGGCTCAGCGATCCTTGGTTGACCTCGAGTTGCTCTGCGACCTCGGTGAGCGTGAGTCCAGAGGTCTCGCGCAACACTTTGAGCCGCGCGGCGAGTTGGCGCCGGTAGACAGATTGGGGGACCAGGCTCCGCTTCAAGGCCATGCTGGAAGTCTGTCCGTCAGGCTCCACGGCTCACAACCCGAATGAGGCATGTTCTCCAGACATGTTGCCTAGCACGTGCGGCAACCGGCATGCTTCCTGGAGTCACGACGCGTGTCGTTCCTGATGCGCGCCGCAGCCGACCGATGTGCGTACCGCCATCGGCGTGCTCGCCTCTGCGTCGGCCGATATTGCCGTACTGGAGGATGTCCCCATGCCCCGGACGACCTTGTTCCGGCAGCTACTTCAGCAGCGTCATCTGACGAAGTACGAGGCCTTCGCGGTCCAGTACGAGCGTGCGGCCTCCGAGCTCGCCGAGCGCGATCGAGATCCGCGGCTCGCTTCGCTCACGGTGTCGCGCCGCCAGTTCGACCGCTGGCTCGGAGGCGAGCTCGAGACGACCCCGCGGCCAGACACTTGCCGGGTGCTGGAACACATGCTGGGCAGCCCCGTCTCACAGCTGTTCGCTGTGCCGGAACACCGAGCGACACCGCTACCGACACATTCGGCCAGCACCGGTCGGGCGGCCCCCACACCCTGGCCGGTGCAGCAGGACTCGGAGCGCCCCCAGGACATTATCGCCCGTGCTCGGCTACTCACCGCAGGAAATGTCGACGGGGCGACGCTCGCCTTCATCGGTTCGTCGCTGGAGAGCATCGTCGCACGCTACGAGCAGGATGGGCCGAGGGAGATGAGGGCCCAGGCTCGCTTGCTGCGGCAGTTAACGCACACGCTTCTCGATGGTCAGCAGCCGCCGGCCGCGCGGCAGGAGCTATTTCGCTTCGCTGCCCGGGCCGCCGGACTGCTTGGCTACATGGCTGTCAACACCGGCAACTTCACACTCGCCGAGGCGTACTGCACCGAGTCGCGCGACCTCAGCCAGGCGATCGGCGACACCGAGACCGAACTCTGGGCGAGCGGCACGCTCTCCTTCGGCCTGTACTACGCGGGGCGGTACGCCGAGGCGGCTGCGTGCGCTGCCGCGGCAGTCGACCGGGCACCGCGCAGCGCCCAGTCCGTCCGGCTGCTGGCAAACGGCAGGGCGCGGGCGCTCGCCAAGATCGGCGACCGCCAAGGGACCGACCGCGCCATCGGACAGGCTCTCGAGCTGTCCGACCTCCACGACGTGCCAGCCGGTATCACCTCGTGCATCTCCTTTGGACCGTACGGATACGCCAGGACCCTCGCGAACGCGATCACAGCTCAGGTCTCGCTCCACAACGTCGATCAGGTGCTCAACGATGCCCAGCAGATCGACGATCTGGTCGAGCACTCGGACTCCTCGTGGAGCCGATCGCTCGTCCGCCTCGACATCTCCACGGCCCTGCTCCAGCAGCGATCGCCGGACATCGAGCACGCGATGGCTCTGAGCAAGGAGGCGCTCGTCTTCTCCGGTGAATCGCCGATCAGGTCGGTGTGGCAGCGATCCCACGATCTCCGTGAGCAGGCCCGGCGATGGCGGAATCACCCGGCCGTGCGCGAGTATGACGACGAGCTCCGGGCGTGGAGCTCACAGCCAGCAGCCCTGGCCATGTCGCACTCCAGGGCACAGTGATGCCGAAGGAGAGCACTTGGTTCCCGTGCTCAGCGCGGACCCCGCCGCGTTTCCCGCCGAACCTCCTGCCAGCCTGAACGACCCGGTGACCATCGCGGCGCATGACTGGGCGGCCTTCAGCGCCCTGGACGAGATGATCGACCACTGGTCCCGGCCGGGGTGGTCCGACGGCACCAGGGCGTATTACTGGCTGCTGACCTTCCCGGATGCGCCAGCACTCATCGATCTTGCACAGCGCTGCCAGAAGGCGCTGGAGTGCTTCTGCCTCGATCCTGTGCCAGCACACGGTCTGCACATCACGCTCACGCGCGTCGGAGGACCGGATGCTCTCACGCACAGGCAGTTGGAGACGCTGGCGAACAACGCGGCAGACGCATTGCCGGGCGCCTTCTCCCTGCGGGCCATGCCGCTCGCCGGGTCTCGCGGAGCCGTACGCCTCTCCGTCGGCCCGTGGGAGCCGCTCGTACGCCTCCATGCCGCGCTGCTAGAGGCGGGACAACGGGTGGGCTTCGCCTCCAAGAAGCCGACGTCGGTCTTCCGGCCCCATCTCAGCCTGGCCTACAACAACCGGCGACGCCCGGCAGCTCCACTGACGGAGGCGATCGCCCCACTGCGGTCTCTGCACGCGGTCGATCTCGACGTCGCCGAGGTTCAGCTGGTGGAGCTGCGACGCTGCGGTGCCGAATACCGGTGGGACGTAGTGGAAAGCGTCCCGCTCATGGCTCCGGATCTCATTGGAGGGTCGGCGGGGTAGCGTTCGCGGCATCCAGCTCGATCACCGCGACAACCGCCTTGCCCTCCACCGTCGGCCAGACGAACCATTTCGCGGCCAGGACCTCGACAAGGTAGAGACCGCGGCCGCTCTCGCCGAGCTCGGTGCACACGTCGGCTGCCGACGTTCGCAGTCGGACTGCCTCAGCATCCTTCCCACAGTCGTGGATCCACATCACTGCGATGTCCTCGTAGACGTCCAGGTTCATGCACGAAGGCCCACCGCCGGCGTGCTGCCGCGCGTTGGTCACCAGTTCGTTCACGACGAGCACCGCATCGTCGATGCGCGAGCCGGAGGCTCGGCCGCTGAGGGCCTGACGCACTTGCTCGCGAGCGAGCACCTGAGGCTCGTTGTACCTGCTCAGGTCCACCCACCGGTGCTGGACGAGCCCGTTTCCGAGTTCGTGCGTCGTGACGTTGTCCGTTGCTGATGGGTGCACTGCCTTGCCTCGCTCCCTGTGGTTGGCCCGCTGGGCTTCACCAGCCTCCCGGGTGTGCGAGGTGCGCCGGTACGCCATACGGACGCCGCTCCTCCGCCTTTCTCCTCGCCTCGGGATGGCGGAGAAACGGCGGAGGGACGGCGTACCGCCGCCATTCGGCTTCAGCCACCGTCGTTCCTAGGCCCCTCCGCCACGCGATCACGTAGAAACCGCAGCGGAGATGGCCCACCAGCGCCCCGTACCAGCCGGTCATTCCCGCAGTGATCCCCGTCGGCTGGTACGGGGTTCCGCCCTCACGCCAGATCACGGGAGGCCTCCTCTTGATCAGCAAACAGCGCCTGGCAGCGGACGTCATCGCAAGCGCACCAGGCACCGTCACGAAGGGCTCGGTATGAGCACGAACGCCGTAGAGCGTGATGTCGATGCGCTGATGCTCGCCTTGGAGGACGAACACGGCCGCGCGGTCGTCACGCGCGGCGGGGTCGGCTGGCTGCAGGTGCAGCAGGTCCCTATCCGTCGGCTGATGATGCGTATGGTCAGGCGGCTGCATTCGCTGCGTGAGGTGCCACCGGCGAGCGATCAGCCGGACCTCGTCGCCGCAACCAGCAGCCCGTCCTTCGGCTACGTCACCTACGACGCGACCGAGGCCGGCATCTCCTACGTGCTGGGGTCTAGCAATCCAGGGCCCCCGGACGAGCAGAGCAATCCACCTCGCGAGAACCCTGTGCTCCCTCCAGAACTCCCTGCATCTCCCGTGTGCGCCGTCTCCTGGACGTCCCGTCACGTCGAGACGTTGCTCCCGGTGCTCGTCGAGCTCGCCGCGCGGGGCGTCCCTAGTGCCGTCATGGCCCTGGCCACGGAGGCGGACCAGCGCTTTCCCGACGTCCCTATCCCCGACATCAGCCTGGCGCGCCTTCCAGGAGAAGTGCTGGCCCACAGCGGTGGGCCTCCGGTCACGGAACTGCAGGCGTCACGGAGCGAGCGCACCGTAGTGATCGGGCGGCACGAGGTCTTGCTCGACCGGGTGGCGCAGCTCGCCACGCAGGTGCTCGCACGCAGTGCAGGCTGTACCCAGCCGTCGTGGACAGCAGCGGCACATGTCGAGCGCTGGCTCGATCACGTACTCGAGCAAGTACGCCCCGGCGTACTGCTGTGCAGCAACGACACCAGCCCGCTTGGCGTCCTGGCCGTCCGTGCGGCCGAACGCGCTGGTGCCGAGACGGTCTACGTCCAGCATGGGGCGTGGGTGGAGGGACAGGTTCCGTGGCGTGCGCAGCACTGCCGGCATATCGCTGTCATGGGAGCGCGGGATGTCTTCACCGCGCGGACGTGGACCCAGCGCCCCGATGCCCGCAGCTACGTCGTCGGGCAGCCACGCTTCGACACCCTCACCAAGGCCAACCGTGGCCCACAACGCTCCTACCTGGAAGGCGTGTTGAAGGACGAGGTCGGTGTCGTGCCGCAGAGGATCGCGGTCTGGGCATGCCAGCCGTCCAGGGAGCAGCGCATACTCGGCCAGCTCGATGTCCTGCTGGCAGGGATCCGGCGCACAGGCGGCCGTTGGGGGCTGGTGATCGCACCGCATCCGGCGCAGAGCCCAACCGCGTTCACCGCCCTGCTTGACGCGACCGGGAGCGCCGACGTAGCCGTGGCCGCGCCCGAGGTGGGAGCCCGCGGATGCCTGGCCGGTGCGGACGCGCTCATCAGTGCCTCATCCACGTGCGGGATCGAGGCCATGCTCCTGGACGTTCCGGTGCTGGAGCTCGCCCTCCCGGCAGCCCGCACCCTCGAACTCGCCGAGTACGGAGCCGCTCAGCGCTGCACCTCCGGCGAGGAGATCACCATGGCCCTCGCGCGTATCGACAAGACACCACAGACGGTACGGGTTCCGGCCGCGGCCAAGGCCTCGATCTGCCTGTGGGATGGCCGCAGCACCATCGACGTCGCCGACATCGTCATCAAGGCGCTGGCCGAGAACACCGCCATCGCGCAGTCACACGGAATGGATCAGCGATGACCGTCTCGTTCGAGGGCGACAGCGTCGCCCAGCTTTTTTCAGCAGCCGTACGCGCCGCGGCCGGATCGGGACACGCGGCGCATCCGCGTGGCATGCCGACGCGCGAGCTCCTGAACGTCCACCTCGTCCTGACCCGCCCCCGCGCCCGGCTGCTGCACTTACCGACAGGCCGGATCGTCAACCCGGCATTCGCGGTGGCCGAGACGGTCTGGCACCTGATGGGCACGGACGACCCGTGGATCTTCGACTACAACGCCCAGTTGCGCCAGTACGCCGACGATGGCGTACTGCGTGGCGCGTACGGGCCGCGCATGCGCCGCTGGGGCGGCAGCCTCGACCAGCTCGCCCGCGTCATCGCCATTCTGCGCCAGGACGCCCACTCCCGCCGCGCCGTAATCCAGCTCTACGACCCGGCCCGCGACGCCCTCGGCCACCGCGACGTCCCATGCACGCTCGGGTTCCGCTTCCACCTGCGGGACGGACGGCTGCACATGTCCACCTCCATGCGAAGCCAGGACGTGTGGGTCGGGTTCCCGTACGACATGTTCTTCACCACCGTGCTCCACGAGCTGATGGCGGGCTGGGTTGGCGCCCGGCTCGGTGAGTACCACCACCACGTCGACTCGCTGCACGTCTACGAGCGGGATATGGCCGCGGCCGCTGGCCTGCCCCTCGGCGATCCCGGGCCGGTCGCCGAGATGCTCCCGCTCGTTACTCCTTGGGACAGCTTCGACCGGCTCCTCGATCACGTGCGACACGGTGGCAGCCTCGGGGAGCACCCCGGGTGGGCGTCGATGGGCGATGTGATGCACAGCTACCGGCTATGGAAGGACGGTGAGCTGGAACGTGCAGAGCGAGCCGCTGAAGAGATTCCTGCGCCACTCGGCCCGGCTCTTCTCAGCTGGTACGCCCACCTCCGGAATCGTCGGAAGAGGGCGATCACGACGGGGGCCGGCCGATGAGCGCAGTGCTTGGGCTGTGCTCGTATACCCACGACTCCGCGGCAGCGCTGCTCGTCGACGGCCGGCTCGTCGGATTCGTCGAGGAGGAACGCCTGTCCCAGGTGAAACACACCAAGGAGTACCCACAGCACGCAGTCCACTGGCTCCTACAGAAGACCGACCTCGGCCCCGGGGACGTCGACAGGGTGGCCTACAACTTCTCCGGACCGCGGTATCTCATGGCTCTCCCGAGTGCCGCTGCTCTCCTCCGCTCTGGGCAGACGAGGGCCCGGGCCCTTCCGCGAGCCCGGGGCTTCGCCACCGTGGCCATGCGGACGGTGACGCGCGGACGCGCCCTCGGACGGAAGTTCCCGCGCGCACGGGTCCAGCACGTCGTGCACCACCGGGCTCACCAGACCTACGCCTTCGCCGCCTCCGGCTTCGACGAGGCTGCGGTGCTGATCGTGGACAGCCTGGGCGAGACCCAGACCACCACGATCGCCCATGGTCGCCATGACGACTCCGGACGCTCACGGCTCCGCGCCCTCCACGCGATCCACGACCCGGCATCGCTCGGCTACGTGTACGGCGCGGTCACCCAGCACCTCGGCTGGCGACGCAGCGACGAGGAGGGAACCGTCATGGCGCTGGCTGCGCGGGGAGACCCGACCCGATTCCGAGCGATCCTCGCCCAGGCGGTGCGCACCACGTCCGACGGGTTCGCCATCGACCCCACGCTCTTCCCGCCGAGGACACTGCAATCCGGAGCCGCACGAGTCACTCCGCAGTTCGTCGCGGCCACATGCCCACTGCGCAGACCGGATGAGCCCGTCGAACAGATCCACCGGGACCTCGCCGCCGCGCTGCAGGAACGCACGGAGACCGTGCTGGTCCACCTTGCACGTACGGCCCGTCGGCTGACCGGCTCCGCCCGCCTCTGTGTGGGCGGCGGTGTGGCCGCCAACTGCGTCGGAATCGGCCGGATCATCGAGGAGGGCCTCTTTAACGAGGTCTTCGTCCCCCCGGCTCCGGGGGACTCCGGGACCGCGATCGGTGCGGCAGTCGCCGTTCACCTGCTCGCTGGTCAGGAGCCGTTGACCGGCATCGCGGGGCAGTGCTACCTCGGCCCGTCCTGGTCGTCCGCCGAGGTGGACTGGGACAGATGGCCGGGCCTCCAGAAGCGGCGGCTGGGCGAAGACCGAGCCGACTTCCTCGCCGGCCAGCTCGCGCGCGGCCGCATCGTGGGCGTCTTCCAGGGACGGGTGGAGGCCGGTCCCCGCGCGCTGGGCAACCGCTCCATCCTGGCTTCGCCGCTGAGCGAGGGCGTCGTGGACAGGCTGAACGCGACGGTGAAATTCCGGGAGCCGTTCCGGCCCTTCGCACCGGTCGTACCGGCGCTGCGCGCAGGCGAGTACTTCTCGCTGGGGCAAGCGGCGCCGTTCATGTCGATGGCGTCCCAGGTCACGGCCAAGGCCCGCGAGCAGATCCCCGCCATCGTCCACGCCAACGGCACCGCCCGCGTCCAGACCGTCACCCCTGAGCAGAATCCGCTCGTTCACGCGACGCTCGAGGCCTTCGCGCTGCGTACAGGCGTTCCGGTACTGATCAACACATCCCTCAACATCAAGGGCAAGCCGATCTGCGGGACGCCGGACATGGCACTGGCCTGCCTGACCGAATCCGGGCTCGATGCGCTCCTTCTCGAGGATTGGTGGGTCACCAAATGAAGATCGGCTACAGCTTCTGGGGCTTTCTCGGCCCGGGTGTCGTGGACACCCCCGACGGAGGGCGCAGCCACCGCCGCCCCCTGGTCGACGCCCTCGCGGGACGCGGGCACGAGCTCGTCTTCCTCCAGGCCGACCGCGACCGGCTCGAAGCCGGCGACATGCTCCACTACAACTTCGACGCTGGGTTGCCCGAGATCGATGTGCTGTTCCTGGAGTGGCGCTGGCCCATCCCTGGCCGCAACGCAACGCCGTGTGGCAGCCCGCGCCATACCTGCGACCTGCACCGGCAGGATGAGCTGCTGCAGCACTACACGCGCAGGAGCCGCATCCCGACGATCATCTGGGACAAGGACCGGCGATTACCCGCCACCGACTCCTGGCGTCAGGTCCCGTGGGTCGCCGTGTGCGAAGCAGCCCTCGCGCCGACGCGGGGCGCGATCTCACTGCTCTTCCCCGTAGATGACACACGGCTCGACCGCGCGGCGCCCTCGACGCTCGCCTCGGCCGACCGCCCGCTCAGCCTGGCGTACGTCGGCAACCGCTACGACCGGGACGAGGCGTTCGACCGCTACTTCGCTCCAGCCGCAGCCCTCGTCCCGCATGCCGTGGCAGGCAAGTGGCCGGAGGCCGACCGCTGGTCACATGTGAACTTCCTCGGTCGCCTCGGCTTTTACGAGGCGATGGACATCTATGCCAAGGCCCTGGCCACCGTGCTTCTCCTGCCGCCGAGCTACGCCCGCGCAGGACAGATGACGCAGAGGATCTTCGAAGCCATACTCGCCGGGTGTCTGCCGCTGTGCCCGACGGAGATACGCCACGCCCACCACTTCGTCCCGGAGCCGCTGCTCGTCCGCGACGGCTCCGATGTCATCGGCAAGCTCCGGGAGCTCCGCGCGCAGGCCGGCACCCCGGCACACGCTCAACTGCTTGCCGAATGTGTCGACCGGCTCAAGCTCTTCCGGCTGAGCGAACAGATCCGAACGCTCGACTCCGTCCTGGACACCCTCGTCACCCGCGGGGCCGCCCGATGAGGCTGCCCGTCCTCACTACGCTGGAGCGCCATGAAGAAGGTCGCCATCGTCGGCTGCGGAGGCAGCGGCAAGTCATACGTCGCGCGGGAGCTGGGCCGCTTGCTCGGGGCGCCGGTGACGCACTTGGATGCCGCCTATTACGACGACGAATGGAATCAACTGCCGAAGGAGAAGTTCGAGGCCCTGCAGCGCGAGCTGGTGAGCGCACCGAGCTGGGTGATCGACGGCAACTACAACTCCACGCTCCAGGTGCGGCTCGAAGCCTGCGACACTGTGGTCTTCATGGATCTGCCGACGCGCAGCTGCCTCTGGGGCATCATTTCCCGCCAGCTCCGACATGGCCGCGGCCAGAACAAGGACAACGGGATCTACAACCGGATCCACATGGGCGTGATCCGCTACGTCCTGTCCTACCGCCGCACGATGCGCCCACGCGTTCTGAAGAAGATCGACGACTTCGCCAGGGACCACGCCGAGGTCGTCCTGCTCACCAGCCGTCAGCACGCACGAAAGTGGTTGAAGGAAACGGCAGCCAGGCTGAGCTGACGTCCGGGAGGCGCTTGCCGGACTGTGCATCGGCCATGGTTTCCGCAGCAACGCATGCCGTGGACACACACGTTGGCCGCCGCTCATGATGCGGCAGACCTTCGTCAAGCCGTACGCGAGCGTTGCGGCCCGCGTGAGAGCTCAGCGCAACCACTTGTGGCTCACCTCCCACGCCCAGCCCTTCGCCCTGCCGCGAATCCTCAGCTCCCGCTCCACCGAGCTGGAATTCGAGTGGATCAACGGCCGACATGCGAAGCCCCGCGACCTCGTGATGCTCGCTGCCCACCTTGGGGACGCGCATGGTTCAGCGTGGTGCGCAGGCCTCCACGGGGCCCGGCTCACGGCGGTGTACGTATGCGACGGCCACGTCATCCCTGATTTTGTCGGGCTCCGAGTAACCGCCCTGCGCCAGCGCTTCCGTGACGGCCACATCGCCATGGCCCAGGACCTCGACGAGGCCCTCGGCCTCCTCCATCACGGCACCACGGGTCCCGCCGCATTCTACAAGGACACCAATCCACGCAACATCCTGATCACTCCCGACCGCCGGCCAGTGACGCTCGACACCGACGACCTTTCGCTCGCCCCCTTCGGCTACGACCTCGCGAAACTCGTCGTCACCCTGGCCATGACGCACGGGGCACCCCCGGCCGACCACATCGCTCAGGCTCTTGCCGCCTACAACGCAGCCGCAGCATCGCACGACCGCGAGCTTGACGGCACGACCCTGCCGCGGCTCCTCCGGTACGCCGACCTCCACGGCGTCCTCACTGCTCCCTACGTCGGCAGAGGCGGCTACCGCTGGCCTTGGACGTGCCTACGTCCCACCGCGTCTTCACACACCTCCCCGAATCGCTCTCGCCTTTGGAGGCAACCGTGCCGCTGATAGAAGCCGCCGCCCCTGCGCTCACCGGACTACGCCGCGTCGTCGTCACCGGATCCGCCGGCTTCATCGGCTCCCACCTCACCAAGGCTCTCCTCCATACCGGCGTCACGGTGATCGGCATCGACCGCCGCACTATGGACAGCGACCCGGCTGCCGCCGCCAATTTCGCCGAATTCACGGGCTTCCCCAACTTCGTTCCGATTACGGCTGACTTGCTGGACTGCCCCATGGAACGCTTGCTGCTGGACGCCGATGTGGTCTTCCACCTCGCCGCACTTCCCGGAGTACGCCCTTCCTGGGGCCCGAACTTCGACGCTTACGTGGCCGCCAACATCCAGGCTGTACAGCGCGTCATGAACGCCGCGACCCGCCTCAAGATCCCCCGGGTGGTCCTCGCCTCGTCATCCAGCGTCTACGGCCCGACTGACGGTTCTCCCAGCGCCGAGACGGATCGTCCCCGGCCGGCGTCGCCGTACGCCATCACCAAGCTCGCCGCCGAGCAGCTCTGTCTGGCCCACACCGCCCGGCCGAGTTCAGCGACCAGCGTCGTCGCCCTCCGATACTTCACGGTGTACGGCCCCCGCCAGCGCACCGACATGCTCATCCACCGCGCCCTGACCGCCGCCCTGTACCAGACGCCCCTCCACCTCTTCGGCGACGACGACCAGCGACGGGACTTCACCTACGTCGCAGATGCAGTCCGCGCCACGATCAGGGCCGCTACCGCGCCTGTGACCAACACCGTGATCAACATCGGTGTCGGCTCAAACCGCTCGATCAGCGACATCCTCGCCATCGCCCAGCAGCTCACCGGCCGCCCCGTACCCGTCATACGCTCGAAAGCCCGCGCAGGCGACGTTCCGGGCACGCTTGCCGACAATTCACGAGCTGGCGGCCTCCTCAGTTGGAAACCCGAAGTCGACCTGACCACAGGCACGGAACAGCAGCTCCACCACCTCCGCACGCACAGAGATACTCACGACCCGGCCATGCCTGTGCCCGGTGTTAGCCCGTAGCCGTAGCTTGTCGCCCACGCCGTAGCCTCCCCGTTGCGCGTGCGGCGGTTGGTTATCGGTTGATCGCTTGGACCTCTTCGACGGTGACGTCTTGCGTGGTGCCGAATTGTCCATCGGGAAGCTGGCCGCCGTCCGTGCCGGTGCCGGTCCAGTGGATCTTCCAGGTGATGGTTGCTTTGAGCGGGTAGGTGCTGTCGCCGCTGGAACGGAGGTACTTCACGCCGCAGGGCGGATCGTCGTCGGAATGGCCTTTGGTGTAGGGCTGGCCGATGCGCCCGTCCTTGATCGGGCACTCGCCGGAGGCGGGGTAGGTTTCCGCATCCTTGGTGCCCGGTTCAATGCGAAGGGAGACCGGTTCCGCCGTTGTGGTCGCCTGGATGTTGAGAACGGGGACGGATGCGGTGACCGAGACGGGCTTGAACTCCGCGTTGTCCAGCCAGGCCCAGGTAGGCAGGTTGACCTTCGTCGCGCCCTCGGGGTTGAGCTGAACCTCCGTGTCGGGCACGCGTATCTCGGCGTAGGCGAGCTGGGCGAGGATCTCGGGCGTGACGGCCTCTGGGGTGTCGGCCGGTGGCGGGTCGCCCTTGTCGACCCAGAAGGGCGGCTTGGTGCACTTGTCCCACCCAGGCGGGTAGTTGGGGGCAGAGTAGGAGTCCCACCAGTAGCCCTTGCCGGACTTATCCAGGTTGAAGTTCTTGTACGGTCCGCCGTTGACGTACCGCTTGCGCTCCTCAAAGTCCCACTGAGGACTGCTGGACTCCACCTCCCAAATCTTCTCCTTGTACTTCTTGAACTGCTCCGGCGTGTACCTGGGCGCATACCAGCAGGCCGGCGGCGACCAGGTCCCGACCGGGGCAGGCGCGCCGGCGCGACCCCCGGATCCGTTTTTCGAGCGGTCGTAGACGACTGCGGCAGAGAGCGTGCCGTCTTCCTCGGCGTCGCCGGAAGTTTTGGCCTTGCCCCCGTTCGTGGCTCCTCCGTTTCCGTAACCGGCCCACGCCGGACCTGCTGTGAGCAGGACTGTTGCCACGGAGGCGGCAAAGCCTAAGGCGGTGGGGCGCTTCAGGCTCAGGCCTGGCATTCGGAACTCCCCCTCTGAGACGTCAACTCTTCCGTGACCCAGACGCCTTGATCGTTTGCGCGAAGTCGGCTGGCATAGATGACGAAGTCGTCCTTCGACGGCTTCGTCACGCTGGTCTTCCCCGTCTTGAGGCTCTTGTTGTACGCCTTGCGCTGGTCCTCGCAGTAAACTAGAGAGGCGGTCTTGTCCTTCTTGACCTCGGCTCGGGCGTTGTAGAACCTCTTGGTCCCGGTGATGCGGTTCTTGTTGTCGACGAACGACTGGATGAACTCCTGGCTTCCGGCAGCTGCCGTCCCCTCGGTGTAGAAGAGGTATGCCTCGTGCGTGGGGTTCTGCTCGGCGATGGCCATGTCCACGGCTTTGATCATCTGCTCGGTGTCAGCAAGGACAGCGTCTTTGTCCTGGTTGCCAGTCTTGGCCCAGTCAAAGTTGTAGGACAGGTCAGACGGAAGCTTGAATTTCGGGCGGCTCACCGAACCTGACTGAGACGAGGGCGACGGGGACGGCTCGCTGCTCTTCTCCTCCGCGCCGGCGATCTTCCCGTCGCCCTTCTCCTCGCCGCTGCTGCACCCTGTCAGGGTGAGGGTAGCGGCTGCGAACAAGGCGGCCGTGGCTGTCAGCGTGCGCTGTTGCAACTTCAACTCCATGCTCCCTAAGGCTGAATGGCGTGGTTACGCTACTGCACACACGTGTCAGTTCCGTAGCGAGCCTTGCGCAGTCCGTATCGCTCTGGCCAAATCACGTCGATGCGCTCGGGTGGTACCCACCTCGGCCTGGATGAACTGGCAGCAATTCACCCCATTTTGCGCCTGTTCTATCGCGATCAAATCAGGACGCTGGGCGATCCGCCCCGGAGCACCGGAAGGGCACGTGAAGGCCAGGACGGGGCCCGGCGGCCGAGGGGGGAGCGAACAGAGGTTCATGGCCCTCGCTCACCCGGCTGAGCCGTCGGCGCATCACGACCGTGACAAGTACATCACCCCCTGGGTCGGGGCGCGACGGACGACCGCGCGCGAACCGACTGCCGTGAAACGTCGAAGCCTGCTGAGCGCTTTGAAGCGAAGCCTGGAAATGATGTCACCGGAAGTCGCACTTGGACGGAATTCGTGCTCTGCGGCCGAGTTCCCAGAAGATTCCGAGCGCGCGTCCACCTCGAGGACTGCGACCAAGAAGCTTGTGCAGCTCATGTGGTGGTGTTCCCACTCGGGGCCGCGGCTGTCGTTCACCATAACTGTCCAGGTGCCGGGGTCCTGTCCCGGACGAGCGAGCCAGAAGACGAACTCTCCGTTCTCCGTGGTAGCCCATGGGATGACGCGGCTGCCTTCCTCTCCCAGCTCGCTGACCAGGCCATCGTTTTACCCGGGCCCTGCTGGTTGATCTCCAGGCCGCCGAACTCGGTGATGAACCGTCGTGTGGCTTGGTGGATCTCGAAGCCTTCGTCGCTCTCGTGCAGGACGCGTTCCACTCCGCGGTGGGCATCGGAGGCCCGGGGTATCAGCCGGCCAGCCCCAACCGCGGTCAGTGAGCGCGGACCAGCGCTGCCGGACGTCGCCTACACGTCAGGTCAGGTATCGTCGCAATTCCGGATTGATTCAAGCGTCGGCGGTTCCCCACCCCAATGAGGCCTCTGGCGACCACGCGCTTCCCTTTGTAAGTTCCATTTCGCTGAGCGAACATGCACCAGCGACGAAGATGATCCAACGCAGTTCCTCGCAGCCCACCACAGCCTCACCGCGGGTGTCGATCCAAATCTTCACACTCGTATCTGTACTACGCGTGATATCCCACCAAGACCAGTACCGTAGCTGAGGATCGAAGCAAGAGATCCACTCCTGCAGATCCCATCTGTCCTCCCCGCGCATCGACTCGTACTGCTGGGCGCCACGCTCGCTGAAGCTGTTGCTACCGGATTCAGGCGCATGCTTATCACGCTGCGAGCTGATCTGTACAAGCCAATGGGGAAGAGGCTCCGACGGGAGCTCATCGACATCGAAGCTGTAATTTTTGGCAATCCCCACGGCGCCTGCGAGCGCCTCCCGAACTCTGGAGGCGTACTGATCGAGGGACCCCTCAACTTCGACTTCGAATACGCCCAATGAATGGACTGCACTGCCCATGGCAGGCGGAGCAGCAGTGAGCCTGAGCAACTCGTTCTCGAAGCGCGTGTCTGTCAACTTCTTCCTCCGATGATCCGCCCCGAACCCTCGATGATGACGCCGTTCTGCAACTCATCCAGCATATTAGGGGGTATGCCGTAAAGGTCCGGACTTACGTGTGGATCAGAAATCTCCGGCCTCTCGGCACGCAGATGACGATACTCTCTTGGGCTGAGGCCCATGCCGCGAGGCATCCGTTGGGGTAGGGCGAGGTCTCGGACCCTGTCTACGTAGGATGTGGGAACGTCGAAGGCTACTATGTACCCGTCGCCGCCTCTGAAGTTGAGAGAAGGGGTGACGTCCCCGCTCATGTTGAGGTACAGCCGCCCGTCACCGTTGATAGTAACGTTGCCGTTTTCATCAAGTTCCAGCCTTCGGCTGTCCGGATGATCTGTTTGACGACGGTAAATGGTGGTCGTGCATTCGGTTGGAGCCAGTCCGCCGGGGTCGGCCCAAGTGCTCGGGTTGTTGACATAGCCGTAATGATTGGGGGCGGGCTCAAGCCCCAGTGGATCCGGGGTTACGTAGCGGGCGAACTCGGGATCGTAATAACGGAAGTAGTTGTAGTGCAGACCGGTTTCGGGATCGTGGTACTGTCCCGGAAAACGCAGGGGGCAATCCACGGGCCGGGTTGCATGGGATCCCCCAATCGGCAGCCCCCATACCGTACGACACTGCTTCCACACAACTTCACCGCTGGACGAAACCAGTTCGGTGGGTGTTCCCACGAGGTCTGAGACGATGGCGTAGTAGCGGGCGTCGATTTCAGACTGACTGAGTTCATTCAGGTCGGACTCGGGGTATGGCTCGTTGCCGCCTGCTTTCGTCCCTTGCTCCATCTGAGCCAGGGGTCGGTGAGTGCCAGGAACATAGTCCCACGTGGTGTGCTTGTGGCCGGTGGTCTGCTCGGCCAGCCGCGTGCCGTCCCAGACGAAAGTAATCTGGTCCTTGATGTTCCCTTCTTCATCAAGGAGCTCCTTCGCGATTCGACGACCAAGCGGGTCATAGGCGTACCGCCATCGCTGACCGTCGGGCGTCTCCACTCCTGTGAGGCGATCCTCCGCGCTCCAGGTGAACGTCCATGTGCGTGACTGGCCATTGAGCAGTCGGCGGGTCTTGCGAACGAGCCGTCCCTGCGCGTCGTGGTCGAACCTCGTGCGGGAATCACGACGTATCAAGGTGCCAGCATATTCAATATCGCCAACGCTCCGCCGTTCCGGTGCATCTGCATGAATCAAATTGCCGGTATCGTCGTAGGCGTACCGTTCGACCTGCCCGTGGGCATGAGCAGCTGTAACTCGACCGTGGTGGTCAAGCACATGCTCTTGCACGCCCGTGGAGAGTTCACGGATCTGCGTGAGGAACCCGTCCGGTCGATATGAATAGCTGCGGTGCTCGATCAGCGTCTCTTGGCGCACACTCTCGAGATCGGAGTCGAGCGCTGAAACAGTCTGGGCGACAAGCCGGTTCGCCATGTCCCACTCCTGGGACAGCGCCACCCGGTCTCCCCATCGGCGTCGGATTTCGCGCCCCGCCGCATCGTATGAGAATTCCAGCCTGCCGGTATTGGTCTGGAGAGACGTCGGGCGTCCGTCTGGATCATAGGACCATTCGGACATGACATTGGCAGGGGTGAGACGACTGCTGCGACGGCCGAGTTCGTCGTAGGTGTATCGCATAGTGCGGCCGTTGACCGTCTCGGCCAGGATGCGCCCCAGCCCATCCCGCTCGATGGTGACCGTGCTGTCGGGATTGGCTGCCTGGACCAATTGTCCCGCCGCGTCGTACACAAATCCTGCGGTGGTCTTGCCATCGACGACCGTCTTCCTGGTCCGGCCAAGACAGTCGAGAACGTAATTGATTCGCTGACCTGCGCCATTGGTCCGGGAGGTCAGTCGCCCTGCACCATCGCGGCCATACTGCGTTAGACGGCCATTGAAGTCTGTCTCCGAAATCCGTAGGCCCGATGCATCGTGGTCGTACGACCACGTCAATCCCTGCGGATTCGTTATGCCGATCAACCGAAGTTCGGTGTCGTATGTGAAGCTATACCGCGAACCATCATGCGTGATTCGCGATGTTGGCTTGTCGAAGTGAGTGAATGTGTAACGAATGGTTTGGCCGACTCTGTCGGTGTGGGCGAGAAGGTTTCCCTCCCCATCCCATTCCCATATCTCAGCGGGGTCATCACCGATCTGGCGCTGTACTAGCCTACCTTCCGTGGTCCAGTTCAAGTTGACGGTATGGCCTAGCGGATCACTGATATTTGATATGCGGCCGAAGGCATCGCGCGCGACGCTCGTGACATTGCCCAAGGGGTCGATTATTTTTACAGGGAGTCCCGCCGCATTGCAGCTGATCTGCTGACTTCCGCCAATTGAATCGGAAACGGAGGTCAAGTTCCCGTGCTTGTCATAAGTGAACCGGGTCTCGGCTCCCGATGGGCTGACAGTGAGAGTGCGATTGCCCCGCTCATCGTAGACATGACGCCAGATTTTCCCTCCTGGCTCATGTATTTCCACGGGCAACTGCGCGTCGTTGTACACGGCCTTTGCCGAGGAGCCGTCCTGGCGAATGATGCCGGTAAGGCAACCTGCCCCGTTGTATTCATAACGCACCGTGTGGCCAAGCGCGTCGTTCTGGGACAGGAGTTGATTGCGACGATTCCACTCATTACGCCTGGTGTTCCCCAGAGGGTCAGTAATAGCTGCGAGCTGGCGAAGCTCGTTGTAGCGACATGTGGTGGTATGGCCTAGGGAGTTCGTGTAGCGCGTTTCCCGGTTTTCGGTGTCGTACGTGATGGTGCAGGAAAGGAAGCCTTCGGCGCCTTCGCCGCGGATGCATCGGTCCTGGTCGTCGTAGGTGAAGCGGTACCAGGAATCGTTGCGGTCGGTCCAGGACGTGATGCGGGCCCGGTCGTCGTAGGTCAGCTTGAAGGGGAGACCGGAGGAGTTGTAGACCTCGGTGAGGTGGCCCTCGGTGTTGTAGCCGTAACGCAGGAGGGTGGTGCCTTCGGGCCCGCCCTCGGGGTTGGCCAAGCGCAGGCGGGTGATGCGGTCGTCTTCGGTATCGATGTGGATGTGGTAGCCGCCGGAGTGGCGGACCGCGGTGGGGGTGCCGGATTCGTCCCGGTCAAAGTCGATACGGTGGCCGTTGCGGTCGGATATTGCGGCGAGGGGCATCGTGAACGCACTGTCAGCGGACGCGGTCTTGGCCAGCGGGGCGAAGTGACGGGTATGGCCGGTCTGTGGGTCAGTGATGCGTATGGGTGCGCCGGGCGAGCCGTCCCAGTCGAGGGGCCACCGCGGTCCCTCAAGCGGCAAGACCGATGCGCCCGGTCCTGGGACGGGGTACACAAGGATCATGCCGTCTTCGGTGGCGAACAGTGCCCCGTCGTTGTCGAGTTCGAGTCGCTCGTCGAGCGTGGAGGCCCAGGATTCGCCAAACCAGCGGCCCCACCGGTAGGTGGACAGGTGGGTACGGCGCAGGACGAGCGGGAGCAAGCCGGGGAGCTCGACGTCGGTCTCTTCCATAAGCATTTCGCCGGAGACCATGTCGATCGGGTCTCCGCCCTTGCACCGAACCTTGGTCGGCTTACTCTTGCCGATCGCATCGTCTGCGCCCTTGCGCAGGGAGTTCAGGCTCTTGCCCAGCCCCTTGGCCATGCCCTTCAGGCCAACCGTGCCAAGGCTCTTGAGTCCCTTGGCCAGCCCGCCAAGGGTGGTCAGGCCCTTCATACCCGGGATGCAGTCCAGCGCCGCGAATGCCACATCCCAGAGCGTGGCTTGACCGTTGGCGTACTTATGGAGGGTGTCGGCAAGAACGACGAGGGCGGCGATCAGGACGATCGCGCCGAGGATCGGCCCGCCGATGATCATGGCGATGATGCCGACGATCGCGACGACGACCTTGCAGACCGCGACAATGGTGTCCCAGTTATCGGAGACCCAGTCGACGGCCTCCTCCCACCAACTGCGGTTCTGAATCCCGGCGTCGGAGGCCTCTTCCAGCTTCTTCTTCGCCTTCTCCGCCGCCGTCTCCCGCAGCTTCTTCGCATCCGCGGCCATCTTCTTGGCCGCATCCAGCGCCGACTGCGCGTTGTCGACGGCCGTTTGCGCGGACTGCTGGGCGTCCTTGGCGTGCGTGGCGTTGCGGGTGGCTGCGCGGACCTCCTTCTCATCCGGCGGCGGGATGTCCTTCTTCTTGCCCGCGTCCTCGTACTCCTTGGCCTTCTTCCCCGCCCGGTCCACCCAGTCGTTCGCCGACTCCAGGCGGGTGTTGGCGGTCGAGAGGTCGCGACGGGCCTCCCGGCCCTTCTCCAGCGCGCGCCGGGAGTCGTCCTGCGCCTTCTCCAGCTCCGGCCAGTACGCCGCCAACGCGTCCCCGGCCAAGTCATAGGACTTCTTCAGCTTCCGCAGATTCTTGGGAACGTCCTCGAACTCCGCGGTGAAGGCGTCCGCAGACTTTCCCGCCCACCTCAGCAGCGCATCGTCCTCGGCCATGCCCTTGATCTGCCGCAGCGCGTCCCCGACATCGTCGGCGAAGTCGTGCAGCCTCCGCGCCAGCCCCTTGACCCGCTCCGGATCCCCCGGCACCGGATCCGACTCCAGGTCAAGGACATGCCAATCCGTCGGCCGATTCCCCACCCCGAACAACCCCCGTCGCACGACATGACCGCAACCTATAGGCGTATGAATCTAGTTGATACGCCTGACGAGACGACAGGAGGCACTTCGTCAGGCCGGGGAGCACCTGAATCCGCGCGTCATGGTCAGGGGGAGCCACGTCTGAAGGGACGCACCGCCCCGCGATGCGAGAGCTTCAGCGCACGATGCCTTGATCACGTCGTGACTGCGGCTTGGGCTCGCATGTCGTGAATGTGAGATCGGTCAGACAGGAACGGCCGAATCTTCTCGTTTGAACAGCCTCAGTGTTGAGCACGGCAACATCGTCCGCCTGCCTCGTGGGCCGGTTGCCCTGAGTGGCCGGGCGAGTACGCTGAACGGAACGCGGGTCCCAAGTGGGTTTCGAGATGGGGGATACATCGGTGCCAGGGGAGGTGCATCGGCACTACGAGCGGCTTGCCGACACGTACGACGACAACTGGGCCTACAACCCGGACTACCTATGGTGGATGGCCGCCCGTATCGCTGAAGCTCTGGAGATCGAGCCCTCGGACCGGATTGCGGACATTGGGTGCGGCACAGGGCTGTTCGCCCGTGAAGTCGCCAACCTCGTCAACCCCCAGCTCCCGCTGCAGTGCGTGGACCCGTCGGCCGCCATGCTCAAGCAACTCGATCCCTCCGAGGGACTCTGGCCCATCCAGGCGTCTGCTGAGGACCTGGCGCAGCGGCGCGTGCAATTGCCGCATGCGCCGCTGGATGCGGCGTGGATGAAGGAGGCCGTGCATCATGTCGCCGACAAGGGGGCGACGCTGGCCGGCCTCGCCGAGCAGCTCGCCCCGGGCGGTCGGTTGCTGATCGTGATGCTGCCGGCCACGATCGAGTACCCGTTGTTCAGCGAGGCCCTGAAGCGGTACGAAGCGTTGCAGCCCAACCCGGCCGACATCGCCCAGCACCTGACCTCTGCTGGCCTGCGCACCAGCCTCACGTATGTCGAGCATCAGCTCACCCTCAACACCGAGCGGTACTTGGCCATGGTGCGGGCCCGCTACATGTCGTTGCTGTCCTTGTTCAGCGATGCGGAGATCGAAGCGGGTATCGAGGAGATCCGTCGCCGTCACCCGGAGCCGGAGCTGAGCTTCCCCGATCGCTTCGCCTTCGTCCTGGGGCGACGCGAGGAGTCCGTATCGCCTTCCGTACCGTCTGAAGTTCCCGGGAGTGGGCCGTGACCGGCATGGTCGATGAGCGGTTGAGCCGCTTGCGCCTGGAGCTGGATGACCACACACGTATCGCCGAGCGATTGGGTCTTGACCTTGAGCGGCCGCTGCGATCGCTGAGCGACGGCTACCCGGAGAATGCCATCACACTGATCGGCAAGCTCACCGAGAAGCTGCTGAAGCAGTTATGGCGGCACCACCAGGTCCCCGGCGACCCGGCGGGCCGCGCCCTGAACGATCTGATCAAGGGATGCCGACCGCACATTCGCAGCAGCACCGTCATCGATGCGTTCACCGACATCCAGCGCCTGCGTAACCGCTCCTCCCACGACGGCTACGAGATCACAGACGAAGACGGATTGCTCGCCGTACGTCGGCTGGTCACGGTCCTGGCCTGGTTTACCAGCACCGCCCACCAGGCCCTGACCGGCGGCGATCCCCACCTGGCGCCCGAGGCCGCCCGCCGAACGGAGTTCCTCTCCGGCCTCTACATCACGCTGGGCTACCGCGTCGCCAAGCGCTTCGTCCTCTCCCAGGACACCGTCTACCAGCTGTTCTGCCGCGAATCCGGCGTGCGCTTGGAGTACGTGGAGCTGCTGCTGTCCACCAACGCCGACGAACTGGGCTCCGTCCTGGACTCCACCGGCGGCGAACTGCTGCGCACCCGGCTGCCTAAAGTCACTCGTTTCGTCATCCTCGACGACGACCTGGCCGATACCCACGGACTCCTCGGACAGGACTACCGCTGCGTCCGCTACGAGCACTTCGTCGGCACCCTGATCGACCTCGATACCCATCTCGCAGCCGTCGCCACCGCCGCTCCAGTCCCCTCGCCGGAGCGCGCCCCACTGCCCGCGGCGCTGCTCACCACCGACCCCCGGACCGGCGAAAGCCGGATCACGGATGCGGCGGACGCGGAAGCGCTGCTGGCCCAGATGGCCCACGGTTCGGCAAACGTCCTGGTCATCGGGCGGCCGGGGAGTGGGAAGAGCACCCTGCTGCGGACCCTGGTCACCGACTCGCCGCCAGCCGTCGACCGGCATCGCTTCTATTTCGACCTGAGCCTGAAAGCGAAGGACGAGACCTTCGCCGAGTACGTTGCCCGTACTGTCACTCCGCGCAACGCCGAGGACCGTGACCGGGCCTTCGCCCTCTTCCTGTACCTGGTGCGCTCTGGTTCTGCGCTGTGCGTTCTGGACGCCATCGACGAAGCGGTCGACGAACCCAGCCCCGCCGGCTTCCTCCGCCTGTTCGCCGACCTCGCCCCCGTGCTCTCGGCTGAGTCGTCGGTGGTGATGAGCTCGCGCGTCGCTTTCCTCGCCGACTCCCCGCAGGTCCGCGGACTCCTCGACCACCACAGCGCACTCTCGGAGCAGTTGGTGGAGCAGATGTACGCAGGCGGCGTCGACCCCGACCGCATGCCCCACATCAGCGTCCTCCGCTTGATCGACGACCCGCGCCCCGGCACGCAGTCGCCCACCATCGTCGTCGGGGCGACACCGCTGGAGCGGAAACTCTCCGCCGCTCTCGATGTCGACGAACCCATGCCCCTCGGCCAGCTGCTCGCCCGGCACATCGACACCACCCTGCACACGACGGGCCTGGCGCACGTGGCCGAGTCGCTCGCCCACCTCGCCGGGCGGGCCTTCACCGCAGGCCGCACCGTGTTCCCGCTGCTGGAACTCCACAATGTCCTGGGCCCGGAGATCTTCCGCGACGGGCGCATAGACACTGCCGCGCTCCGTTTGGCCGCGCTGTTCCGCCCGGTCGGCACCGACGCGGTAGCGTTCTTGCACTCCGCGTACCAAGAACTCCTCACAGCCCACTACCTCGCTCCGGCCTCCAACCGGGAGCAGGCCGCAGCCCTGCCGGGCGGCGTGCACCTCACCGAACAAGTCCGCGCCTTCCTCTCCCACCACTCCACCGGGACCCCGGCCAGCGACGACTGCGTCCTTCCGGTCGGCGTCTATCTCGTCGGCCCGCCCGAGCGCCTGCTCCTGCGCCGGATCAGCCGCCCGGTGCGCTTCGACCGCCACCCGGTCACCGTCGCCCGTTACCGCCGCTTCCTCGAGGTCCTGAACGAGGACGGCACCTCCGACTGGGACCACCCCAACCAGCCCGCCGGAATCACCCACACGCCCTGGACACAACGCCTGAGGGTCCCCGACTACTACCGCGATCCCCGCTACGACAACTACCCCGCGGTCTGCGTCAACTGGTGGAGCGCCTACGCCTTCGCCGCCTTCGAGAACAAGCGCCTGCCGACCTCGCTGGAATGGGAAGCCGCCGCCCGGGGCACCGACGGCCGGCTCTTCCCTTGGGGCGACACTCCCGACCTGGACGCGGTCAACTGCGTCGACGCCTGGGTGGGCCGACCGATCGTCACCTACCAGGCATGGAAGGCCGAATACGACCGCAGCCAGCTGGCCGATGCCTGGGTGACCCCGGTCGAGGCCCACACTTCCAACAGGTCCCCGTACGGGATCCGCGGCATGGTCGGCAACGTCTGGGAATGGACCTGCACCAGCCTCAACGACCCCGGGGAAGCCGTCATCTGCGGCGGCTCCTACGACAACCCCTTGCGGGCCGTCCAGACCAGTGCCAAAGCCCTCTACCGGCGCCGCGGGAGCAGCAACGTCGTCGGCTTCCGCCTCGTCCAAGACCTGCCCCGGGCCGACTGGAGCAGCAGCGATGAGTGAGGAGACAGCCGGCACCGTGCCCGACAGCCCACCCCACTTCGGCCGCATCATCGACCGCCAGGCCTTCGGCGGCGGCGCCCAAGGCCGCGTCGGGACCTTCGTCGTCCAGGACGAAGCCGATGGAAGCAGCTACTCCTTCGACTACACCGACATCGTCACCGAAGGCTTTCGCACCATCCGCACCGGCGAACGCGTCCGCTTCCACCTGCCCCACTCCGACGCCTGGCGCGCCACCTTCGTCATCCGCCTCGACCAGCCCGACCCGGAAGCCTTCTACGAGTGAGGCCCACGCGTACTCCCGCGTCCGGCGTCCGCCAGACCATCGCCGTCGTCCTGCCCGCCCAACTGCCCTCTCCCCCTGCGTGGGACGAAGGCCCCTTGCCCTTCCATCACGGCGCACGCCGCGCGGACCGGCCAACCCGGAGCACCTACTTCACCACCGCCGCAGCACGGGTCCTTTACGGCGAGCCCGAACGCCCCTGCCGCTGGCACCGCACCACCACCGCAACCCAAGGCACCCTCACCGCCGAGGGAGTAGAACTCCTCCACACCCCACTCGGCAATGACCCACACCGCGCTCTCGCCATCCTCCACGTATCCGCCGACGGCACCACACTCCACGACTTCCATGACACCCTGCGGGCCCTCGCCGGCCGCCAGGCAGCACCGCCCTCACCCCTCACCGGCGAACTCCACCCCGAACAGCTCCTGCAGGGCCAGGCCCGCCTCACCACCGGCGCCGCGCCCTTCACTATCGCCTTCCTCACCCCGGCCCGGACACGCCTGCCGCACCTCTACCCCCGGATCTACCGTCGCCGCTGGTGCCCTGCTGACCAGTGGCTGTGGGCTCTGGCCTCCCGCACGAACGCGGTCGACTACCCGCCCGACACCACCGACATCCCCGCCCTCACCGGCGGCACACTCCGCCTATCAGCAGACTGGAGCGCCCTAGTCCTCCGGGACGGTGCCGCCTTCATCGGCCGCCGCCGTGACCTCGGCCACGACGACCCGTTCTTCGGATACGCCGAACAACTCGCCCGCACCGTCTACCTCGACGCCTTCCTCCTGGGCACGATCCAGCACAGCCACATCGACCAGCTCACCGAGAACCTCTCCCGCGTCTTCGACGGTACCCACCTCGCCCGCCGTGTCGTTGCGCTGGAAGAGCACATCGCCCAATTCCGCAGCACCTACTGGCGCCAGCACCTCACCCACCACGGCCCGGCCAATGACCTCCTGCTCGCATACCAAAACCAGCACCGCCTCCCCGCCCGCTTCGCCGAGATCCTCACCGAAGCAACCGACTACGCCCGCCTCGTCCAAAGCCAGGAAAGCCAACAGATCAGCGGCGCCCTCGGCATCCTGACCATCCTCGGCCTCCCCATCAGCACCGCGCTGGCCGCACAACAGGTCCTCGCCGACGACAACCCCTGGCATCTCCTCGCCTACACCAGCGCTGCCCTCGCTACCTCCGCTGCTCTCCTCACCACCCGCTACGGCCGCCTCGTCCTCAGCGCCCTCCGCGGACACCCCAAACAGCGGTAAGCAGCCCCCTCCCCGGCCGCGGATGTCCCAATGCGATCAAGACCCGGGATGGCAGAGTGGGCCCGTGACACAGGACGAACTGATGAGCGCGTTGTCCGGACTGCGGCGCGCTCAGATAGGCAGCCGCCGCGCGCCGCACAAGCCGCTGCTCGTGCTCTGGCTGCTGGGGCGGTTTCTCGTCTCGGGCAATACCGCGGTCACGTACGACGAAGCAGAAGAGCCCGTCAGCCGCCTCATCAACGACTTCGGACCAGCCATGACGAGCCGTTCGAGGGCGCGGGAGCGGGCCGCGATGCCGTTCGTGCATCTTGAGCGCGAGGTGTGGGACCTGCGGGACCGACACGGCAACGTCATTGATCAGGACGCTCCGGAGCGCGGCAGCTGGCTGCGATCGCGCGGCGCCCATGGACGGCTGCACATCCAGGTCGAGAAGCTGCTGGCCGATCCCAGCACGCTCGCAGGAGCCGTACGGCTCCTGCTGGAGCAGCACTTCACCCCTGCGCTGGAATTGCCCATCCGCGATGCCATCGGACTGGACCTCGTCGGCCTGGATGACGTGATCTACGAGCCGGCGACAAGGAAGGGACGCAAGAGACGTGCAGGGTTCGCCGAAGAGGTGCTGCGCGCCTACGCGTACGCCTGCGCTTTCTGCGGATTCGACGGAGCGCTCGGCCGGAATCCCGTGGGTATCGAGGCCGCGCATGTTCGGTGGCACAGCCAAGACGGGCCCGACGAGGTCAGCAACGGACTGGCCCTGTGCTCCCTGCATCACAGGCTCTTCGATCTCGGTGTCCTCGGTCTTCTCCCCGAACTCCGTATCCAGGTATCCGAGATGTTCGTCGCCCGCAGCCCAGCGGGACGAGCCATTGACGCCCTTCATGGACAGCCCATTGCTTCACCCCGTCCCGGACGGGACACGGTTGACGCCCAGTACGTCATCTGGCACGGGCAGCAGGTCTTCAAGCGTCCCGGATCCCAGACGGCCTAACCAGCTCGTCTTCCGGTAATTTGCAGCGCCTACAGCGGTGGGAAGGTGGAGCTGATTAGCCAGCAGCAACACTCAACTGATCTTTCGGGCGCACGTCGTAGGGATAGTGCCGCCTTTCACCCAATACCAGTCGAGGCCCCGTTTGTCGCATGCCCGGTAATAGTCGCCGCTGGACTCAGCACGGCCCAGATGAGTGAAGCAAGAGCGCAGGACGTCACCACGGCGAACGTAACGGACAATCCGAGCGCGTGGATCGGGATCATACCGGACGGCGACCGTCTGGCCGGTCACGCGCACGCTCTTGCAGCGGTAGGTCGCCGCAGCGGCGGGGTCGGCGACGGAACCGGTGGCGATAAGAGCGGCTGTGGCCAACAGCGTGGCCGCCACCGGACGGAATGGGGTGCGGCGCATCGAACCCTCCTGATGAGCAACTCGTCACCAGGACAACCACGACCAAGATGATTTCGGAACGGTGCATCACCTATATGGCAGCAGGGGACGATTTGCCTCGCGACGCTCCAGCCGCGGGGGCAAAGGTAAAGCGATCTCCTCGGATGGACCGGTAGCAAGTGTTTTCGCCAGGAGGAATGTGCAGAACCACCCCCGGCCAGCGGCCTCATCTGACGCCATTCCCTCATCCGTCGGTCGGCCCGCGTCGGGCTCCACCGCCGTTCCTGGCCGATACTCAAGGAACTGCCGCAATAGACCGGCCCTCCCCCTGAGCCCACGCAGCGGTCTGTCGGCGCTTGAAAATGGCTCTGTCCGCAGTTTCGTGATAACCGCGATCATGGTGGGAGTCCCGGACGCCCCAGGGTCAGCGCCTGATCCTGGGGCGGCCGCTCTCCAATGCGTTCCGTGCCGCCTCCATGAAGGCGTAGCGATATTCGCGCTTGGCGGGATTCTGTTCAGACGGAACGGTGTTGCGCATGTGGGTGTGTAGCACCGTGGTGTAGTCATGGGCGGCCTGGGCTGTCTCATGCGCACAGGTCAACTCGACGGCCTTCTTCGCCAGCCACAGGTCGTGGAGCTTCTCGTCTGCAGGGTCTTCAGAAGTCGGGAGGCCAAGTTCTCGGCGATCTAGTATTAACTCGACGCGTTGCGCGGCAGCGAGGAATCCCAAGATGGCTTCCTTGCGTTCAGCGCGTTCTGCGTCCGTGCGTTGCCGCCGATCACGTTGCACCTCGACACGCGTCGCCAGGTACTGCCCTACGAGGGTCCCCGCAGTCCCGAGGAGAACACCGATCAGGGCGAGAACTGTGCCTCCTGTAACTCCACCCATGACATACAGCCTGGTAGATGGCTGCTGTGCCACGGCGGGGTTCTTGAAAACCAGCTTCTGCTCGAGCTCCAGGGTCATGGCTGGGTGAGGATGCGGGTCCGGAGGAGTTCGAACGAGGATCGGCCGTACATGGCTCGCTTGAGAGTTTTAACCCGGTTTACGTGTCCTTCGACGACACCGGAACTCCACGGGAGGGTGAGGCCGGCGGTGACGGCGTCGAGGTCCTGGCGGAGGAAGCCGGCGAAGCTCTGCATCGGCTTCGGTGCATCCTGTTCGGCCTGCCGGATCCACTCCCAGCAGCAGGTAGCCGCGCTGGTGACGTACCAGGTCGGCGAAGGCGCGGGCGAGCGCAGGCCCGGGTGATGTCCGGGCAGGCGAGCCGGACCTGAAGCAGCCGCCGGTCCTGGCTCTCGGTGAGATTCTCGCGCGGTCGCATGATCCAGGAGGTGATCTTGCGTGGGCTGGGGATGTCGGCCCGGACCGGTTCGGCGGTGCCCGCGCGGAGAGCGGCGAGGTGTTTGCGGACGACCTGGCGGCTGCCCCGGTAGCCGCGCTCGTGGATCTCGTGGAACAGGCGGGTGCCGCTGACCTGCCCTTGGGTCTCGGTGAAGCGGGCGTTGAGGTATGCCTTGAACGGCTCCAGGACGCCGTTGGGGCGGCGGTCGCGGGCGGAGGCCAGCAGTTGGTCGAGGTCGGTGTCGCGGAAGCGGCGCACGGTCTTGCGGTCCAAGTTCAGCCGCCGGGCGATCGCGCTGATCGTCCAGCCCTTCTCCAGCAGGCGGTGGATGTCCTCGTAGCGGTGCCGGGTGCGTTCGATGATCTGAGTGCGCGGCAACTCCGGCATCAGCAGGTCCGTCAGGACCGGTTCCAACCCCCTCGGCTCAGCCTCCTGTTCGGCGTGTTTGAGCAGGCAGTTGCGGTGCTGGTGGCAGGTTCTTCTCCACTGCCGCCGACAGGTTCTGAAGCAAACGCCACCGATCCGCGACTTCCAGGGCGTCCGGGGCGGCCTCCTTGACCGCTTTGGTATAGGCGGAGGCGCGGTCCCGGCAGATGATCTCCGCTCCGGGATGCTCCTTGAGCCAGGCCGCGAAGGTCTCCGAGGTTCGGTCGGGCAGCACGTCAACGACGCGTCCGGCCTCGGCGTCGACCAGCACGGTGCCGTAGGTGCAGCCCTTGCGGAAGGCGAACTCGTCCACCCTCAGCACCCGCGGAGCGCGATCCGGCGCCCGCGGGGCCTTCAGCAACCTGAGCAGCCGGGTCCGGCCCGCGGCCAGCCGCAGGCGGTGGCACAGCCGTGCGGCCGGACGGCCGCCCAGCTCCACCGATCGACCGCAGCCAGCCCGTCAGCCCGACGCTGGAGCGGCGGTGCCGCTCGGTCAGGCTGCTGACCTGCTCGACGAACGTCCGACGGGAACAGCTCCTGCGGTCGCAGAAGTACCGGCGTACCAGGAGCCGGACGATGACCCTGCGCGAGCTCAACGGCCGCTCGTCCAGGGTGCGTTGGTACATGCTGTGTACGCGTCTGGCGCGCTTCCGGCAGTCCGGGCAGCGCCCGGACGAGCGGTGGACACCGCCTCCACGACCAAGGTGTCGGAGGGTCGCTGACGCGGTCCACTCGCACATCGATCCCGGGGAACAGCACATCCTCGACCGTCTTGCTCGCCACGGCAGGAATCACCCTGCCGAAACGATCCCCCGTTCCCACCGCTGCCCTGGGGATTCACGGAACTGCGGACAGAGCCATTTTCAAGAATCCTCATCATCCGGCCTCGCAGCCGCCGTCTGCCGCTACAAGCGACACGTCCGCCTCACCACGTGGGACACGGTCTTATTCAGGTCGTTTGTCGAATACGTCGCGTGCCTGGCGCAGTCCGCCGTCTATGACCCCGCCATCAATCGAGTCGGGTGTAGCTCCTCCTGGGGGACGGGGCTGATCAGGCCACCGGGTCATGAGGGGCCGTGGTAGGCCAGGTTCACGGCCAGGGCGGCCACCGCCAGGCAGGAGAACACGGCCCACGGTCCCAACTGGCGGTCATGGACCCGCAGGTGGGCACAGAACGCACCGAGGAAGTACAGCACGAGGCCTGCGGCAGCGAGCGTGCCCAGCACCGGCACGGCAAAACCGGCCAGCAGCCCCAGCCTGCCCGCCGCCAACAGTGCGCCCAGCGGGCGCATCCAGGACCGGGGCACGCGCATTTGTCCGCCTGGCTCTTGGGGTACTCGCGGCCGATGAAGTTGTCCTGCAGCAGCTGCCGCAGAAGCTCTCGCCCCGCCTGGTGAAGGTGTTCTTCGAGTTCGGCATGGGTCCACCCGGCCGCAACTTCGCCCGACATCGTGTCAGTAATTCGAAGGCACTGACCGAGCGGGCAAACGGGTCAATCCGGGATCGTCCTCGTCCAGCCGGCCCCGCTCGACGAGCCGCTTCAACTTCGAGCGCGTGCCCTCGATCTTCCCGACCTCCGCGGGCAGCCCGAATCCTCGGGACGATCTGCTTGGCCCGCACCGGTCCCGGCGCCTCCTGCACTACCTCAAGGGCCTCCCTGGTCCACCTGGAACAGGCCGCCCGGGAACACCAGGTCACGGTCACCGGACCGCTGCCGGGCAACCCCACCCGCCAGCACCACAGGAACGAGGGCTTCGGCCGGGACGACTTCCATATCGACTTCGACCGCCGACAGCTGACCTGCCCCCAGGGCCAGGTCAGCAAGGGATGGCACAGCCCCTACCCGACCTCCTCGCCCACCGCGGCCCCGCTGATCGTGGCGCGGTTCACCAAGAGCCAGTGCCAGCCCTGCCCGGTCCGCACCCGGTGCACCACCTCCCGCGAAAGTGTCCGGAACGTGGGCTTTCCCCCACGAGAACTCCTCGACCTGCAAATCCGCGTCCGCGCCGAGCAGCAGACGCCCGATTGGCAGGCCCGGTATGCAGTCCGCTCCGGAGTCAAGGGCACCGTCAACGAGTTCGCCCATGGACACGGTATGCGCCGCTGCCGCTACCGGAGGCAGCCGAAGGCCCATCTGCAGCACGTCTTCACGGCCATCGCCGTGAACATCGAGCGCCTCAGCGGTCTGCCGCCAACCGGCGAAGCAAACCCCACCCCGACCGCCGACCGCCTTCCAGGACTTCCTGGACCAACACGAGATCCCTCGGCTGAAGTCCTGGCGGGCCGTCAGCGGCTGACACAGACAGATTCAAGATCCCCGACAGAGTCAAGCTCAGTCACAGCGCTGTCGGTCGGTGCGCGACCATCGGCTCCGTCGAGTCACCATGTCCGTACGCCGTCACGCACGCCATGGGTACCCATCGGGCGGGGGTCGTGAGGCATAGCGGATGGCGGAGTCAGGCACACCCGTTCATCCTTGGCCAGGATGTTCGAAGCTCATCCTGCTTCGACTCATTGCTAACCCGAGGCGCCGACCGGGGTCTTCGAAGATCGAGACTGTGGAAGATCCTCTGTTGCTCGCATAGATCGACAAGAGACCGATACGGTACGGATGCAAGGCACTTGACGCCGCGTGAGGCCGCGGACGTCGGGGGAGGATGCCGCGCCAGTGTTGCCACGGCGCCAGCGCGACCTCGGGGAGTGGGGACATGAACAGGTTTTCGAAACTCGAACTTTTGTGGCCGAACAAGGGGCAACTCTTACTCGCTCCCAAAGACGACGCCGGCAAGCCACTGTGGGTCCCACGCGATCATCCAGCCGCGTCAGAGATCCGCATAACGGAGTTCACCGGCTCTTACGGTCAGGTCAACGACTCGGCTCCTCACGCTGACAATCTCGTGATCAACGGCGATAGCCTCGATGTTCTGCGTATACTCGCCGAGGTTCCTCAGTTCCGCCGCGAGTACCGCGGGAAGATCAAAGTATGCTACATCGATCCCCCGTTCAATACAGGCCAGGTCTTCACTCACTATGACGACTGGATGGAGCATTCCACCTGGCTCTCGTTCATGCGCGATCGGCTATTGCTGATTAAGGATCTGCTTGCGCCCGAGGGCACCGTCTGGGTACATCTTGATAACGTGGAAGTACACCGGATGCGCTGCCTTATGGACGAAATCTTTGGCGCAACCTCTTTCCTGAACCAAGTCATTTGGAAGAGAACCCAAGGGAAATCCTCTGCCCGCCGCGGCATGGGTACGATGTGCGACACCCTGCTTGTGTACAGCAAGACGGATGCTGTTTTCCTAAAACCGGTTCTGCTGCCGATGACCGAGAAGCATCTAGCCACGGAGTATCGATTCTCAGACGATAGAGGTCGCTACATGCTGGGCGACCTCAGTGCACCTGGGGTACGAAGTGGCGACTCGGGAGAGGAATGGCGCGGCCGCCAACCACCCGGGCGTGGGCGGCATTGGGCAGCACCCACTGTGCCACGAGTCACCGATGGCGAGGCCGAAGCGCTTCCAACGCGTGAACGACTAGATCTTTTGGATGCAGCCGGTTACATACATTGGCCTGAGGGCGACGATACTGTTCCCAAATTCAAGCGATACTTGCATGAAGACAGTGGAGTCGCAGTCGGCGACCTCTGGGATAACATTCAGCGAGTAGCGAACTCCTCTAAAGAACGCATCGGATACGACACACAAAAGCCGGAAGGATTGGTTGAAAGAGTCCTGAAGATGTCGTCAGAGCCCGGGGACATTGTTCTCGACGTGTTCGGAGGCTCTGGAACCACTGCAGCGGTCGCTCACAAGATGGGGCGGCGCTGGGTCATTGCAGACATCAACCCTGAAAGCATCGATCAATACATCATTCCCCGCCTACGTCGAGTTGTGGACGGCATGGACGAAGCAGGAATAAGTCGACGAGTGTTCGAGGAAGCAGCCGCAGAGAAGCTTCCCGAAGGTACGATCGCCGACGACTTCGCCATTGCATCCAAAGCGCTCAAGGCTGCTATGTCAGCGGGGGTGGTAGGCGACGAAGCAGGCCACACCGGGAAAATATTGAAGCAGTTGCAACAACTCGGCCGCAAGAAGAAGAGGACCGAGGTCCTCTGGTCGGGAGGCGGGGGATTCAGATCGGTCAATGTCGGACCGTCCATGTATGAGGTGACCGAATACGGCGTAATGCTTGCAGAATGGGCAACGAACGGCAAATTCTCTCAAGCAGTCGCCGGCCAATTGGGGTTCGAGTGGCGCGATGAGGGTGCTCCGTTCTGTGGAGCTCGTGGCCGGATGCGACTCGCAGTCTTTGACGGTGCAGTTGGGCCGGAGGAAATTCGGCACCTGGTCGCTGAGCTAGACGAAGTAGAGCGCGCAACGGTAGTGGCGAAGGTGATCCTGCCGGGGGCTGAGGAAGCACTGGCAACAATCTCTCGCGGCTCTCGGATACGTAAGGCGCCTAGGGATCTGTTGACGAGCACGGCGCGACGGATGAGCCGACGAGGGGGTGTTGAGCTATGAGTATCCCCTACGACGCTGATCTAATTGAGCATGTGGCTCACACGCTCGATCTGCGAGCTCCGAACCAGGCTGCTTTAAACGCACTTGCTCGCGAGCTAGAAGATGCCGAGGACGGCGCCGAAATGATAGCCGACCTGGCTACAGGTGTCGGAAAGACTTACATCGCTGGCGCTTTGCTGGATTATCTGCACGAGTCGGGAGTGCGTAATGTTGTGATTGTGACTCCCGGCACGACCATCCAGAATAAGACCGTCGCCAACCTAACACCGGGTCACCCAAAATATCTGCGTGGCCTGCAGTCAAACCCGATGGTCATCACACTGGACACCCTAGAGCGCGGTGATGTCGGAAACGCCTTGGAGGAGACGGAACGGTTCAAGGTCTTCATATTCACCGTTCAGTCACTACTGCGCCCTAACACCCGCAGCGCCTACCGAGCTCATCGTCCTCACGAGACCCTCGGTCAGACCCTTTATAGTTATTTGCGAGCGGCTGACGATCTAGTCGTCATAGCAGACGAGCATCACGTTTACTTCTCTGGAAATGCTAAGAAGTTCCAGAAAGCTATATCCGACATGCGTCCGCTCGCATTGATAGGGCTGACGGCAACTCCGCACGATGCGACGCACGATAAGGTCGTTTACCGCTACCCCCTTTCGGAAGCTATCGCTGATGGTTACGTTAAGGTGCCAGTGCTCGTCTCTCGGCAAGACAACATCAGCGACCTACGGACCCAGATGGCGGACGGTGTCGCGCTGCTTAACGCTAAGGCAAGCGCTATGCGAGACTATTGCAATAGCACTAGAAAGCCTTACGTCGAGCCCATCCTCTTCGTCGTTGCGCAAACAATCGAGGAGGCTACAAGCTTACGAGACATGCTTGTGGCTCCCGACTTCCTAAATGGCCAAGATAAGGTCCTGTTGGTCACCAGCGAAGAGCCTGATAGGACTCTGGCACTGCTGGAAACCCTTGAGAATCCTGGATCTCCCATCCGTGCCGTGGTTTCGGTGTCGATGCTCAAGGAAGGGTGGGACGTCAAGAATATCTATGTCATCGCCGCTGTTCGTGCAATGGAGTCGCAGCTACTAACCGAGCAGGTTTTAGGTCGCGGTATGCGCCTACCGTTTGGGAGCCGCACCGGAAGCCCGATGCTTGACACAGTCGAGGTACTATCTCACCGCTCTTTCACCAGTCTGCTGAGGCAGGCCAAGGCGCTGCTTGAGCAGACGCTGGGTGAGCGCGCCGCGCAGGGAAGCGTGGTCGTTAACCCGACACTGGGGAAGAACGCTCCTGGACTTCCTTTGGAAGGTCTCGGGGACATCACAACTCATGTACTGAGTAGTGAAGTGTCCGAAATCGAGATTCGACTCGCCGGCCCTGCGGCAGCAGATCCAAATCAGCCAGGTCTTTTCGATGTAAATGAGGACCTCGCACAGGAGACTCACGTAGGATTTAGTCTCGCCACGGTAGCTAGTCGAGTAGTTGCAGCGGAAGCGTCTTCTGCCACACTGACTCGAAGGCTGAAGCCTCGGTCCCCTGGCGGCGTCAAAATCCCACTCTACCTGCCTCACCTCACAACCCGCTGGGAGCGAGACCCCTTCTCGCTCACTCAGATCAACCATGCTGACGTGGAAGCCCTAGGCCGCCAATTCTCCGAGGATGACGCCCCAACGCTGACGCGTAAGGCTCTGGATGCGGAGCGTGATGAGCAGGGTCGAGTAAGGTCCGTCATTAAAGACCAGACAGAAGCCGTAATCGCTACTCAGACGGCCATCCCGTTCGACACGATAGAAACAGACCTAGTCAAGCGGCTCCTATCCACCAATGGAATAGCTGCTACCGTGTCAGAGGCCAATGCAGCCGTAAATATTGCCCGGTCATTCATTGTTGGGGCCGGGGTAACACCGGAGATCCCCTGGAGGGCCGAACACGGGAGGCTCGCGACTGCACGTCTCGCCGAATGGATTGCCACTCTGCAGACCTCTAGCCCGGCACGTGAGGTCAGGGAGGTAACTCACGTACGTTGGCCTGACCCACCGGACCGTATGGAAGCTCGTCCGCCAGCAGACCGGCATGTTGTCGGTAGCAGTAAGGACTTCCTGCGCGGTTATCCCTACGACGGCTGGACTCGTTCCGTGTACGAGGTTAACGCCTTTGACGCGTACTCGACCGAGTTCAGATTGGCCACTCTGTTCGAAACCAGTCCCGGTGTCAGGGCATGGATACGAATCAATGAGACTGTTCCCATCCGCATTACTTACTTAGTCGGCGCTATCCAGCGACAGTACGAGCCCGACTTCATCGTTATCGACGATGCTGACGTGTATTGGCTGGTCGAAGGTAAAGCTGATTCAGAGATGAATAGCGCCACAGTGCTAGCTAAGCGTGATGCAGCCCAAGCCTGGGTTTCGACAGTGAACGCCAGTCCAGAAGTCCAAGAGAGGTGGGGCTATATTCTCGCTAGTGAGTCGGTGACCGCTAGCGCCTCTACATGGGCGGCACTCAAGAGCGGCGCTCAGGCTTATCGCTAGATAGCTTTCGCGCCCCTGGAAGTTGCGGGTGTGGCCCTTCGTGGGTCTCGCCACTTCACGCGCGGGCGCGGTGCTCAGGTCGTTCGAGGTACTCCATGACGATCTGGTGGGCGCGCCAGCCGTCCGGGAACTTGGGCGGGACGTCCAGGTGGACGGGCTGGGTGGAGGGATGCCGGTCGAGGAGACCGGGGATGCCCGCGCGGGCGACGACTATGCATGCGTGGCGGTGCCGGGACAGTAGGACGCAGAGGCGGCCGGTCTCCAGGTGGAAGGCGCTGGCGTCGACCCGGCCAGAGAGCGGGTGCCAGACGAGCGTGACATCGAACTCACGGCCCTGGAGGCGGTTGGCGGTGTCGACAGTGATGGCGCCCAGTTCCCGGGGGAGCCGACTGCGGACGGCCTCGGCTTGGTCGTTGTGGGCGACGCCGATGGCGATGCGGGAGGGGGTGAGAGCACGCCCATCGGGTGGGGGTGCCTGGTCGCAGTAGGTGGTGCAGCCTCGTGTGAGGAGGCGCTGGGCGGTGGCCGCGAGGGTGTCGGCCAGTTCGCGGTCGGCGCGCAGCGTGTGCTGGAAGGGAAGTTCCAGGTAGCCCCAGCCGGACTCCGCAGCCCGGTCCAGCACCCGGTCGACGGAGTCGGGGGTGATAGTGGGCAAAAATGTCATGCTCCGGTCGTCCGGGCACGCACCGGGAATAAACGGTGTGAAAGGGTAGAAAGCTCGCTCGACCAGGTCGGCGGCCGAGGCAGGCAGTCGCCAGGAGACCGGGAGATTACGCAAGGGCATCTCGGGATTGTGAGCGAGGGTGACGTCCACAGCATTGCGCAGGGGGTCCCAGGTCAGTCCGGTCCAGCGGTCGGTCGCAACACTGCTGAAGGGATCAAGCTGCCCCGGGTCACCGACGAACAGCGCTTTGTCGAAGAGGCCCGCACAGGTGAGGAGCGCGTCGGAGCGCATTTGGTAGGCCTCGTCGATGATCGCGTGGGTCCAGTGGCCGTCCTTGTCAGGGACCCGGGCCCACTTGGCGGCGGTGGCGATGATGATCGGGGGCAACCCGCCCAGGCCGTTGACGCGTTCGGCACCGCGCACGTTGCCACGTCCCACGAGCCGCTGGGACAGCGACCGACCGGTGCGCAAGAGCCTGCCGACCGTCAAGTCCGGATAGCGATCGGTGAGCCGCTCGGCCAGATCGTCCACTTGCTCATTAGTCTGAGCGACGATCATCACTGGCTCGCCCCGTTGTGCAAGGTGATGTGCCGCGCGCACCACAAGGGTGGACTTCCCGGCACCCGGTGGAGAGTCCACGACGACACCCCGCGCTGAGTCGCCGCCGAGCCGGTCGAGATCTGACAGGACCGTGTCTACGGCGGAGTCAGCCAGGGCGCCGGGGGTGGGGGCAGAAGGGGGCGTGGTGGTCATTCCCATGCCTCGTTCGCGTCGTCATCGGTGGGTTCGTAGGCTTGTGGGGGACCGCCATGCGTCCAGGGAGTGGACTCGTCTTCCGGGAGGGCAGCAGGCAGTGTGAACGTGGGGAGGGTTGTGTAGCAGACCTCCTCACCAAGTTTCGGGATACTGCCTTCGGGTGGGGGAGGCTTTTGGGAACGCCCCATGCCGCCGCTCAGCTCGAAGTCGATGTCGTAGGAGCCCTCGCCCTTGCCTCGGATGGCCAGCACCTCGGCCGTCTGACCGGGGCGAGCTGGACTGCGTACCTTGTCGCTGATCTTCAAGCGACCAGGACTTTGCACGGTGAGCGTGACCAGTGGACGCAGCAGCGCTCTGCCGCTCCGGCCTGTCACCGTACGGTCCGGTTCGCCGCCTGTCACGGTGCCGACAACGGCTTCGCCGGAGAGTTCATACTCGGCCATGACCAGCGGGTCATCGAAGGCCCGCTCGGATCGGTATCGGTCAGCGGCGTCCTCTAAGCGGGCGAGCCGCCGTGCCGCGCCGGAGGCGTGTTCGCGCCGGGCCTGGGGCAGTCCGCCGTCCGCAAGGTAGGCGGAGAATGCGGTGAACCGGTCACGGTCGGTCTGCCAGCGGGAGGCGACGCTGCGGCCCGCGGGAATGTCGCGGAGTCGGTCGATGCCCCGCCACATCAGCTGCCAGGTCGGCAGCAGTTGGGGCAGCAGTTGGGTCTCCAGCTGCCGGATCGCGGCCGCGCGGTGCCGCTCGCCCTGGGCCTGGTCGATCGCCGTGTAGAGCTCGGACAGGATGGTGTCGAACTGCGGGTCAGTGGCGGGTCCGGCGGGTGGGGAGTTGGCGGGGTCCTCGGCCCAGCGTGCCGCCGCAGGCCCGTCGGTGCCGTCCGGAGGATCGATCCACCCCATCAGTGCGCCGAGGTGCGCGTCCTCGGTGGGGCTCTGTCCGGTGGCCCAGTGGGCGCTCAGCTGCTGGGTGAGCGGAAGCAGCAGGCTGGAGGTCGGAAACTCGCTCTGATCTGTGAACCAGCTCAGCCACTGGCCCAATCGGGGTACCGAGGGGTCCACGGCATACGGGCCCTCGGTGCGGCGGAATCGGGTGGAACGGCCGAGCAGGCGCAGGAAGCTCACGCCAGCCGAGTTGGGCACGACCAGCTGCGGGGCGTCGGTACAACGTTCCCGCTGCTCCTTCTTGGCGCCTCGACCGCTTTCGTACATCTCGGTGGCGGCCGTGAAGCCCTCCGCATAGGGAAGCAGATGTCCGGCCAGCCGCGCGGCGAAGAGGAAGCGTTCGGTGCGGTCCTTCGGTTGCGGCACGGCGAGGAGTTCGGGGGCGTTCCGGTCCGTGCCGACCAGTGCGGCCAGCGGGGCGCATGCCTCACCCGCGAGATTCAGCGGTATGAAGACGAGGGGACGGTCAGCGATGTGCGTGTGCCGCACGGTGGTGACGGGAACCGCACGGCCTGTGGCTGTGGCTTCCAGCGTGGCGAGGACGCGCAGAGTGCTCACGCCGTCCCTCCGGTGAGTCGGCGGGCGCGGAGCGCAGTCGCGCTCCTGAGCAGAGACACCACTTCGTCCTGTGCCGAGGAGGGCTCCCGCTCGCCCAGGGCGAGGGCGTACGCGATGCGGGTGTTCTCGAGTCCTGGGAGGCTGTCGCGAACGACGCCGCCCAGGTGCGCCGGCTCACCATCGCGGAGCGCTGCGTCCCGGCAGTAGCGCGAGAGCTCGCACATGTCGAGGCAGCGTGGCCCGTAGAGGTGGGGCAGGGCGTCCACAGTGTCGGTGAGCTGTTCGTTCGTGGCGGCGGGTCGGCCCGTGGCGTCCTGGGACAGGTCGAGCGTGGCACCGGCAGGGAGTGCGACGGCCCGGGCCTCCGCCTGGTCGAGGCGGGCCAGTTGGTGGGCGACGGCATCGAGTTGCTGGCGAAGGTCGACCAGGCGTCCGTAGGGGCGGTTCGTGAAGTCCTTGGGCATCGCCAGCAGAAATCGTTCCGCAACCAGTCCTGGGTCCGCCCCGATCCTGGCCAGCACCTCGCGCAGGGCCAGTACGTACACGGCTGCTTGTTTGGCGGCCTCCGCGACCTTGGCCGCATCGGCTTGTCCGTCCACTGCGGCGAAGGACTTGATGACGATGACGTAGAGCTGGTCGCCGATGCGGTGGCTGACGGCGTCCGGTTCCAGGAAGGCGGTGGTGCCGGCCACCTCCAGCGGAAGAACCGGGTGGTCGAGTATGAGCCGGGCGTCGCAGTTCTGAGCGATGCTCCGGAGCAGGCTCCTGGTTTCAGCCGCACGCGGTTGCCATCCCATGTGCCCACCGACGATGTTGAGGTCGGCAACTGCGGCCTCCGCTATGGAGACACCGAGTTCGGCACGCAGCAGGGTGATCAGCTCGGCATAGCCATTGGCCTTGAGCTGTTCCTCGAACGCCCGCTCGCGAATGATCGCGAATGGGGACCGGCCGGACGGCATGGGTCGGCCAAGTCGTTGGGCGAGTCTGCCCTTGTCGACCCCCGCGGCATCGATCACGGCACGCCGCTCGCAGCCAGGATTGACGGTCAGCGCAGTGATCTTCTGCGCGGTGTAGGCCTGCCTTGCCATACCGCCTCGCAGCCGGTCGAGGAGACTGCTTCCGGTTTGCGGACGAGTGGTTGGCGGCATGGACCTCTTCCAGAACGTGACATGAAATGGGCACGACCGCACCCGGGCGACGCAACGGTTGATGGGGTGTGGCGAGCACGACCTTACTGGCTGCACTACCCGCAGTTACTGATTTTCGGCGGGCGCCGTAGCCTCATCAACACCGCCCATCCGAGTCGCCCCGAACAGCAGGCGCACCGGCTCGGTCAGCACTTCGCGAGCGCGGGCAGCGGCGGCGTGCCGGGCAGCGGTGTCGGCGTCCGCGTGGACCTTGGCCTCGGCGTCCGCCGCCTGTATCACACGGGCAGCGTCAGGCGTGCCATAACCCTCGTAGGCACCGGGGATGTTCAGAGCGAATCGCCGCAGCAGCGCCCACGCCGGGAGCGTCGGCTCGTGGCCGGCGGCCTGCATGCGAGCGATCTGTTCTCCTATGCGCCTGGCATGCGTCAGGAAGTCGGCCCGAGGGCCCAGCGGACCGACGATGCGCTGCTCCAGCGGCCAAGTGGAGACGGCAAGCAACCCGCGGACGGGAGTGAACCGGTCGTGACTGAGGGCCGGGCAGATGTAGAAGGGGCGCGCGAAGGGTTGGGCGGCGAACGAGCGTTCCTCGTCACGGCGCAGCGAACCCAACCTAGTGGTGACTACAGCCTCGGAAAGGAACGCCTCGTGCGTCGCGGCGATCAGTTTTGGTCCTGCAGGGGCGTCAAGAATCGTCAGGGCCTGGTGCGCCTGTTCACGGATCGGAACCGCCGCCCCCTTGACGCGGGGGGCGGGCGGTGGCGGCACCGGTGCCGTCTGCGGGCCGTCCGTCTCCGGCCCCTCGGGTTCTTCCAACGCGCCCAGCTCATCCAGGCGCCGACTGTATGCCTGCACGATGTCGCGGAGCTCCGCCCGAAGCTGTCGTGCGGTGACCTTATCGCCACGGCGGGTCGCGACGCTGATGGCGGTTCGGTACTCCGCCATCCGGCCTTCGAGCGCTTCCAGTGACTCGGTCATGAGGCATACCCTACCCAGCCCCCACCCAATGCTTCAAGCTCCAATCTCTTCCAATAATTTGCGTGAAACAGGGGTGTGTGGTTACCGTGAGACCCGGCTGCTCCAGCTGACCCCGTGTCAGCGACGCCCTCCTCGCAGCCACACGGCGCGGTACTGCCGCGCCCGGTCCCAGCGCGTGCGGTGCCGTCAGGCTGCCGCCGCCCCACGTCGTGCCTTCCCCCACCGGCACGCAGCACCGCATTCGGCATCGCGCCACATCACGTCACGCAGGAGCAGCACACCCCATGTCCCAGTCCACCCTCACCGCGACCCGCACCCTCTATCGGCTGATCGGCGTCGAGCCCACCATGGAGGCCATGTTCGACAGCATCCCGGCCGCCAAGCTCGACGAGATCGGCGCCGAGTTCCGACCGCTCAATCACCTCGGTGTCCCCGCCATCGCCTTGCACGGCCGCTTCAGCAAGGAGGAGGCGAGTTGGTGCGCGGACTTCTCGCGGCTCACCGGGTGGCCGGTGAGGCAGCCCTCACTGCGCAGCCTGGGGCTTGTCCTGTTCGCGGTCGACGGGCATGCCTACGCCTTGGCCTACGGAGACGGCTTCCGGCTGGTGCCGGGGCTGCTCAAGGACCGCCGCTTCGGGCTGCGGTTCGTGATCCGCAGTATCGACCCGGAGGACGTCCGTGCCGCCGTGGCCCGGACCCCTGGCCAGGGACGGACCGACATCGCAGTGCTGCCAGGTGGCGCGCCGGTCGGAACGTTGGGCTTGGACACCTACACCAAGCTTGTGCAGCGCATGAGCGGTCGGCTGGCGAGGCCCGAGCTGACCTGCGAACGCATTGGCGGCCGACGGGTGCGTAGTGTCGAAGGAGGCAGCGGCCTGCGTCTCCCCTACGGGGCGAACGCGCAGGCGCTGATCAGCGACGTCCGCACGATCGCGAAGGTGTGCCGGGACGAACTCCCGCATCCTCAACTGGAGTTCGTCGACTCGGTCGTACCCATCGAGGACCGAAGCACGATCGTGCTCCTGGAAGAGGCAGTCGACGAGGCGCTCGGGACCATCGACGGAATCCGAGCAGTCGCGGCCGTACCCTCCGACTGCTTCGTGGACTTCGCCCGGTCCCGCGCCATTGGCATTCGCTTGGGCTCCGGTGACGAGCGCGTCACCGATACCTTCGATCTCGACTATGTACGCGGCAGGCTGCGGTTCCACCGGCCGGGACGCCGCATCTCCGCCCTGCGCCAGGGCCAAGTGACGCTATACCGCGACCGGCGCGCTCGGCCGGGCGACGTCATCCGTACCGACTGGCTGCCGCGCTGGATCGATGCGGATCTTCTCCAGGCGGACGGGCGCCGCTTCATCCTCATGGAAGGGGAATGGCACGAGTTCGACCAGGCGTATCTCACGGGCCTGGCCGCCACGACGCGGCGCTTGATCGTCCCCTCCTCGTCGGTGGACCTGCCGCCCTGGTTCGAAGGAGACGACGAGGAGGCGTACAACAAGAGCGTCCAGCGGACCCGATCCGGATTCATCTGCCTGGACCGCAAGACGGTCCGGACCCCCCTTCACCAGCGCAATGGGGTCGAGATCTGCGATCTCCTCGCGCCGGACAACACCCTGGTGATGGTCAAGCAGGCCAGCGGCTCGGCGGCGCTCAGCCATCTGTTCAACCAGGGCGTGGTGGCGGTCGACGCTCTGCTCAACCAGCCAGAGGCGCGTGCGGGATTCGCCGCCAGGGTTGCGGCTCTGGGCGGGGAGCGGCGCCTGCCGGAAAGTTTCCTCCCCGAGCGCGTGGTCTACGCCATTCTCCTCAAGGGCCACACGGAACTCACCGTCGACACCCTCTATCCCTTCGCCCAGGTCGCGCTCGCTCACGCGGCCCGGACGCTCCAGTCGCACGGTGTTCGGGTGGAGGTTGTCGGCATCCCCCTGGCGGACTCTTTGGAAGCCGGCCACCAGGCCGCATGAAGTCGAAGGGTGCCGGCGTCTCGCCGCGACGCCGGCACCCAAGAGCGTGGTGGCACGGTGCCAGATCGCTGAGAAGGAGGTTGCGAATGAGTCGGGACCGCCCCTCCACCATCACCGTGGCGCAAATGGGTAGGTCGGCGCCCTGGGCACGACCAGCCATGTTTGGGTCTCCTGTCGGGGACTCTGCGGCCAACGCGAACTACCGCTTCAACCGAACGACAGCCCGGATCACCAGCTCACGCCCTCTGACCTGCGGTTTTCCTCGTTCCCATGTTCTGGGTCCCCCGCCGGGGGCACTTCGCCGCAACCAGCGTGAACAAGCCGCTGACCTGCAAGAGCATACAGACGACGAGCTGGACTCAGTCCCACTGAGTCCAGCTCTTCGTCGTTGATGAGCACTGGCCACCGCCGACCGGACACCACCGGCGGGACCGCGCCTCAGCAAGACAGCTCACTCGGGGTGGCGGCCTTGTTGGAGCCAGGCCGCATTGGTCTCCGGACAGGCCACCGAGCGATGGCTAGCCACCCTTTCGCCCTAACGATGCAGGTACTGCACAAATGGCCCTTTGCCGCCACAACGATCGAGTTGAACCTCGCTGGTCCGTGGCAGTTCGGCGAAATCGGCATTCCCAGACGGCGCCGTAGACCAGGCCGAGCGCGGTCGCGGGAAGCATCTTCGCGGGCCGGTGACCGGCGAGGAGCGCGAAGGTGATGCCGATGAACGCGGAGATAGCAAGATGGACCAGCCAGGCGACGCCGGTGGAGGTGGAGTCCACCACCATGGCGACCATCGGCATCATGTCCCAGACCTGCATCATGATGCCGAAGGCGACGCCGCCGACCAGCCCGCCGGCCGCGCCGAACGTGGCTTGCGCGGGGATGGCGGTGGTGGCGCGGGAGGAAGCGTGTGCGGTGGTCATGGACCTGCCCTTCTGCGCGGGGACTGTGCCGCCGACGCCAGGACCGCTGCATGGGGCCGGTATGTGATGGCGCTTACGTACGGGGAAGTAGACACCGCAGGCTGGACCGCGCGGGTTCACCGTGGTTTCTCGGCGACAAGCAGGGCGTAGCCGAGGGCGCCGTCGGCGACGGCACCGCGAGCAGCAGCCAGCAGTGGACCGGCGGCATCGAGGTCGACACCGGCGGCGGTGAGCCGGTCGGGAGCGGTCATCCGCAGCAGGCCGAGTCTGGCCTCGATCTGGTCGATCATGCGCGTCATGGCGGCGTCGTGGCGTTCGGTGGTGACGGTGCGAAGCCCGGCCGCGTGCAGGATGGCCGAGTACTCGGCCAGGGGGCGGGCGTCGGCGATGCAGGCGATCCGGGCGCCAAGACCAGTGAGTTCGGGTGGGAGCCGGTCGAGGTCGGCGGTGACGTCGGTGATCCCGACCCTGCCGCCGGGGCGCAGAACGCGGGCGAACTCGGCCGCGGCCCGCTCCTTGTCGGGGAAGGTGCACAGCGCGCATTCGCACACCGCGGCGTCCAAGAGGGCGTCAGGATAGGGCAGGCGCTCGGCGTCGCCGGTGGTGAAGGCGAGCCGGTCGGCGAGACCAGCTGCCTCGGCCGCCCCTTGGGCGAGGGCGGTGTTGGCGGCGGAGTAGTCCACGCCGTCCACCCGGGCGCCGTACGCGTCGGCCAGAAGCAGCGCGGTGGTCCCCCGCCCGGAAGCCACATCAAGGACACGGTCGCCGGCCGCGATACCGAGCGCATCGGCCAGACGGCGGGTCAACGCCATGCCACCGGGGTGGTAGGAGTCGCCGAGCAGCAGGGCGACGACGTCGGAGGAGTACGCGGCGGCGCAGCACGCCTTCAGCTCCTCACCGGTGGCGGGGCTGTGCTGGTTCATCGGCCCTCTCCGTCCTCGCCGCTGTCGCGGGCGATCTTCGAGCCGTAGGGGGAGTCGGTCAGGACGGGGCCCAGGGGGAGGGCGTTGGGGACGACGCCGGCGACCGGGACGCCGGACATGGCGCTGCGGACCTGTTCGCGGTAGCCGACGGAGTTGTAGGCGCAGAACGGGATGAGGCGTCCGTCGGGGGTGATCTCCTCCACGCAGCACTTCATCAGCTGCTTGACGTTGAGGGTGTAGGGGTCCTGGAAGTCCTGGACCACGATCATGAACGCCTTGTCGTTCAAGTCCTTGACAGCGGCGGGCAGATCGATGCCGCAGGAATCCGCGCAGTCCAGCGCCTCTGCGGTGGCCCGCAGTTTCTCCTCGGTGGTGACGGTGCCCATGAACGCCGAGGCGGACCACAGCTTCTCCAGCGCCTCGCGGATTCCCTCGTCGGGCATGACCCGGTTGGAGACGTAGTCCAGGTAGTCCTCGACCTGCAGCAGTCGCGGGATGGGGACGACGGTGCGGTTTCCTGGTTCTCCGTCGACCAGCAGATAGGTGACGGAGCGGCAGGTCGGGAAGCAGCACGGGACCGGGAAGAAGTCGCCCTTGGCGAACCAGCCGGGCAGCTGCTCATTGATCAGTTTGATGACATCGGGGTTGGTGAGCCGGTTCAGCGGGTCGAAGGGGACATGCCGACCGGAGTGCGTAACCGGCTGGAAGGCGACCGAGCGGACGGCCGGGTGGTCGATGCCGACCTCAATGATCGCGCCGAGCTCGTGCTCGTTCAGTCCGCGCTCGACGGCGGCGACCAGGGTGACCGTCAAACCGGCCTCGGCGCAGTTGTCGAGCGCCTGCTGCTTGAACCTGCGCAGGTCGCGGCCGCGGATCTCCCGGTGGGTGCGCTCCTCGAAGCCGTCGAACTGCAGGTAGATGTTGACCGACTTCTCCGGAACCTCGTTGCGCTTGCCGAGTTCGGCGACGAACCGCTTGTCGGAGGCGAGGCGGATGCCGTTGGTGTTGAGGTTGACGTTGCGGATGGGCCGGGCCTGGGCGAGGTCGATGAAGTCCAGGATGTGTTTGTGGATGGTGGGCTCTCCGCCGGAGAACATCACCACCTCCGCCTCACCCTCGGACTCCACGAACACATCCAGCATCCGTGCGCACTGCTCGTGGGTGATGGAGTAGCCGTCGCTCTGGTGGCCGGAGTCGGCGAAGCAGATCGGGCAGTCCAGGTTGCAGCCGGTGTTGACCTCGATGATGCCGAGACAGGCGTGCTGCTTGTGCTCCGGGCACAGCCCGCAGTCGGTGGGGCACCCGTCCTTCACCTCGGTCTGGAAGGTGAGGGGAATCGTGCCGGGCTTGTTGAACCGGGCCGAGGACAGGTACTCCTCGGCATCCCCGTAGACCAGCGCCTCGAATTCGCCGTGGTCCTTGCAGCGTTTGCGCAAGAAGACCTTGCTCTCGCGGATGTTGACCTGGGCGTCGACGGGTGTCTTGCAGACCGGGCAGATGGACTTGGTGAACTCCACGAACACCTCGTCGCGGTCCACCTTGCGCCGCGGCGCGGGTGCTTGGGTCATCTGGGGCTCCTCCAATGTGGTGACCAGTGGAAATGCTTCAGCCGTTCACCGGACGTCATGGATGGCGTGCGCCTCGTCCTGCTCGTTGCCCCTGCCCGCGATGCCATGCTCGGGCAGGCGTGACAGGAACCCTGCCCCCGTGCAGCAGCAGACCCGCATAGAACAGCGTCAAGGCGTCCTGGACGAGCACGAACCAGCTCAGCCGCTGGTCAGGTAGATCCCGAAGCAGCCGCAGTTGGCCACCGTGAGCCCGCGTGCGTACGCCCGTACGGCCAGGAGCAACCACACGACCGAGACGGCGGGTGAACACCCACACCGGGGGAAGAGCCTTCGAGCGCGGGCGAGCCAGGAACCAGACCCCGCACACCAGCTCGCCCGCGATCAGTGCCACGGCCAGCGCGGTCGCGGCGACGCCGTTCACCAGCCCGTACCCGGCCAGAATCCCGGGCATGTGCCCGAAGGAGGCGAGCTGGCCGACCGCCATCGCCGTGTACACCGCACCCAGCACGATCCGCAGCACCATGAGATGAACGCTATGCACCGGCGGGAGCCGAGAACTGTAAGCGCGCTGACCAAACAGGTACCTCGCCTGTACGGCAGTCCGGGCAGAGCGCAAGATCGTCACCGAAGCAGGCGCCGAACGGCTGCCGAGCGGTGCGCCGATGATTCGCCGGGTACGGGGCCGTTCCAGATCCGCGTAGACCTCGGCGAGGGCGGCGTTCCACGACCCGTCGGCGTACGTGGGGTACGGGTGCACGGCCGCCGCGTATTGCGACGGTGTCCAGCCGTGCCGTACGGCCGCCGCCGGGTGGGCGATGGTCTCCCCGGCGCGCGGGGCGACGACGGTCGCGCCGACGATCCGGCCGCGCGGGCCGAGCACCAGCGAGGTGAAGCCGTCACTGCGAGCGTCGGCGACCGCCCGGTCCACCTGGTCAATCCGCCCGGCGATGCGGGCAGCGGTCAGCCCGGCGCGGCCGCCACCGATCGACACAAGGGCATATTCAGTCACGAAGCGTCCCCCTCCGGCCCGTCCACCCAGACCGCGTGCAGCATGGCCGGCCTCCCCACAGCTCTCTTCCCATGTCTCCCGAGCGCCCCCGGCGACCCGCAGAGGGAACCCGGTGAGCGAGCTCCGCCTTCCTTCCGTCCCTCTCCCCGGGCCCATGGGCTCCGGGGGCCTGTTCACTGCGCTGACGCGGGGTGAGAGCGGTGACCCGACGCTGCCGCCGGTCGAGCGGGGAGGGAAGGTACGGGACTCCGCGCCGGGTTCCCGGGTACACACCTGGCAACCCGGGCGTATCGATCCAAGGAGGCCGCACATGGCGCAGGACACCGACGTCGTGGTGATCGGGATGGGAGTGGGGGGCGAGCACGTCGCCGAGCGGCTGGCCGAGGCCGGGCTGAACGTCGTCGGGGTGGAGGCGGAACTGGTCGGCGGGGAGTGCCCGTACTGGGCGTGCATCCCGAGCAAGATGATGATCCGCGCCGGAAATCTGCTCGCCGAAGCCCGGCGCATCCCCGGCATAGCCGGGCGGACACAGGTCGCCCCCGACTTCACGCCGGTCGCCGCCCGCATCCGGGACGAGGCGACCGACGACTGGAACGACCAGGTGGCCGTGGACCGGTTCACCGGCAAGGGCGGGCACTTCGTCCGAGGGCGCGGACGGCTGGCCGGGCCCGGCCGGGTCGAGGTTGACGGCGAGGTATTCACCGCCCGGCGCGGCGTGGTGCTGGCCACCGGCAGCCGCCCGCAGATCCCGCCCGTGCCGGGGCTGGACCAGGTGCCGTACTGGACGAACCGCGATGCCATCGCGGCCAAGGAGCGGCCCGGCTCGCTGATCGTGCTCGGCGGCGGCGCCGTCGGCCTGGAGCTCGCCCAGGCATTCGCACGCTTCGGCACGGCCGTGACCGTCATCGAGGCGACGGAGCGGCTGCTGCCCTCGGAGGAGCCCGAGACCGGCGCGCTGCTCGCCGACGTGCTGGGCGCGGAGGGCATCACCGTACGCACCGGGGCGCGGGCGGTCGGCGTACGCCATGCCGGGGACTCCTTCAGCCTCACCCTGGACGGCGGCGAGGAGGTCACCGCCGAGCAGCTGCTGGTGGCCACCGGGCGGCGCGCCAATCTGACCGGCCTCGGCCTGGAAACCGTCGGCCTGGACCCCGACGCCCGCGCCCTGGACGTCGACGAGCAACTGCGGGCCGCCGTCGGTCTGTGGGGCGTCGGCGACCTGACCGGACGCGGGCTCTTCACGCATGTTGCGATGTACCAGGCAGAGATCGCCGTCCGCGCCATCCTCGGAGACCCGGGCCCCGATGCGGACTACCGCGCCCTGCCCAGGGTCACCTTCACCGACCCCGAAGTCGGCTCCGTCGGCCTGACCGAGCACGCCGCCCGGGAAAAAGGACTGCGAGTGCGCACCGGCACCGCCCAGGTGCCATCCTCGGCGCGCGGCTGGATCCACAAGGCCGGCAACGACGGCCTGATCAAACTTGTCGAGGACACCGACCGAGGCGTGATCGTCGGCGCCACCTCCACCGGACCCGCAGGAGGCGAGGTCCTCTACGGCCTCGCGGTGGCGGTCCAGGCTGAAGTCCCGGTCGACCGACTGCGCCACATGATCTACGCCTACCCCACCTTCCACCGTGCCGTGGAGGACGCCCTCGCCGCCCTGAGCCGAGCCTGACCGGCACACCAGGAGGTTGCCCATGGAGGCGCCCGTCCAGTTGGTGCTCTTCGATGTCAATGAGACTCTGAGCGATCTCGCCCCGCTGCGGACGAGGATCTCGAGGCCCACACCGGGCCTCTCCGCCTTCGCGGCAGAAGTCAGCCGCGCCTGAACCAGTGCCACAGACTCCGCGATTGCTCAGCGGATCGGGCAGCAGATCCGGTGTCTCCTGGGCGACCGCGGCCAGGACCTGCCGCGCCGAGGGGTTGACCAACGCCGCGCCCCCGACGGTCACGGTAGGTACCGTCTCGTTTCCGTCGGCCACCGAGCGTACGAATGCTGCGGCCTGCCGGTCGCGCCAGATAGATATCTATGGCGTAGTACGGCAGTCCAGCGCGGCGCAAGCCACGGCGCAGCAATGCGCAGTACGGGCAGCCGGGCCGCCAGTACACGACCACCCCCTGCCGTTCGGGGCCGGCCGGCCCCCTCCGGCAGCGTTTCGCCGAGGGACGTCAGTCATCTCGACTCCTCCGCTCGGACAGCGATCCACCCGGAAACCCGGCAGTCGGGCCCCGCATTCCCTCCCGGCGGCTCGCCTATGTCTAACCAGCAGGCGGCTGACGTGGCTCTTTCCAGCGTCGCCGACAGGCGCCCTAGTCCAGATACCGGGGCTTCGTACCGGCGGTCGTCGCCAGACCGGTGTCCGCTGGGTGTTCGCCGTCCTGCGCTGATGCTTCAGACTGCGCCGCGATGATTCGGCGGCCGGTCGGGCATCATTGCCCGGAAGTCTGCGGGATGCCATCGGGGCCCGGTCGGGGGCCCGCTGCATGGCGGGCCGCCCCTGCTGTCACCTGTACAGCGGAGGCGCCACGTCGAATAACTCTACCCTGACGTGAGGGAAGAGGCCGATTCGTAGCCTGTGGATCCCAGGCAAACAAGCACCCAAGATCCTGCGGTTCATCTCACGTGGGCGCGCTGAGCTTCACGCACCCGAAAGTGGCGGAAACGAAAAGAGGAACAGGCGGCGATGAGCGACCGGCAGATGCAGATCGGCGAAGTGGCCGAGCGGACGGGCTTGTCGCTGCGAACGATCCGGCATTACGAGGACGTGGGCCTCGTCGTCCCTTCCGCCCGCAGCAAGGGCGGCTTCCGCCTCTACACCGAGGCCGACGTCGAGCGGCTCATGGTCGTCCGCCGGATGAAGCCGCTGGACTTCTCGCTGGAGGAGATGCGGGATCTGCTGGAGATCACCGACCGGATCTCCGCGACGGACGACCCGCCCTCGGGCGATGAACTGGCGCGGCTGCGGGAGCGGCTGGACTCCTACCGGAAGGTGGCCGACGCCCGCTGCGAGACGCTGCGCGCCCAGCTGATGGCCGCCGAGGACTTCGCCGCCACCCTGCGCCGCAGGCTGAGCGCCGGGAGCTGAACCCGGACGTCATCCATGACGGAGACGGTGACCTGCCGGGCCAGGAAGGGGTAGTGCAGTGCCGCGGCCGCCGTAGTTGTGGTCGATCTGTCCAGGCTGATTGAGGGGATCTCCGCGCCTCATAGCAGCCCGGGACCACGCCCGGCACCGACTACAAACCTACCCTCTCGTTAGGGTAGGTTAGCGGCGGGTGGGTCCGGGAAGAAGCCCTCGACCGGACGGCCCGTCCCGGCAGCGCCGTCCCTTCCGACGCGGCGCTGCCGCCCACGCCCCGTCCAGGACCGGCGCCAAGCCGCCGCACAGAGGGGCGAGGACGGCATGTCCCTCCCGAAGCTGCCGGCCCACGCCCGTACGGTCCACGCGGAGCCGCGTCGCCTCTCGCGGACCTGGACCGGCGCTGATGGTGCCGCCGGAGCGGGCGACCCCGGGAATCAGCGCCGGGGACTGAGCGAAGCGGTATCTCAGGGCATGTACAGCGGGGTGGCACCCAATGCGTACGACAGGGTGCTCGCGACCCGCTTCGGCTGGCACGCGGTGGTGGCCCCGCGGCGCGGGGACTTCGGGATGGTGACTGTGCTACGCGGAAGGGCCCGGCGCCGACTCACTCACGGGAACCACTACCGGCTCCACCGCACCATGTCCCGCCCGCTGCCGTAGCGGAAGCTCGCCCCGACCGCTGACCGGCTCGACGGATGGACCGGCGCTCAGGGGGTCCGAGGCAGGGCCTTCACGTGTCGTTCCCGGCGGCGCAGAACCACCGGCCGTACACCACGTCGCTTGGAGCACAGAGGCGTGAACCGGCGACAGGCACAGGATCACCTCGGGACTCTCCGGTAACGTCACGGTATGAGTCATCCGCATCCAGAGCTGAAAGCCGCTCCGCCCCTGTCCGAAGGAGGGCTGAGGATCGTCGCCCTCGGCGGCCTGGGTGAGATCGGCCGCAACATGACCGTCTTCGAACACGCCGGCAAACTGCTGATCGTCGACTGCGGGGTGCTGTTCCCCGAAGAGACGCAGCCCGGGGTGGATGTGATCCTGCCGGACTTCACCTCCATCCGGGACCGCCTCGACGATGTTGTGGCCGTTGTGCTGACCCACGGCCACGAAGACCACATCGGCGGCATGCCGTATCTGCTGCGCGAGCGGGCCGACATTCCCGTCGTCGGTTCGAAGCTGACGCTGGCGTTCTTGGAGGCCAAGCTCAAAGAGCACGGCATCAAGCCACGTACGGTGCGGGTACGCGAAGGCGACCGGCGGGGCTTCGGTCCCTTCGACTGCGAGTTCGTGGCAGTCAATCACTCCATCCCGGACGGTCTCGCGGTCGCGATCCGTACCGGTGCCGGGCTGGTGCTGCACACCGGTGACTTCAAGATGGACCAGTTCCCCCTGGACGACCGGATCACCGACCTGCGTGCTTTCGCACGCCTCGGCGAGGAGGGCGTGGATCTGTTCCTCGTCGACTCCACCAATGCCGAAGTCCCCGGCTTCATCACCTCCGAGCGCGAGCTGAACCCCGCGATCGAGCAGGTCCTGCGCACCGCGCCCCGGCGGGTCATCGTCTCCAGCTTCGCCAGCCATGTGCACCGCATCCAGCAGGTGCTGGACGCCGCACACCAGCACGGCCGCAAAGTCGCCTTCGTGGGCAGGTCGATGGTCCGCAATATGGGCATCGCTCGCGAACTCGGTTACCTGAAGGTTCCGTCCGGGCTGGTGGTCGGTATGAAAGAGCTGGAAAAGCTGCCGGACCACAAGATCACCTTGGTGTGCACCGGTTCCCAGGGCGAGCCGATGGCCGCGCTCTCCCGCATGGCCAACCGCGACCACATGATCCGTATCGGCAAGGGGGACACCGTCCTGCTCGCCAGTTCCCTGATTCCGGGCAACGAGAGCGCCATCTACCGAGTGATCAACGGGCTGACCAGGTGGGGCGCGAACGTCGTCCACAAGGGCAACGCCAAGGTGCATGTCTCGGGGCACGCCAGCGCCGGCGAACTCGCGTACTGCTACAACATCGTCAAGCCGCGGAATGTCATGCCCGTGCACGGCGAGTGGAAGCACCTGCGGGCCAATGCCGACCTTGCCATCCGTACCGGAGTCGACCCCGACCGGGTGGTCATCGCCGAGGACGGCGTCGTCGTCGACCTCGTCGACGGGCGCGCGTCGGTCACCGGCAAGGTGCCCGCGGGCTACGTCTACGTGGACGGTATGGAGGTCGGTGGCGCCACCGAAGCGTCCCTCAAGGACCGCCTCACCCTCGCAGCGGAAGGGGTGGTCACGGTGGTGGCGATCGTCGATGCCGACACGGGCGCCCTGGCCGAGGCTCCCGACTTCCTGGCTCGCGGATTCGTCCATGACGACACCACGTTCGAGCCGGTCATCCCCGTGATCGAAAAGACTCTGGCGACCGCGGCGGAGGAAGGCGTCGGAGACGCGCACCAGCTCGAACAGCTCATCACCCGTGCCGTAGCGGCCTGGGCGTTCAGGACCTACCGCCGCAAGCCGCTCATCATCCCGGTCATCATCGACGCCTGACCGGCCCCGGGGTCCCTGCCTCGCCGTCGGCAGGGACCGTCTCGCGCCTGAGCTTGGGAAGAGCGGCGGCCCGGGCGCACAACTCGCCGGCACCGGTGGCATCAAGGCATCAGAAGGGTGAACGGATGAGCGCGCGTTTCGAGGAGATCGACTGGCGCCCGACACCGATGGGCGACATCAGCCTGCGGCGTCGACGGGACCCTGCGTCGGGCATCGATGTGTACGAGGTCAAGCTCGGTGACGAGTTCTTGATGTCCAGCCTCTTCACGGCAGGCGAGATCGCGCTCACCCGGCTCGGCCTGGCCCAGCTGCCAGATGACGAACTCGACGTCGCCGTGGGCGGGCTCGGTCTCGGGTACACCGCTCAGGCGACCCTGGAGGACCCGCGTGTGCGCTCGCTGATCGTGATCGAGGCGCTCGGCGAAGTCATCGACTGGCACGAGCGTGGGCTGGTGCCGCTGGGTGCCCGCCTGGCGTCGGACTCCCGCTGCCGCCTGGTCCTGGGCGACTTCTTCGCGGTGGTCGGCGATTCCTGTGGTCTGGATCCCCGAGAGCCGGACCGTCGTTTCCACGCCATCCTGCTGGACGTGGACCATTCGCCGCGCCATGTGCTGCACCCACGTCACGCGGCCCTCTACCGGCCTGCCGGGATGCGCGCTCTTGCCGATCGTCTCCACCCTGACGGTGTCTTCGCTCTGTGGTCGAACGACCCGCCGGACGAACAGTTCAGCTCCGTCCTCGCGGAGGTCTTCGCGGAGTCACAAGCCCACGTCGTCGACTTCGACAATCCACTGCAGGGGGGAACTGCGGCCAACACCATCTATGTGGCCAGGAAAGCAGCGGGCGCGCCGTAGGAAGACGGCTTCACGCTCCCTGCTCGAAGAGCTGGTCGGGGTGGGAGCGCAGCACCGTCCTGGCCTCGGCTGCGGTGCGCTGTCCCACCAGGACGCTGGTGCCCAGGCCGTGACCGAGTACCAGCAGACGCGCGGCCTCGGTCGCAGGGCCAGTCGCAGTGAGAAACCCGCCTCGGCCGCGACCGACCGCATCGTCACCGCGTGCAGCCCCTCGCGCGCGGCCACCCGCACCGCATCACCGGCCTGGATCCAGAACAGCTCCAGGACCCAGGCCGGCTGACGTCACAGAACCGTAAGCATCCGGCCGTCCCGTCCGCCGGGCCCGGCGATCTACATTCAGAGCCGATCCCGAACACCAGGAGCACACATGCATGCCCGCTCGGTCCTCCCGGCCCTCCTGGCCGCCGCGACGCTCACCCTGACCGGCTGCGGCTCAGATAGCGGCGCCCCCGCCGGCGATGCCGCAGGAACGGACGGCTCCACGACAACCAGCGCCCCCGCCACGGCGGAAGCCGGTTCCGCCACTGCGGCGGCGGTCCCCGAGGCGCTGCGGTTCACCGGCACGACCATCGACGGAAAGCGGTTCGACGGCGCGACACTTGCGGGCAAGCCCACCGTGCTGTGGTTCTGGGCCCCGTGGTGCCCCAAGTGCAAGGACCAGGGGCCCGAGACGGCGAAGGTCGCCAAGGAATTCGAGGGGAAGGCCAACGTCGTTGGGGTGGCCGGGCTGGACAAGCCGGCGGCCATGAAGGACTTCGTCGCCTCCGCGAAGGTCGGCGCCTTCCCGAACCTGTCCGACGAACCCGGCGACATCTGGAAGAAGTTCGAGATCACCGAGCAGAGCACGTACGTCGTGCTCGACAAGGACGGCAAGACCGTCTTCACCGGAAACCTGCCCGCCGGTAAGGGGCTGGCCGACAAGGTCAGCAAGCTCGTCGGCTGACCGGCCCATGTCCGACCTTCCCCTCGCCCTCGCCCTGTCCGCCGGCATGCTCGCCGCAGTGAACCCGTGCGGCTTCGCCTTGCTGCCCGCCTACCTCTCGCTCCTCGTCCTGGGCGACGACTCCCCCACCCGGGCCGCGGCCGTCGGCCGCGCCCTGGCCGCGACCGCCGCCATGACAGGCGGATTCGCGGCCGTCTTCGCCCTCTTTGGCCTGGCCGTCGCACCCGTCGCGGGACAGGTACAGCAGCATCTGCCCTGGTTCACGGTGGTCTTCGGGCTGCTGCTGGCCCTCGTCGGCGGCTGGCTGCTGGCCGGCCGCACGCTGCCCGCGCTGCTGCCCAAGCTCCGCCGCGCCCCCGCCGTCACCCGGTCCGCGCCCTCGATGGCGCTGTTCGGCGCCGCGTACGCGATCGCCTCGCTGGGCTGCACCATCGCCCCGTTCCTCGCGATCGTGGTCTCCGCGTTCCGCAGCGGATCGACGCTCGAAGGCGTGGTGCTGTTCGCGGCCTACGCGGCCGGCATGGGCGTGATCGTCGGCGCCGCCGCCCTGTCCGTGGCACTCACCCGCACCGCCAAGGTCGGCCGCCTCCGCCGCCTCGGCGCGGTCGCCTCCCGCCTCGGCGGCGGCCTGCTGCTCCTGGTCGGCGCGTATGTGGCCTACTACGGCTGGTACGAGATCCGGGTGCTCCGCGGCGGCGAGATCACCGACCCCGTGATCGACGCCGCAGGCAGCATCCAGCGGTGGATCGCGGAGACCCTGGACCGCATCGGCATCGGTGCGATCACCGCTGCACTCGCCCTGCTGCTCCTCACTGCTCTGGCACTCCACCGGCGGGCCAGGCGCCGCCGGAGTGATTCCCGTACGGCCGAGGACGCCCTGGCCGTCCAACAGCCCCTCACCTGATTCGTGGTCGTTACCGTTTCGGCCCGGACGCTATTGCACACCCAACCCCCACACATGCCCCACCAGCGGGCCACCCCCTAAAGGACCGTGGGAACAGCAGCGCCCAAGACCGGGGGAACGGACGGCCCTTCCGGTTGCCGCTACCGGGATTCCGCCGGATCAGGCACAGAGGTCCTGCCCCGCGGGCGGGTGCGGGCCACTCCGGGACAGGGGCATTCCGCGACGTTGCCGCTTCTCGGCCTGCGGGCTCAGCAGGATGTTCCCCTTGTCAAGGTCAAGCGGGTGGTGCGAACCCGTCCCCCGCCCCCCAACGTCTACGTCGGGCGGGGCCATGCTCGGCAGTCAGCACGACGTACGAATTCCGACCTCTCCTGACTTTTCATCGGGTCTCGCTCTTTCACATGCTCACTCAGCCGCCGACCTTCTATGTGAATCAACTTCGTCAAGGAACGATGAATCCCTGTTATTGACCAGAATCGATCTGGCCACGATGACCGGCACCGGTGCTGCAACGGGTGGCATCGAGGGATCTCCGAAAGATTACCCAGAGCTGCCCTTATCCTCATTTGATTGCCGTTCATCAAGATGAAGCAGCCGCACCCAAGGCGCCCTTGTGCCGGTGAGAATCTCGAGTGCTAGCCTGCTGCGACCACTCCCCTTTGGCTCGTCAAGACTGATTTTTTCTGGGTTGGCCAGGTGCCCTGCTCTCTGGACGTCCTGGCACGTTTCGCGACCTGCTACGGCACTGGTGTTCACCTGTCCGAGGACTGCGAAAGGAGTGGATAAAGGTGCGCGGCGAACTGCTGGCTGACCGTTACCGGCTCATGACGCCGCTGGGCGGCGGAGGCATGGGGCAGGTGTGGCGGGCGTGTGACGAGGCCCTTGGGCGTGATGTGGCCGTCAAAGTGGTGTCCCAGCCGTCCCGGCCCACGGGCACCACGACAGGCGAGCGTCTCGCCTGCGAGGCTCGTGCGGCAGCGCGGCTCTCCCATCCGGGCATCGTCGCGGTCTTCGACGTCGGCGCGGCCACCGATGGTCGCCTGTTCTTGGTCATGGAGCTGGTGGAAGGCCGCAGCCTCGCACAGATACTGCGCGAGGACGGGCGGCTGTCGCCTGAGCGGGTCGCCGTGGTCGGTGCCCAAGCAGCTCACGCGCTGGCCGCCGCCCATGACAGCGATGTGATCCATCGCGATATCAAACCCGCCAACCTGCTCATCGCCCATGACGGGACCGTCAAGGTCGCCGACTTCGGCATCGCCGTCCTGGCCGACGAGAACTCCACCGCGCTGACCACCACCGGAGACTTCGTCGGCACCGCCTCCTACACCGCGCCGGAGCGGGCCATGGGAGGCCGGGGCACAGCGGCCTGCGACCTGTATGCACTCGGCTGCGTATTGTACGAAGCCCTCACCGGACGGCCGCCGTTCCGGGCCGACAACGCCGTGGAGCTCCTGTTCCAGCACGTCCACCGGCAGCCAGAACCTCTACGCCGAATACGCCCGGACGTCCCACCCTCCTTGGAGAAGGTCATACACGCCCTGTTGGCCAAGGAGCCGGCAGAACGGCCCTCTGACGCCACCCGCACCGCCGCACTGCTGTCTGCGCCACCCCGTGACGACATCACCAGCGCCCGGCCGCAACCGCGGGCAACCCGGATGAGTCCCCATCCGCATCCAGCACGACGGCGCTGGAAGCTACAGACCGCCATCGGCGTCCTGGCCACCGCCGCCTTCGCCGGAAGCTTCGCTCTCGCTTGGGACGATTCCTCCATCGAGCCCGCCGGCCAAGCGCGCCCAGACGCGTCCCCGGCACCGGGTACTGCCACCTCCCGGAAGCCAACAACGACTCCCTCGCCTCGCTCTCCGTCCCCGTTCGCGACGCCCTCCGTGGTAACAGCCAGCACCCCTCCAACGGCCTCCCCGACACCTGCCACACCCCCTCGTACCAGCATCGCCGCGCTGGCGGCCGCCCTGACCCGGAGGATCAACTCTCAGGCGTCCACCATGGATCCCCGGCTGGCGCGCGACGTCCAGCGCCGCACTGACCAGCTCATGAGCAAGCTCAGCGACGGCAAGGTGAAAGATGCGGCCGACAAGGTGCGCGAGCTGAGCGAGCGGCTCACCGAAGCCCGAATGCAGGGCCGATGGGCGGGTGACACGCGTATCGAAAGGCTCCTGAGTCAAATCTCCGACCGTCTCCCCACCCGCCATTGACACCACCGAAGCCCGCAAGCAAGCGGCCACACGATGACCATGCCCGGCGAACTCGCCGATCAGCGAGGCAGGATCACCGCCCAACTCTGCGCACAGCCAAGCAATCCCCAGGTTTATGACATGCCAGCGAAGGACCAGCACGTGACAGCCACAGGCGCCGACCATCTACCGATCTACGAGAGCCTGGTACGTGAACGCGGAGACGTACTGGCAGAAGTACGTCAGGCGGTCGAGCTGATGCAGCGCCAGAGGATCGATCCACCGGACTGGCGCCGCCTACACCAGCCGGAACACCACCCAGAGTGACACTGCTCAAGGCTTCAGCCGGCCCCTGGCAGCGCGACACCAACGTGAATACCGACAGTCGCGCTATCGCTCGGCAGGATCGGCTACCGCAGAACAACCAGATCGTCGGCGCCAACCGTCATACCCAGGGCGATCCGCGCGAGAACGACGACCTGTTCTCGTCCGAGCACGCCAACCACGCCTTCGCGGTCATCAACGCCGTGAACAGCCTCTGACCCAAGCGCTGACCGAGCTGAGCTCCTGGGCGCCGACCGATACCCCGGTCGGCGCCCCGGACCGCTACAACGGCTTCGCGTCGCGTATGCGCTCCGGAGTCCAGTACTCGTCGAGATCCTGAGGAGGGTCCGGGACGATGTGCACCGTCACACCGTCGGAAGGCGGCAGATCCGCCGGCTCGAAGCCGGCCACCGCGCCGATGACGACGACCACGAGCCCGACCGATATCCATAGAGTGCGACGGCGGTCCCGGTGCGGCCCTCCGCCTGCGGCAGTATGGCGCCCCGCCTCCGCGCGCCCCGGCTGAATGTCGGACACGACAGCACCATTCCGTCGAGGAGTCGGCTTCACCGACCCAAGACCCTACCTGCGGGGATTCTCGAAGCACAGTTCGGTGCGATGCCACCGTTTACCCACGACCGGTCATCGAGCAAGGCCGACGTTGCAGCGTCGGTCGGGAAGGCACGCCACAACGCCCGGCGTTCCCTGGGTCTGAATCGACGGAGTGGTGTCCTCGTGAGGCGGCGCGGGCGGGACCGGAGACTCGGACGCCCCCGCGCCGCAAACCGGATCCGCAGGCACGGGGGGAACCCCCGGATCCGCATGCGCCGATGACCAGTCCGCGCACCTGCTTCTGCGCCAGTGACAGATCAGGTGTCACACCCCCCGCACGCGTGAGCGCAGAAAGAATCGCATGCACGCCCATATCGGACGCACATGCGGTGGCGGCGTAACACACGCGATCTGTCCGGCGCAGAGATGGAGACGGGCACGGAGAGGCCCGCGCGAGACCGCGGCCGGGGTGTCTCCTGCAGGGGAGGCCGACCTCGGCCGTGCTTCCTTGCCCGAAGGCCAGGGATTACTCACCTATTCGATTGGGGCTTTTCGTGAGCAACACCGGCGAACCCATGTCCGCAAGCCAGCGACACCGCGGCGGCCGGGACAGCGCCGCGCAACGGTCTGCGCTGGCCATTCATACGATCGCGGACATCGCAGCTGCGTTCTTGGGTCTGTGGATCCTGCTTTACGCGCTCGAAGCCAACCAGGCCAACGTCTTTGTCGGTTTCGTCGAAGGAATGGCGGACTGGCTCGCATGGTGGTCCCAGGACATCTTCACCATGGATACGGAATGGCTGCGCGTTCTTCTCAATTACGGCCTCCCGGCCGTGATTTACCTGTTCGTGGGCCACGGCATAGCCGCACGAGTACGCCGCGCCTGACTGCGATTCACCTCGAATCCAGGCCGGCCAGCGGCTCGACGCCCAAGCAGTGCGAGGCGGTGGGACACGAGGACCGGGTGCCCGTCCGGCGGGCTTCGCCACGGATGCGGTCACGAACCACCAGGGTCGAACGTGCACGGCACCTGAATGGAGCAGTTGCAACGGTGTCCCTGGCGGTTCCCGGAGGTTCCTGGCGCAGCTCGCCGTGTAGGTGTCCTCGCTCGCAAAAGGCGCGAACTCCCCCCTCCTCACGCAGCGGCTACGGCAGCGGCCTGCTCTACCGCCGCGAAGCCTTGGGACGCTGGACACGTCATGCCCCGGCTTCGGCAAAGAAGCCCTGCCCGGCGTGGCGGTGACGAGCTTCGACATCCCGGGGCTGATAGCTCGCCGCGACTCCGCTCGCGGGCCGCCCCGAGGGCTCCGCGCCGCTCTCTCCCAGGGAATCCGCCCCTCGGCCCCTGACCTGTGTCCCCAGGCCCCCACGGAACCCCACCCGCGAAAGGCCGGCTCTTGTCTTCCTCATCCACTCTCGCCACAACCCCGCCCCAGACCTCGGCGCAGCCGGCCCCCAGCCACCGCCGTTCCAGGGAACGGCAAGGCGCCTCCCTGCCATGGCGCTACCTCGGCTACGTCGGCTACTACGTGGGCGCGGGACTTATTAGCGGCGCGGTCGTCCATCACCCCATGGACCCGACCCGCTACTCGATGATCGCTGGGGCCGGCGTGCTGGTCTTCCTGCTCGCAACCGTCCTCAACGACATCATCCTCCCGCCGGAGAAGCCCGCCCTGTCACGCATGCTGCGGGTGCTCGGCACCTCGACGATGCTCTCGTTCGGCCTCGGCATGCTCAGCGGCGGCATGCAGCATTTCGCAGACCTCCCCTACCGCTGCGCCGTGCTGATACCGCTGGGCATCCTCCTGTCCTTCGTCGCCTACTTCCTCAAAGAGGACAAGACGCCGTGGCGGCGCATCTTCGGTCTCATGGGTCTGGCCGTCCTCATCGTCGCGGCGCTCACCTTCGCGGGCCTGCGCCACGTCGCCCCCACCATGGCGGAGCAGCCAGGGGGACACAGCCATGGCGATGTCGTGACCGAGAAGGGCAGCGCCGAAGGACATGACGGCGGCCACGGCAGCGGCACCGCCGATCCGACCTCCGAGCCCACCGCGCCCACGAAGGACACCCAGCCCAGCGAGGAGCCCGGTCACGAAGGCGGCCACCACCATTGAGCAGACCCGTCGGTGACCATCCTCGGCGACGTCATCTTGAAAGCCGCCCTCCGCCTCCAGCAGTGAGGTGCGGACACGTGAGTGCACTGCGCGATCCGTGCACCGGCGCCCCGGCAGGTTGGTTGGGTGCTGCTGTCGAGGTGCGGCCCCGTACCATGTGGCCCATGACGAGCACGCCGCAGATGATCCGGCCCCTTGGGGGCCGGGCGTTTGTGCTGCTCCTGCTGGCGGTGCTGGCCGGCCTGGTGGCCATGCACGGGCTGGGCCCGGCTGGTGCAGCCGTACCCGAACGGGCGGTGCCCGCTGCGGCGAGCCCAGTGGCGGCCGACCCGCACCCGCACCACCAGTTGATGGAAGGCTGCCAGCACGCCGCCGGTGACGATCACGGCCGTCACGTCGAGCACGCCGACGGCACCTGCGCCGCGAGTGGTGTCAGCACCGCTCCCCCGGTACCTGACCTGACCCCCGTGGGCTTCGAGGCATCCTCCGCGGTGGCCCCGTCCCGGTGGCCGAGCAGCGTGACCGCCTCCGGCCGTGCTCCGCCGTCGTTGTCCGAACTGCAACTCCTGCGCATTTAGAGGCGCCCGCGGCGCCTCCCTCTTCCGCCGGTCGATCCGCTGGAAATGAGAGTGGCCGCCGTGTCGGTACGCCCATCTTTCATGATCAATGCACAGGGAGTTGCACACCCATGACCGCACATCGTTCTCTGGTCCGCCGGGCCACCGCCCCTGCTGTCGTTGCCACCGCCGCGGTGGTGCTGGCGGCCTGTGGCGGAGGCGACAGCTCCGGCGGGCACGACGGCCACAGGACCAGCTCGCCGTCGGCGTCGGCGCTCACCCAGCAGGGCGACCACAACAGCTCGGACGTCGCCTTCGCCACGGGCATGATCCCTCACCACCGGCAGGCAGTGGAGATGGCCGATCTGGCCGCCGACCGGGCCTCCTCGCAGCAGGTCAAGGAGCTGGCCGACAAGATCAAGAAGGCGCAGGGCCCGGAGATCAAGACGATGTCCGGGTGGCTTGAGTCCTGGGGCGAGCAGGTGCCCGCCGAGGACGAGGGCATGGATCACGGCGGTCACGGCATGCCCGGCATGATGAGTGCCGACGACATGGCCAAGCTGGAGAAGTCCTCCGGGAAGGCGTTCGACACAGCGTTCCTGGAGATGATGGTCAAGCACCACGAAGGCGCGGTGGAGATGGCCAAGACGGAACAGTCCCAGGGTGCCCACAAGGCCGCCAAGGACATGGCCAAGGACATCGTCACCTCGCAGACCGCCGAGATCACGCAGATGAACAAGCTGCTCGGCAAGGGCTGACAGTCCTCCGACCTGCGGGGCGGCGCCACAGAGTGCCGCCCCGCACCGGAACTCAGGTGCGGCTCCGTGCCGCCACGCTCTCCGGGCCCCTTCTTCGTCTTCGCCTCCGACGAGGCCGACTTCCAACGCTGGTCGCGATCGAGCGGCCCAGGACGGACCTGCTCGTGGCTCTCGCCCCCGACGGGCGCGTGCTGACCAGCCGAGAGGGCACCGCCTGGAGCGAGCGCGCCGACCTGCCCGACGGAGCTCAGCCCACGGTCCTCACCGCGGTCGGCACGACGCGTCTGCTGGCCGCCGACACCCCAGACACGACTACGAATCGAAGGACGGCGGCCGCAGCTGGACCACACTGCACCGCGCCGCCCACGGGCGAGGCGACAGCCACTAGTGCTGCACCGCGTTGATTGGTTGAGGGCGTGTGTCCGGTGATGGGGGTTACCACCCGCTGTGGGCGCATCGTTGACCGATCGGGGTCCATGTAGGGCAACGCCCGTGGCATGCGGCAGTTCCCGTGGCCGGATCTCACAGAAAATGGTCATTGTGGCCGCCGTCATATGCCGGAACCATGGGCGACATGCCCGAATCACGCAGAGTCCTCATCGTCGCCTTTCCCGGCGTGGAACTCCTGGATGTCACCGGTCCGGCCGAGGTCTTCGCCGTCGCCTCGCGCATCGCCGGGGCAGACCGTCCCGGCTACCGGGTGGACATCGCGGCGGCTCGGGTTGGCGAGCTGCCGACCTCCAGTGGGGTCCGGCTGGTGGCTGACGTGGCCCTGGAGGAGGTGGGCGGGCAGGTGGACACCCTGCTCGTGTCGGGTGGGATCAACCTGGTCGATGGGGGCGTCGAACCGGTGATCGACGCCACCGTCGTCGAGTGGCTGCGTACGGCGGCCCCCCGGGCCCGCCGGACCGCCTCAGTCTGCGCGGGTGCGCACCTGCTGGCCGCGGCGGGGCTCCTGGACGGGCTGTCTGCCACCACCCACTGGCTCACCGCCGAGCGGCTGGCCGCTGACTACCCGCAGATAGCCGTCGACCCGGACCCGATCTTCATCCGGGCCGGGCAGGTGTGGACCTGTGCGGGTGTCACCTCGGGGATGGACATGGCCCTGGCCATGGTCGCCGAGGACCATGGCCAGGCCCTGGCGCTCGCCACCGCCCGCATGATGGTCATGTATGTGAAGCGTCCCGGCGGGCAGAGCCAGTTCAGCGTGTCGCTCTCGATCCACGCACCCTCGGGTGACCGGATCGATGAGCTACGCCTGTGGATCGCCGACCATCTCGCCGACGACCTGTCCGTCGAGGTACTCGCCGAGCGGATGCACCTGAGCGTGCGTCACTTCGCCCGGCTGTTCCGGCAGCGCACCGGCAGCACGCCCGCCTCCTGCATCGAAGCCGTCCGGGTGGAGGCCGCGCGCCGCCTCCTGGAAGAGACCGGTCGCCCCCTGCCCGAGGTCGCAGCCGCCGGCGGCCTCGGCTCCGTGGAGACCCTGCACCGGGCCTTCCGGCGTCGACTGGTTACCACCCCGGCCGAATACCGGCGCCGATTCCGGTCCCCGCACGCTGCCGACACCAGTGGCGCGTTCCCTCCCGGCCCTCTCCCCCTGCCCGACCCGATCCCGGCACCATGACCCGCAGAGAGAGTCCCCTGCCGCTGTCCCCGTTCCCTGACTCGCCGCTCGCCCGCGCCGCCGACCAGATGCTGCTCGCCGCGAGCCCCCCGACGCTGGTGGCCCACTGCCACCGCACCTACCGCTTCGGTTCGGCCTTCCTTGAGGGACAGCGACGCGCCTTCGACGCCGAGGCGCTGTTCATCGCCTCCGCCCTGCACGACCTGGCTCTACCGAGGCGTATGACGATCCCCAGACCCCCTTCGAGCTGCACGGAGCCCGGCTGGCCGAGCAGGAGTTGCACTCCCGCGGAGCCCGGCCCGACCTGGCCGGGCTGGTCCGGGACGCGATCGCCCTGCTCATGGGCCTCATCACCGGCAGGCCGGCCAACCCGCCCTTCCACGACGACCCGCTGCGCAATCTGGCCAGCCTGCGCGAGATGCTCGCGCTCAAGCCGACCAGACTGCACGTGGGCCACGGCACTGCTCTCGACCCCGACCGCGTGCGCCACTGGGCGGACAAAGAGGATCACCGACTGCACAAACGGGCGGCGAAGGGCCGCTTGCCTCGGCGAACAGAGCCTGCGAGTTCCCACACGCAGCCCACGACTGACCACGATGAGGCCCCCTCGCTCCGGCCTCCTTACGACTGATCGCTCTGCCAGTCAGGTAGAACCGTCCTGGTAGCCGTCGCTTGGCGAGGTAGATGGCGAAGCCCCAGGGGTGCGTGACCCGGCGAAGCGTAGACGATGCAATGGCGCCGTGGCCGGCCGCCTTTCCGCACAATCAAGCGGCCGAGCCATCCGGCCGAGGACACGGCCGGTCGCAGTGCGTCAGGAGCTCTAAGCGCCAGCAGCAGGACGTCTTGTTGCTCGTCGTGCGGCGAAGTCGGTCACCCATGGTGCTTCGTCGTGACGGTGAATTCACCGCGGATGCCGCTGCCGACCATGCCCGGCTTGCAGGCGGTGGTGTACTTGCCGGCCTCGGTGACCTTTACGGTCATCGTGCGGGAGGTGCCGGGCCCGATGCCCTCGACCTCGCTGATCACCTTGTCATCTGGTCCGTAGAGGTAGAACTCGGTGATCTTGCTTCCCTCGTTGGCCACCTCGAAGGCGATGGATCCGGCAGGCGCGGACGTCCGGGAGAGCTTGCAGGCGTCGTCAGTGGCCTTGACCGCGATAGCACCCGACTTCGCGTCGCTGCTGCCCTTTTCGGCACAGGCGGTCACAAGGGTGAGCTGTCCAGCAGTCAGCAGGGCGATGGCGACAGGCCGGATCAAGCGAGAGGTCACAGCGGAGTCTCCTTGGCGGGATGGCGAGGGGCAGAGGCGCCCGCGGAGTGTCGGCGAGAGGACAGCTTCGCTGTCCAGATATCGATCATCCCTCGGTCGCCCCCTGAACCTTGGCGGACGGTGCATGGCGCCTCAACTCTCCCTGGATGGCGAAAAGTTCACCTGGCGGCGATCAATATGCGAACCAATGTCCACATTGTGGGAGGACTTGACTCGCACACGACACGGCCTTAGGTTCGCCTAACCTTACCGTGATTGAAGGATTTTCAGCCATGCCCAGAACGTCACTCAGCGCGCTCTGCATCGTCGTCCCGCTCGCCCTCGCCCTCAGCGCCTGCGGCGGTTCCGGCAAGCCCGACAAGGCACCCGCCAAGAACCAGGCGAAGGAGACGGCACCGGCCGGAGTAGCACACCAGCACACCGTGCTCGAGGCGGAGATCGCGGCCAGGGGCGGCGAGACCCGCGTCGGGGAATACCGCATCGGCTACATCGTCGAGGCGGCCGAGCCCTGGTTCCACCCCGAGCACGGCAAGCAGGTCAACCGGACGCCCGCCAAGGACGAGACGCACCACATCGAGATCATCCCGATGGAGGCCAAGACCGGCCGTATTGTGCCGGATGTGCCGATCCGCCTCGAAGTAGTCGACAAGGACGGCAAGGTCGTCCAGGCCCAGGACCTGAACTTCTACTACGCCGAGTTCTTCCACTACGCCAACAACTTCTCCATCCCCAAGGCCGGCACGTACACGCTGCGCGCCACGCTTAAGCCCCCGACCTTCCTGCGTCACGGTGCCAGCGGTGAGAAGCCCGCCCTGAGCAAGGCAGTCACCGCCACCCTCCGCGACGTGGAACTGAAGCCGGAGAGCTGAGCGGTGGCTTCGAGCTCCGGAATAGCAACGGCCGCCCCGGGCCCGGAACCCGGGCGGCCCGCGCTCGCAGACGGCGCCGAGATCCACGACCGTCCGCCAACCCCGCCGTGGGCGCTCGTGACCCTCGGCGCCCTGAGCGCTGCTGCCCTGGCCGCCGCCTGCTGGGTGGCCGGGCACGTCCACGCCGACCCACCCTTGCTGGCCGCAGCCCGCTTCCTGCACCTCGCGGCGCTGATCGTCGGGCTGGGTTCCGTGCTCGCCGTCGACTGGTTCGCCATCCTCTGGTTGCTCGGACGCCGCCGTCTGGCCGATGTCCTGCAGACCGCCTGCGCCCTGCAGATGCCGATATGGCTCGGGCTGGCCGGACTGGTGCTCAGCGGCCTGTTCCTCCGGCCGAACCTGTCCTCGCCGCTGACCGCGATCAAGCTCGGACTCGTACTCGCTGTGATGCTCAACGGCCTCTACGCCCACTGGCTCGGACAACGCGTACGGCAATGGCAGACCCAGCGCGTGCCGCGTCGCCTGCTGATCCAGTCGGGAATCGCCGCCACGATCTCCCAAGGCGGATGGTGGGGCGCCACCGTGATCGGCTTCCTCAACAGCCAACCCTGAACCGGCACATCGACTTCAATTGGAGAACGGCGTGTTCGCCAACTACCTGATCGGCCTGCGCGAGGGGCTGGAAGCCAGCCTGGTCGTCTGCATCCTCGTCGCCTACCTCGTCAAGACTGAGAACCGGACCAAGCTGCCGCCCATCTGGCTCGGCGTGGGCATCGCGGTCGCCCTCAGCCTGGGCGTGGGAGCCGTCCTGCAATTCAGCTCCGCCCAACTGACGTTCGAGGCCCAGGAGGCGCTCGGCGGCGGCCTGTCCATCATCGCCGTGGGCCTCGTGACGTGGATGGTGTTCTGGATGCGACGCACCGCCCGGCACCTGAAGGCCGAACTCCACGGCCGACTGGACGAGGCACTGGCGATCGGCACGGGCGCCCTGGTGGCCACCTCGTTCCTCGCCGTGGGCCGCGAAGGCATTGAGACCGCACTGTTCCTCTGGTCCGCAGTGCAGGCGACAAACGACGGGACGCGGCCGGTCGTCGGAGCCGCACTCGGACTGCTCACCGCAGTCGTGCTGGGCTGGCTGTTCTACCGCGGAGCCCTGCGGATCAACCTCGCGAAATTCTTCACCTGGACCGGCGCCATGCTGGTCGTCGTGGCCGCGGGCGTACTCGCCTACGGCATCCACGACCTGCAGGAAGCCGACATCCTGCCGGGCCTGGACAACCGCCTCTTCGACATCAGCGCCACCATCCCACCCGACAGCTGGTACGGCACCCTGCTCAAAGGCACCTTCAACTTCCAGCCCAACCCCAGCGTGATCCAGGCCACCGTCTGGGCGCTCTACCTGGCCCCCGTACTTTTCCTGTTCCTGCGACCGCTCCGGCCAGCCAAGGTCCCCGTCTCCGCTTAAGGGACGCCGTCTCTTATGGCCGCTCGGGCGGGGCATGATGTGCCTGATCGCCGTTCACCGTAGCCTCCGTCGAGTCAGGGTCGCTGGCACGGGCGACCAGTCCTGCCGCGACGAGCGCCGCGATGATCGCGGGAACAAGCAGCGCACGTTCATCTGGGGATCCCTTTGAGCGCCGCCTGGAAACAGCGCTGCCAAACTCACATCGAACGGCGTCGTCAACCGGATGGCACTGTGAAGGCAACTGTGACAGCCCGGGCGAACATCGCCAGCCTCAAGCTTGCCGTCCGAGCGTTCTACCCCGACATCGCCCAGTGGGCCGTCGACGAGCCGACCCGCTGGGGCCGATGGGGCAGTACCAAGCCCGATCAATAAAACCGACGTCGCTGTGGTGAAACACAACAAGCGGCGCAAGGCCCGCATGGACCAGCGGACACGGGAACGGCTTCCTGCCCTTCCGGCCGTCGCTCGCGCCGCAGCCTCACATCTCGCCTCGGCCAAGGCGCGGTTGGAAGCGCTCCGGGGTACTCCATCAGGGGGACAGTTCACGGTCCTCGGGGAAACCTACAGCCGGGCAACAGCTGACGGATCTACCTGGGCAGTGAATCAGGCATCGGGACGCCGGGGCGACCTCGCTCTCGCAGAGATTCGGGCCTTCTGGGCCTGGGCAATGATCGAATTTATGCAGCACACCGGTGTTCGAATCGAAGTTCATCGGGCAAGCCATTGAACTTCGCACCCCACGACTTCCGTCGAGTCTTCATCACTGATGCCATCCGAAGCGGATTGCCCCCGCACATCGCTCAAGTCATCGCGGGGCATACCAACATCAACACAACAATGGGTGACAACGTCATCTATCCGGCCGAGGCCATCGAAGCCCACCGAGCGTTCATCGCCCGTCGCCGAGCACTCCGGCCCAACGGACACGACTTGCCGACATCCGACAACCTGATCGCCCGTATCGCCGAGGCCGAATGCGAAGGCTGGCTCGGCGAGGTCGAAGGGCTACGGGTCAGCCTCTCTGGGGCAGAAGAGAAGATCGCCCAGCTCGATGCCCGCCAGGAGCGCAGGTCATCGAAGGTGTTCCTCGGAGTTCCCTCGTGCGACCAAATCGGAGCTCGAACGGCGGTGAGCCCTGATCATGAATCGACGCCTGGAGCCTGACGGATCCCCGTCCGGCAGGTTGGACGCCCTCATGTGTTCGGTCAGACAGCCCCTGCCTAGGCTTTACGGGCGAGCAGTTGAATCTCCTGGAACTGCCGCCGGTCGGTGGGCTGAGGCTCGCGAACCATCCGGGCTACCTCGGTCAACCCGGACTTGCGCAGCATCGTGGCCAGGTGATCAGGCCACCACCGATAGGCCGGCGCGACTGTGTGATCGAAGACCTGCGTCGGGTGAGACGGATCATCGCTTGCCGAAAAACCGACCAGAAGGTGGCCGCCAGGTGCCAGCACGCGATGGAACTCCGCCAGGATGACGGGGAGTTCCTGCGGCGGAGTGTGGATCATGGACCAACGTGAGAGTACGCCGCCCAGCACGCCGTCAGCGATGTTCAATGCGGCCATCGAGCCCACGTCGAACCGCAGGCCCGGATAGGCCTGTCGAGCCAACTTGATCATCGCAGGAGAGGCATCAACACCAAACGCCGCCAGCCCCAGCTCGTCCAGATAAGCGGTGATATGGCCAGGCCCGCACCCCAGGTCCGCGACCTGACCGTCCCCACTCGCACTTACGACCTCGGCGAAGGCACCCAAGATCCCGCGGTCCAGGGGACTGTCACGCAGCGTGTCGCGGAACAGCTGCGCATAGGTGGGGGCAGCAGCGTCGTAAGCCTCGCGGGTGGCACTGAGGGCATCGTGTTCGACCATGCTCGCGACAGTAGTTCCTGGCCCCGAGGCGAGCCGAGAGAATCACGATCTTCCCTCCCGCCCGTTCGCCCGGGCTATCGCTAGTTCAGAGAAGCCATGCATCCGCGCTGATCGGTGGTAGCCACGGTCGCTGACCTTACGTTGCTGCTCCCCCCAGGACGTGGGACACAGACCGGGTCGATGTGCAGGTGCCCGCTGCGGGCAGCCGTTGGACCCCGTGAACCATCCGGCCCACCGGCCACGTCATGTGGACGCGGCCCTGCCGCGTCACCGGACATCCGAGGATGCGACGTACGACGCTCAGGGGCGGGGTGCGGGAGACGTGGCCGAACGTGAAGGGCAGGCGCTCGGCATACCGCTGTCGCCCCACAGGCGGCGTTGTCAGGAAAGGACTCCTGGACGACGGCGTCAGGCCGTGCCTGTGACCGGCAGGCCCGCAGAGAACCCGGGCCGTCCCGAACGGGCTCGTCCCCACAACCGAAGTGAGCCAACCCTCATGCACGAACTGACCGCCCCGGCGCAGTACTTCCTCGATCTGCTCGGCATCTTCGGCTTCGCGCTGTCGGGTGCCTATCTCGGCGTGCGCAAGGACTTCAACCTCTTCGGGACCCTCGTCCTCGCCGAGGCCGCCGGGCTGGGCGGTGGCCTGTTGAGGGACCTCGTCCTCGACGTCCCGTCGATCGCCTTCACCGATCCCGGCTATCCACTCGCGCCACTTGCCGCAGCACTGATCGCCTACCTCAGCAGGCCCTTTCACCGCCAGCCCTATTTCTTCGACGTGCTGGACGCGGTCGGTCTCGGCCTGTTCAGCGTCACCGGGACGATCAAAGGGCTTCAGCACGGAATGGCAGCCGTCCCGTCGGCCGCGCTGGGAGTCATCACCGCCATGGGAGGAGGCATCCTCGCCAGCGCGGTGGCGAAGGAACTGCCTGCCCTGCTGCGCTGGGACAGCGACCTGTACGCCGTACCCGCGATGACCGGCGCGGGAGCGGCGTCCGCGCTGCACGCGGCGGGGGCCCTGAACGTCGCCACGGCGATCGGCGCGGCCCTCACGGCGTTCACGTTCCGCCTGCTGGCACTCCACTTCCACTGGCGCCCGCGCCGCTCGGCCACCTGGCAGGCCAAATCCTCCCAGCTGCCTCCCCTTCCAGACGCCGACGCCGCCCTCCTCACCTCGTCTTCCCGCCCCGCCTTCGCGGACACCATGCGCCTGAGAATCAGCGGCGTCCCGTCGAGCCGTATCGCCCAGCAGCGCGGACCGGCGCCGCTTGCCGGGACGACGCGTCTGAGGGACCTCAACCTCCCGTCGAGCCCCACCGTCCAGCCGCGCGAACCGGCACCGCTTCCCGATCCGACGCGTCAGGTTCAGCCCCACCTCACCAGAACATTGCCCCCCGGCCCCGTCGATCCCCGGCTCTCCATGGGACTGCGCCACTCCAAGTCCCCGCGGACGCAACAGGCCGGCGGTCACGAAACTCCCGGACGTGAGCCGGCCTGAGTCCGCCGAGACGGCGAAGCCGCAGCCCTCGCCCGTCATGGAGGAACGGCGTGTGTGGCTGTTGGTGGGTGGGTGGGTGGGTAGGTGGGTGGTTATGACATGGCGGCGACCATGGTGCGGGTGTCCGCGATGGTCTCGAAAGCGACCGGTACGCCGTGCTCGAAGCGCCACGCATGCGCGAAGCGTGCCTTCATCGCCTTGCCCGTCCCACGGCGTCGCCCTTGGTAGTGCCCGAGTGCGATCACCACGTCCTCGACGGCAATGAGCTCTGCCGGGACGACGGCGAAGTCCTCCCACTCGGTGTCGAACCGGGCGAACACGTTGGCCAGCACCGCGTCACGGCCGCGGTAGGTTCCGCCGTACGGCAACCCGGCGGCGACGACCCACTCGATCTTGTCACTCAGCGTGCTGAGGACCGCCTCACCGTCCCCACGGCTCAGATCGGCGTACATCTGGTCCACCACTTCCCGGTTCCTCGACGCCCGGGCGTCCTGCAGGCTCATCGTCACACTGGCGGTCATCTGTACTCCCATTCCTGGTTCCTTGTGCGGCCGGCCGCCCAAGACGTGAGCGACGACAGGCCCCGGTGCGGCCGAGAATCGGTGCCTATGCCCGAGTCCGCGGCGCGGCCCTCCTCCGGGCGGCACCGATGAACACCGGGGTGTGCCGCGGCGGCATCGGGCGACCGGCCTATCAGCGAAAATCGGTGCGGGGCCGGCCCGGGCGGGCCTGATCGAGGATCCGCTGGGTGGGTGGGAGGTAACCTCCGCACTCCTGAACCCAGTCGGCATGACTACGCGTACCCGTCTGCCGTATCAGTGGTCGTCGCGGATGGTGGTGGCGATGCCGTTTTTGATGACGACCTCGGCGGACACGCCGGTGCCCTTGGTGGCCGCCTCCAGTTCCTCTTCGGTGCACTCGGTGCCGGCCTGTCCGGCCTCGTCGCCGCAGATGTCACCGGCGCCCCAGATCTCGGTGTCCTCCGCGACGAAGAACCCCTGCTCGGTCCCCTTCATGTCCGAGACGGTGTACTTGCCAGGCGCCAGGTAGGACACCGTGCCGAACCAGGTGCCGTTGACGCCCTTGCCCTTGTTGATGTCGTCGATGGTCGAATCCGCGCCCTCTCCCTCAGCCGGAGCGCCGGAGCCGCCGCCCTCACTGCTGCCCTCGCCCGCAGTGCCCTCGTCGACCGGGGCGCCCTCGTCCGGAGCCGGGCGCTCGGTGACCTTTCTGGCGATGCCGTCCCTCATGACCACGTCCGCGGCTATCGACCCGTCCTTGAGGGCCTTCTCCAGATCGCCGACCGTGCAGGGGGTGTCGGCGGCGGAGTTGTGCTCACCGCAGATGGTGCCCGCGCCGTAGACCTTGGTGTCCTCGGCCACCCAGAACTGCTGCTCCTTGCCGTTGGCGTTGACGATGTGCTTGCCCGGTGCCAGATACTCCACCGTGCCGCCCGCGAAGGTCCCGCTCACCCCCTTCGCCTTCGCCTTCGCCGCCGCCTCCGCCGGCGCTGCGGAGGCACCGGTCTTCGACTTCGACGAGGAGTCCGCGCCCGTGGTGTCCCCCTGGCAGGCGGTCAGCAGCGTGGTCCCCGCGAGGAACGCGGCAGCGACGAGAAAGGACTTGGCGCGCAGAGTGGAAGCCATGGTGGTGTCCCCGTTTCATGGAAGGGGGCCGGCGGCGGATGCCCCGTGCCCCGTGGTGATCGGCGGTGTGTGATCACCATGCGCCAGGTCAGAGCCCCCGGAAAGGGAAGTCCTCGACCCACGACTCCCCCGTCACCGTTCCAGGACACGGCAACAACTCCGTGATGAAGGTGCGTTGACGCAACCCCGGCACCCGGAAGACACTCCGCAGGCCGAGCGCTCGGCGCTCCCCGGTCGGCGGGTGCCGACCGGGGAGCGCCGTGTGCCGGGCCGCGCCCGGCGGCCGCAAGCGCCGTAAGCGCCGTAAGCGCCGCAAGCAGTCATAAGCGGCCTTAAGTGGCGCGGTCGCTAGCCGTCCGCGCTCTGCTGGAGCATGGCGAGGGTCAGGACGTTGCCGCCGATTCCCCAGCCGCCGTCGGGGACTTCCTCGACCAGCACCATGGTGGTGGCGCGGGCGCGTTCACCGTAGATCTCGACGTACAGCTCGGTGGCACGGGTGACGATTTGTTCCTTCTGCTTCTCGTCGAGGGTCCCGGCGGGGACCTTGAAGTTGGCGAAGGGCATGGTCGTTCTCTCTCCTGGGGTATCGACGGCTAGAGGGAGCTGCCTGCGGTGAGCAGGTCGTCCAGCCCGACGCGGCGGAAGAGGTCGGCGCGGACGCGGTCGGCGACCGCGGAGACGACTTCGCTGCCGTCGTGGCTGGGGTCTATGTGGGTGCGCAGCGGCCGGGTGCCGGCGGGCATGGCCACCAGGCGTACGACGGCGTCGGCGACCTGCGCGGCGTCGGCGACCTGCGGGATGAGCGCGGCCAGCCGGTCGTTGAGGCCGGCCAGCAGGGGACCGTAGCGCTCGTCGTAGGCGGCGGCGCTTTTGTCGGTGTCGGCGGGTGCGCCGGCGTGGGCGAAGTGGTTGGTGCCGGTGGTGAAAGCGCCGGGGACGACGATGGTCCCCGCGTACACGGTGTGACCGGCGCGGGCCAGGGCGCGTACGGTCAGCGCCCCGAAGCCGCTGGAGGCACCGGTCACCAGGAACGTGCTGGTGCTGGGTGTGTGGGAGGGCATGGGGTGGTCCTCGGCTGTGTCCGATGCGCGGCTCCGCCGCGCGTATAGCGCCGCCGTGCAGGGTGAGGATGCTTGCGAACGTGAGCGGGCACCGCGGCCGTTCAGATGATGCCGCCGTTGGCACGGATGACCTGGCCGTTGACCCAGTGGCCGGCCGGGGAGGCGAGGAAGGCGACGACCTCGGCGATGTCGGCGGGGGTGCCGAGCCGTTCCAGCGGGGGCTGGGCGGCCAGGCGGGCGACGGTCTCCTCGTCCTTGCCCTCGAGGAACAGGTCGGTGGCGGTGGGGCCGGGGGCGACGGCGTTGACGGTGACGTCCCGGCCGCGCATCTCGCGGGCGAGGATCAGCGTGACCGCCTCCACCGCGCCCTTGCTCGCGCTGTAGGCGCCGTAACCGGGGAAGGCCAGGCCCACCACGGACGTGGAGAAGGTGACGATCGCCCCGCCACTGCGTACCTTCCGGGCCGCCTGCTGGGCGACGACGAAGGTCCCGCGGATGTTGGTGCGGTGCAGCGCGTCCAGTTCGGCCAGGTCCAGCTCGGCGATGGAGGACATGTATGCCCGTCCGGCGGCGTGGACGACGACGTCGACACCGCCGTACTCGGACTCGGCGGTGGCGAACAGCGCGGCCACGGCCTGCTCGTCGGCGACGTCGGCCTGGACGGCGACCGCCCGGCCACCGGCCGCCGTGACGTCCTTGACGGCGGCATCGGCCAGGTCCCGGTTTCCGGCGAACCCGACCACGACGGCGAACCCGTCGGCGGCCAGCCGGCCCACCGTCTGGCGGCCGATACCGCGGGAGCCGCCGGTGACGATGGCGACGCGAGGGTGGTCAGTGCTGTGGTCGGACCTGGCGCGGCTCTCCGCGGGGTTCGGGAGGGACATGGAGACTCCTGCGAGGGGTGCCGACCGGGGATTCCCCGGATCGGATTGAACGGTGTGTGGGTCGTGGTGCGGGACGAGGGCGTCGCCGCCGCAGTGCCCCGCTTTCCCGTCCACCGTCCTCCGGCCTTCCGTCCCCAGCCAGGGCTGCGTTTACCCAGGGGTTGTCGTCCCCTGGCTCAGCTCACCCGAGCGAGTGACGATGGGGGCATGAACCCTCCCGAACTCGCCGCGTTTCTGAAGTCCCGGCGCGACCGGGTCCGGCCGGACGACGTGGGCCTGCCCACCGGACCCCGGCGCCGGGTGCCCGGCCTGCGGCGCGAGGAGGTCGCACAGCTCGCCGGTCTGTCGGCGGACTACTACACCGAGCTGGAACGCGGGCGCAGCACCCAGCCCTCGGCCGAGGTCGTGGCCGCCCTCGCACGGGCGCTGCGCCTGAACGGCGACGAACGCGACCACCTGTTCCACCTCGCCCACCGGCCCGTCCCCCGAGCGGCGCACGGCACGAGCGCACACGTCCAGCCGGCCCTGCTCGGCCTGCTGGACCGGCTCACCACCACCCCCGCCCAGGTCATCAGCGACCTGCACGAGACCCTCGTACAGAACGAGCTGGCCGCAGCACTCGTCGGTCGGCCCCCGGCGGTACGCGGCCCGGCGGCGAGCTTCGTCTACCGCTGGTTCACCGACTCCGCCGCCCGCGCGCTCTACCCGCTGGAGGACCACCCGCACCACTCCCGGGTCTTCGTGGCCGACCTCCATGCGGTCGCCGCCCGGCGCGGCCGCGACCCCGAAGTGGCCCAGATGGTGGCCGTGCTACGGCAGCGCAGCGAGGAGTTCGCCACCCTGTGGGACACCCACGACGTCGCATTGCGCCGCACCGACCACAAGCGCATCGTCCACCCCACGCTGGGCGTCATCGAGCTGGACTGCCACAGCCTGTTCAGCGAGGACGGACGCCAGCGCCTGCTGTGGTTCACCGCCCCACCCGGCACCGAGGGCGCCGCCCAACTGGAACTGCTCTCCGTCATCGGCACGCAGGACATGCAACGAGAGGGAACGCGTTCCGCCGGGTAACGGGCCTGAACGCCGGCTCAACGCCAGCGGCAAGACGCGCCGGCCGCGAGCACGCCGCGGCCCTGGCCCTGCGCAGCCTGCTGCCGCACACCATCAGTGAATGGAATCCCCTGTCGCGCAGGATCGCGGCGCGGCCCGGGTCCTCCTCCGCCCACGCCTCCGAGGGAACGAGTTCGTCGGGGAGTCCCCATACCAGCCATCCCCCTCGTACAGCGCTGTCTCACGGTACCGCCGCCCCCCTCCGCGTTGATACCGAAGCGATACGCGCCGTGATGTGGACCTCACACCGGGGCACGGGAGAGACTCAACCCTCATGCCGATGCCGGGACGCATTCGGCGTGGCGAGTGGAATTCTGAGCAAGAAGGCGGTACTTGGCAGTGCAGCGGCGGCAGTTGGGGGTCATCGGGGCGGGAGTCGCGGCGATGCTGGCCTCCACCCTCTCGGCCTGCGGGAACAGCGGGTCCATCGGTGAAGGCAACGTCACCATCAAGCTGGTCGCCGCGGAATACGGCGACCGGTCGGGCAACAGCTCGAAGCGGTACTGGGACCAGCTGGCCGGGAAGTTCGAGTTCGGGAATCCCGGCATATCGGTGGACGTGGACGTCTACACCTGGAAAGAGGTCGACGAAAAGGTCGCAGACATGGTGAAGGCGGGTAAGGCGCCGGATATCGCGCAGATCGGCTCGTACGCGGACTACGCCGCGGCGGGCAAGCTCTACCGCGCCGACGAGCTGCTCTCGATCCCCACCCAGGCGGCGTTCATTCCCGCCCTCGCCGACGCCGGAAAGGTGCAACGGATTCAGTACGGCCTGCCGTTCGTCGCCAGCACGCGGGTCCTCTTCTACAACAAGGAGCTCCTGGAGGAGGCGGGCATCCCCGGCCCGCCGAAGACCTGGAGGGAGCTGCAGAAGGACGCCGAGGCGCTCAAGCAGGCGGGGGTCAGGGTGCCGTACGCACTGCCGCTCGGCCCGGAGGAGCCGCAGGCCGAGACGCTGAACTGGATGCTCAGCGGCGAGGGCGGCTTCAACGACGAGATCGGCAGCTACGCCATCGACTCGCCGGAGAACATCCGGACCTTCGAGTGGCTCCGCGACGAGTTCGTCGGCAAGGGCCTGACCAACCCCGACCCGGGCGCCATGAACCGGCAGGACGCCTTCGCCGCCTTCACGCGCGGCGACGTCGCCATGCTCAACGGGCACCCGACGCTGATGCAGCTGGCCCAGGAGAACGGCATCCGTTTCGGCATGGCGCCGCTGCCCGGCAAGGACGGGCAGTCCAGGGCGACCACGGGGACGGCCGACTGGATGATGGCCTTCAAGCAGAACGGCCACCGCGAGGCGATCGGCAAATTCCTCGACTTCGCGTACAGCAAGAAGAACGTTCTCGAATTCGCCGACCAGTACGACCTGCTGCCGGTGACCAACGCCGCGTCGGAGGCGATGCGCGCCGACGTGAACAACAAGGACGTCTGGGAATTCCTCGACCAGCTGCCGACGGCCGAGAGCTATCCGGTCGGCAAGAAGTCGTGGGGCGCGGTCGTCAGCAAGCTCAAGTCGGAAATCGGCGGCACGGTGACGAAGAACGGCGATCCGGCGAGTGTACTGGGCGATCTGCAGCGCGAGGCGGAGTCGATCGAGAACGCGGCGTCGTAGTCCGGTGGGGGCGGGGGCGAGGGCGGCGGGCTGCAGGCCCCGGACCCGGCCGGGGCCTGCAGGTAGCCACGGCCGAGGCCCTGCACGTCATTACGCACAGTGACAAGTTGCGCACATTGAGCGATAGATTTAGCGTGATTTGTGCGGGTTGGGAATGGTTCAGACCACCTGCAACTCGCCGCCGGGAAGGCCACGATGCCGCCCCTTCCGGGCGCAGGCCCTGGCCGACGTCGAACCGACGCCCGACGCCACGAGATCGCCCATGGGTTCTCCATGGGACTCCCCTCCACAGGAGGACACAGATGCTGCAATCCACGTTCAGCAAGCTCGCCCTCTGCGCGGCCACCGGCGTCCTCGCCACGATGACCGCGGTCGGCCCGGCCCTGGCTGCGCCCTCCGACGATGACCCGAGTTTCGGCAACAGCTTCAACCGCGGCGACGACCCGGACGACCGCGAAGACAATGGACGCGAGAACGCGCGGGACGACGACCGCGAAGACAACGGCCGGGACGACGACCGCGAGGACAACGGTCGCGAAGACAACGGCCGGGAGGACAATGGTCGTGACGACGACCGCGAGGACAACGGTCGCGAAGACGGACGCGAAGACAACGGTCGTGACGACGGACGTCGCGCTCCCTACAGGGGTCGCGTGATCGCCCGGACCGGTCTGCTCCTCCGCGATGCCCCCAACCGTAACGCGAGGGTCGTCGGCAGTGTCGGGTTCGGCACGACTGTTCGTATCAACTGCAAGGTCAACAGCGAGAACGTCGACGGCAACCCGCGCTGGTACCTCCTTGCGAGCGGCCACTGGGCCTGGGCCTCCGCCCGCTACATCGAGAACATCGGCCCGGCTCCGCACTGGTGCTGATGAGCAAACGCCTTCACCGGTGAGTGTGCTCCCCCGGGCGCCTTACACGCGCGCGGGGAGCACGCACGCCAGGGCAAGACACGACATAAACGAAATATGCGGCGCCGCTTGCTACGTTGCCACGCATGACCGCAACGACGGCGGACGCGCCCCCACCGGCGCTACGGTCCCCCCGACGGCGAGGCGTCGAACTGGCCCTGCTGACCGTCGCCGTGCTCATCTCCGTCCTCGGCTACCTCCAGGTCGGGCTCGCCCAGCACGGCGCGGTGCCCGGCGGCGCGGCCCGGTACGGCGCCGGACTCGGCGTCCTCGCCCTCCTCGCCCACCTCGCGGTCCGCTTCCGCGCCCCCTGCGCCGACCCCCTCCTGCTCCCCATCGCCGTCCTGCTCAACGGCCTCGGTCTGGTCCTCATCTACCGCCTCGACCTGGAGACCCCGGACGACCGGGCCGCGCCCACCCAACTCGTGTGGTCCGCCGTCGGTGTCGGGCTCTTCACCTGGGTGGTGACCCTGCTGCGCGACCACCGCGTGCTGCAGCGCTACGCGTACGTGTGCGTGGCCGCCGCGCTCGGTCTGCTGGTCATGCCGATCTTCTTCCCCGCCATCAACGGCGCCAAGGTCTGGATCCTCGTCGCCGGACTGTCCTTCCAGCCGGGCGAGTTCGCCAAGATCCTGCTCGCGGTCTTCTTCGCCGCCTATCTCGCCACGAACCGGCACGCCCTCGCGTACACCGGCCGCCGCCTGTGGAAACTCCAGTTCCCCACCGGCCGCGTACTCGGCCCGATCGCCGCGATCTGGCTCGCCAGCCTCGGCGTCCTCGTCCTCGAGCGCGACCTGGGCACCTCGCTGCTCTTCTTCGGCCTCTTCGTGATCCTGCTGTACGTCGCCACCGGCAGGGCCGGCTGGATCGCCGTCGGCCTGCTGCTCGCCGCGGTCGGCGCGCTCGTCGTCGGCCGCCTCGAACCGCACGTCCACGAGCGGGTCGAGACCTGGCTGCACCCCTTCGCCGGCATCGAGGCCGGGCAGGGCCCCGGCCAGCTGGCCCAGTCGCTGTTCGCCTTCGCCTCGGGCGGCATGCTCGGAGCGGGTCTCGGCCGCGGCGACTCCGTCCTCATCGGCTTCGCCGCCAAGTCCGACTTCATCCTGGCCACCGCGGGCGAGGAGCTCGGCCTGTGCGGGCTGAGCGCGATCGTCCTGCTGTACGCGCTGCTGGTGGCCCGCGGCTACCGGGCGGGCGTCGCGATCCGCGACGACTTCGGCCGGCTGCTCGCCGTCGGCCTCGCCTCGATCGTCGCCATGCAAGTCTTCGTCATCGCGGGTGGAGTGACGGGCCTGATCCCGCTGACCGGCATGCCGATGCCGTTCCTCGCGCAGGGCGGCTCCTCGGTCGTCACCAACTGGATCATCGTCGCGCTGCTGATCGCGCTCAGCGACTCGGCCCGCAGGCCGCCGCCCGCAGGCGAGGAGCGGCCGTGATCCGCTGCGTCCGGCGCCCGGCCGCCCTCCCCCGCACCGCCGTCATCCGTCCGCCCTGTGGGGTGCGGCTGTGATCCGCTGCGTCCGGCACACCGCCGTCTTCTGTCTGCTGCTGCTCGTGGCCCTGCTCCTCAACGCCTCCCGCATCCAGGTCTTCAGCGCGGACGACTACGAGCAGAACCCGGCCAACCGCCGCCTGGCGACGACCCGTTACGGCCAGCCGCGCGGCGACATCCTCGTCGAGGGCAGGCCCGTCACCGGCTCCCGGGACTCGGGCGAGCCACTGCGCTACGAGCGCACGTACACCGACGGCCCCCTCTACGCCCCGGTCACCGGCTACGCCTCCCAGACCTACGGCACCTCGCTCACCGAGAGCGCCGAGGACGACGTCCTGTCCGGCACCGACGCGCGGCTCGCGCCCCTGCCGCTGTGGAACGACCTCACACGCGGGCAGCAGCCCGGCGGCCACGTGCACACCACCATCAAGGCGGCCGTGCAGCGCGCCGCGTACAAGGGTCTCGACGGCCGCCGGGGCGCGGTCGCCGCCATCGAGCCCGCGACCGGCAGGATCCTGGCCCTGGCCAGCAGCCCGTCGTACGACCCGGGGATGCTGTCCGGCACGGGCGCGGCGGCCTCCCGGGCCTGGGCCGCGCTGAACCGGAGCGCGAGCCGGCCGATGCTCAACCGGGCGCTGCAGGAGACGTATCCGCCCGGCTCCACGTTCAAGGTGGTGACGGCGGCTGCCGCCCTCGACTCGGGCACCGTGCTGAGCATCGACACAGCGACCGACACCCCCGACCCGTACACGCTGCCGAACACCAGCACGCGGCTGACGAATGCGGCGGACGGCTGCGAGGACGCCGAGCTGCTGTACGCCTTCGAGGTGTCCTGCAACACGGTCTTCGCGCACCTCGGGGTGGATGTGGGGCTCAGGAGGATGGCCGAGGCCGCGGAGAGTTTCGGCTTCAACGACGACGGCCTGCGGATCCCGTCGCCCGTCGCGAGGAGCAACTTCGACACCTCGATGGACCCGGCGCAGGTCGCGCTGTCCTCCATCGGGCAGTTCGACACGCGCGCGACCCCGCTGCAGATGGCGATGGTCGCCGCGGCGGTCCCGAACGGCGGCCTGCTGCAACGTCCCTACCTGGTCGGGAAGGTGACGCGGGCCTCCTCCCGTTCCGGTGACGCGACGGTGGCGGTCACGCAGCCGCAGCCGTACCGGCAGGCGATGAGCCCCAGCACGGCGATGCAGCTGAAGGAGATGATGGTCGCCGCCGTCGAGCACGGCACGGGCGGCAGGGCCGCGATCGACGGTGCCGAGGTCGGCGGCAAAAGCGGCACGGCGCAGCACGGCGTCGGCAACTCCGGCACGCCGTACGCCTGGTTCATCTCCTGGGCGCGGGCCAAGGACGCGGCGGATCCGGCGGTCGCGGTGGCCGTGGTCATCGAGGACGCGGAGGCGAATCGCGCGGACATCAGCGGCGGCGGCAGCGCGGCCCCGATCGCGCGGGACGTGATGAAGGCCGCGCTGGGGTGAGCCCACGGGCCTCGGTCCCGGGTCTCGATCCCCGGTCTCGGCCCGGGCTCGGTCTCCGGTCCCGGTCCCCGCGTCTCGATCCCCGGTCTCGTCGTCCCGGTTTCCGGTCCCCGGTTCTCGGTCGGTCCCGGCCCCGGGTGTCAGCGCGCCGCCGCGAGTTGGAGCTCGGTCACCAGCTGTGGGGTGAGCAGCCCGCCCGCGCGGTCCGCGAGCACGCCCATCTCGTAGCCGATGAGCCCGACATCGCTGGCCTCCGCGGCGAGGACGCCCAGGCAGCTGCCGTCGCGCACCGTGGTGACCAGCAGAAAGCCTCCGTACATCTCGATCATCACCAGCTTCACGCCTCCGCCACCGTGCCGCCCGTGGGCGCGCGCGGCGCCCTGGGCGAGGCTGGTGATGCCGGAGACGACGGCGGCCAGGTGGTCGGCGCGGTCCCGTTCGAGGCCGCCGGACGCGGCGAGCAGCAGCCCGTCGGAGGAGACGGCCACGGCGTCCACGACGCCGTCGACCGTACGGACGAACTCGCCGACGAGCCAGTTGAAGTTCTGCGCCTCGCCCGTCAGGGGAGCGCCTGTCGCGATGGTCATGTGCTGGGTCATGCGCTGTCCTTTCCTGCGGCTCCGCGGGCGACGCCCTCACGGAAGCCGTTGAGCAGGGCCCTGACCTGGTCGGGGCCCGGGGGTCGGTCGGAGTGGATGGGCGCCGCGAGCAGCGAGGACGGCAGCGCCACGTACGCCGTGGTGCCGGAGCCCTCGGTCTCGCGCAGCTCGACCTGGGCGCCGAGGCGGGCGGCGAGCCTGCCCACGACGTAGTGGCCGAGGAAGCGGGTGGGTGCGACGAGGAAGCTCTCCTTCCCCGCCAGGCGGGCGTTGGCGCGGTCGAGCTCGGCCGCGCTCATGCCGATGCCGCGGTCGACGACGGCCAGGCAGTACTCGTCGACGTCGCGCCAGCCGTACACCTCGACGGGGAGGTGCGGGGGCGAGAACACCAGGGCGTTCTCGATCAGTTCGGCCAGCAGGTGGGAGAGTTCGGCGACGGCGTGGCCGCGGAACCGGCAGGGCCCGACGTCGGCCGCGGACACCCGCCGGTACTGCTCCACCTCCGACACCGCCGACTGCACGACCTCGAGCGCGGTGACCGTGCCGGACCAGGAGCGGGGCGGCGCGTGCTCGCCGACCAGGACGAGGAGGGACTCGGCGTTGCGCCGCATCCTGGTCGCGAGGTGGTCGAGTTCGAAGAGCTCGCCGAGCGCGTCGGGGTCGACCTCCTGGCTCTCCAGGGTGGTGATCAGGCCGAGCTGGCGGCGCAGCAGACTCTGGTTCCTGCGGCCCAGGTTGGCGAGTGATTCGGAGGTGTTGCGGCGGAGCACGGCCTGTTCCGCGGCGAGGCCGACCGCCGTGCGCTCGACGTTGCGGAGTGCCGCGGCGAGCTGGGCGATCTCGCGTGCGCTGCTGCGGGCGGCGGCTTCGCCCGGCCGTCCGGGCTCCTCCGGTACGGGTACGGGCTGCCCCGCGGTGTCCGGCCCGGCCTCCGGGCCGTCCCAGTTGAGCACCCGCTCGACCGCCTCGGACAGCCGGGCCCCCGCCACTTCGTCGGCTTCCGCGGCGAGTGCGCCGAGCGGGCGGGTGATCGACCGGGCGGAGAGGACGGCGAGGGCGGTGGCGACGGCGACGATCAGCACCCCGAGGCCGAGGAAGCCCGCGAGCTGGGCGGTCGCGGAGTCGCTGAGCTGCCCGGCCCGTGCGCGTACGTCCGCGCCGACGCGCTGCTGGACGGCGTAGAGGTCGTCGACGAGGACCGTCATGGAACGCCACCACTGCGCCGGTTCGACGTCGAGCCGCGAGCCGTCGGCGGCCGAGGCGGCGCGCCGCTCCAGGGCGGTGGCGCGCCGGGCGTCGCCGGTCGCGAAGGCCTGGTCGAGGGCCTTGCGCTGGGCCGGGGTCGCCGAGCCTTCGTACTGGTCGAGGGCGGCGACGCGGGCCGCCCGTACCTCCGTGAACTCCAGGTATTCGGCCTCGCGGAAGCGCTTGGCGGCGAAGACCCCGTTGAGCGACCCGCGCTCCAGTGCCACGGACTCGGTGGCGTCGGCGAGGGCCTGCAGCGCGTCCACGCCGTCCGCCAGGGCCCGGTCCCCGCGGGCCGCGTCGTCGCCGTCGGCCGACTGGGCCCGGATCAGCGCGGAGATGGAGGCGGTGTAGAAGGCGAAGGTCTTGGCGCGGTCCGCGCTCCCGCCGTCGACGCCGGACCGCACCGCCGCCAGTCCGAGGAGGCGTCTACGGGCTCCCTCGACCGCGGACACCGTGTCCGCGTCGCCGTCGGCGAGCGTGGCCGCGAGTTCGGCGCGGGCCAGGTCGGAGCGCTCGCGCTGCGCGCCGAGGTCGTCCCGGTACTGGCGAGCGCCGCCCAGCAGGCCGTTGGTGAGCCCGCGTTCCCGCTGCAGCTCGTGCACCAGCGCCTGCACCCGGAGTACGAGGTCCACCCGGGCCTGGGTCTCCCGGGCGGCGGCCCAGTCGGCGCCGCGGTCGGCGACCGCGAGCCCGGTGAGCACCAGCAGCAGACACGTCGGCACGGCCAGGACGACGGCGACCCGGCCCCGGATGGTGTTCCAGCCGGGCACGGCCAGTAACCGGCCGCGCCGCCCGGCACGTACGAAGTGGCGGCCGGTATCCCGGTCTTGGCCGGTGTCCCGGTCTTGGCCGGTGTTCCGGCCTTGGCCGGTGTCCCGGTCCGTGTTTCCCTGGTCCGTGTTCCCCGTCACGCGGTCAACGCTAGGGAGGTGCCGTCAGGTGGTGATTTCCCTTCCGTAAGAGACGGGTTGCGCCCCGCTCACGGGTGGGCGGGGTCCGGGTGCGGCAGCCGCCATCCGGCCGTAACACGCTTCCCCGTCTTCCCTACCCAGCCCTCCCCGGCTAGCGCTGGATGGAGGGCCGGGGAGAAGCCCAATCCCCCGAGGAACGTATGAATCCGTTCAGCGACTTCCCCGGGCTTCTCCAGAAGCATGGCGTGCGTTGCGTCGACTCCCTCGACGGTGACCTGGGACTGCGCCCGCGCCATCGCTGCCAAGTCCCTGTCGAGTCCCACCGTATACGCGGCCATCAGCTCGTCGAACCAGGGCAGGCCGGGAGTCGGAGGGTTGGGGCGCTGGGCGCGGCAGATCAGCAGCGGTCGGCGGACGCGCGGGTAGAGCGCGAACAGGTCGAGCCGGTCCATGGCCGCCTGCATCTCCAGCGCCCGCTCGCGCTCGGGGCGCAGATACAGCCGACCGCCTTCCCCCTCGGCGAGCCCGCGCCGAACCCCGGCTTCCAGCAGCTCGAACGGGATCCCGAGCTGCTGGGCCATGGCGGACTGGTAACCGAGCACACCGTCCAGGGCCTCGGCGGGAAACAGCCGCCCCGCGGCATCGGCGGCGAATTTCCGCGCCTCGGCGAGCCGTTGCTCCACATATGCGGCGTCGAGCCCGGCGTACTGCTCGGGCCTGCCCATTCCGTGGCCGTCGAGATTGACCGCCGCGGGCGTGGACGAGCCGGCCTCGGCGCACAGGGCGGCGATCATCCCGCCCAGCGAATGCCCGACCACGACCGCGTCCGGGATCCCGAACGCCTTCAGTACGGCTTCGACATCGCCGAGAGCGGCGGAAAGGGTCCACGGGCCGGCGCCGGAACCGGAACAGCCGTGGGCGCGGAGGTCCATGGCGATGACGCGGTAACGCGGGGTCAGCCGGGGAGCCACCGCGGCCCAGTCACACAACGTGCGGCCGGCCCCGTGAAGCAGCAGAATTGGCGGGCCTTCCCCGCCGTGGTCGCGTACCGCGAGCTCGATGCCGTCGTGGTCGATACGGGTGTCCCCGGGAATGCGCGCGGGCATGGCGAATCGCTCCGTTTCGCAGTTCGCAGTTCGGAGTTCGGGTTGGAGGGAATGTGGTGCGATTTACCGTAGGACATTCCTGCAGCGACAAGATCGTCTTCTGGGAGGACGGAATCAGGTGGCTTCCCGGCCCATAATGGATATACGGCCGATGGATGCGCGGCGCCGGACGGCGGGTGGCGGCCCCTCGCTGCGGCGAGGGCGACGCTCAGCCCGCAACGCCCTCCACCCAGCCCGGCAGCGGCTCGCAGCGCTGAAGCCATTCCGCCGGCACATCCGCGATCCCCGTACGGGCCGCGACCACGCCGCCCGCGATGGCGCAGGTCGTGTCGACGTCTCCCTGGCCCTCGGCCGTCGCCCACAGCGCCTCCGTCAGGTCGCTGAGATGGTGGGTCGCGCACCACAGCGCGAAGGGGACGGTGTCGTCGGCGCGGATGCGGCTGCCGCTGCCGAGGACGTCGGCCGCCTCGCGCGGCTGGGTGTCGTACGCCAACTCGCTTGCCCGGATCAGGCCTCGGCGCACCGCGCTGCGCGGCGTACGGGCCGCGATCATCCGCAGCAGCTCCGGCGCGCTCGGGACCCGCACCCGGCGCATACGGGCCGCGAAGCCCGCAGCGACCGCGACCGCGACGGCGCCCGCGATGCCCTCCGGGTGCGTGTGCGTGACGCGTGCCGAGCGCGCCGCCTGCTCCGCGGCGCGGCGCAGGTCGTCGCTGAACCAGGCGCCCAGCGGCGCGACCCGCATGGCCGCGCCGTTGCCGAGGCTGCCCTCGCCTTCGAACAGGGCGGGCGGCGCGGCCTCCCACGCCTCCGGGTGCCCGGCGAGCACCGGGAGCAGGGCGTGCATCCCGCTTCCGTAGCCACGGCCGGGGTCGGCCATGAACGCCCTGCCGAACGTGCGGGCCAGGACCTGCTGGTCGATCTCTCCGAGCCCGTTGAGCACCCGGAGGACGGAGAGGGCCATCGCGGTGTCATCGGTCCAATGCCATACGGGGGCGGCGGGCACGCGCCGCTCCCGGATCTCCTCGTGCGCGCTCCCGTCCAGCAGGGACAGCGGAAACCAGCATTCGCCGAAGGCGTCCCCGAGGGCCAGCCCCCGGATGCTGTCCTGCGCGGCTGCGCGATTCGCGGTCGCAGTCATGCCCGCGATGCTGCCAGGCCCGCGGCCGGCTCCGGGGGAAGCTGAAGCCGGAGCCGTGGTTGTGGCTGAAGCCGGAGCCGTGGTTGTGGCTGAAGCCCGAGCCGCGCTCTTACCGACCGCCTCCGCCGGAGGCCGACGTCACGCCTGCGCCCGTCACGCCCGCGCCCGCCGGGCCCCCCGCACCCGCGCCCGCCGCGATCGCCTCGGCCACCTCCGCCGTACGGGCCGCCTCCTCCTCCGCGAAGCGCTCCGCGTCGAGTTGCTCGGCCAGCTCCTCGTCCTGGGCCATCAGCAGGTCCAGGTTGGAGTCGCCGAGTTCGAAGACGCCCAGGTCGACGTACGCCCGCTGCAGCCGCTCGCCCCACAGACCGATGTCCTTGACGCACGGCACGATCCGGCTGAACAGCAGCTTCCGGAAAAGGTGCAGGAACTCGGACTGCTCGGTGTACTCGGCGGCCTCTCCGGCGGGGATGCCGAAGTTCTCCAGCACCTCCGTGCCGCGCAGCCGGTCGCGCATCAGGTAGCAGCCCTCGATCACGAACTCTTCGCGCTCGCGCAGCTCGGCGTCGCTCAGCTGCTTGTAGTAGTCGCGCAGCGCCATCCGCCCGAAGGCGACGTGCCGGGCCTCGTCCTGCATCACGTAGGCGAGGATCTGCTTCGGCAGCGGCTTGTCGGTGGTGTCGCGGATCATGCCGAAGGCGGCCAGCGCCAGGCCCTCGATGAGCACCTGCATGCCCAGGTACGGCATGTCCCAGCGGGAGTCGCGGAGGGTGTCGCCGAGCAGCGACTGCAGGTTGTCGTTGATCGGGTACAGCATCCCGACCTTTTCGTGGAGGAAGCGGCCGTATATCTCGGCGTGCCGGGCCTCGTCCATCGTCTGGGTCGCGGAGTAGAACTTCGCGTCCAGGTCGGGGACGGACTCCACGATCCGCGCCGCGCACACCATCGCGCCCTGCTCGCCGTGCAGGAACTGGCTGAACTGCCAGGAGGTGAAGTGCTGCCGCAGCTCACCCTTGTCGCGCTCGGTCATCTTCGCCCAGTGGCGGGTCCCGTAGAGGGCCAGCGACTCGTCGGGCGTGCCGAGCGGGTCGTACGGGTCGACCTCCAGGTCCCAGTCGATCCGTTTCTGGCCATCCCACTGCTTGTCCTTGCCCTTCTGGTAGAGGGCGAGGAGGCGGTCTCGGCCATCGTCGTACTCCCAGCTGAAGCGCGCGGCACCGGAGGCCGGCACCTGCCACAGCTCTTCTCCAGGATCTTGCGCGTAGAGCTCGTGCGTCGACACTGACGCCTCCTTCGCCTCGCGGACTCCCCGGACTCCCGTGCAGGAGCGGATGGTTGGCAGGCTCACACGTCTGTTACCGCCCGGTCAACAAGTTGAACGAGAACTCGTTGCGGGAGGGATTGACGGGCTTGCTGACAAGCAGTCTCATAAAGTGTGCCCCACTGTACCGCCGGTAACTCGTCATCGAGGAGCGCTGCGCCATGACGTCGTCCGTGTCCGAAACCCATGTGCTCCGCGACGCGCTCGGACTGCTCAAGGACCGCGAGCAGGTCGCCGACCGCCTGCTGGAGTCCTCCGCGAAGCACTCCTTCGACCCGGACACGGCCCTCGACTGGGACACCCCCATCGAGGAGGGCAAGTGGTTCTGGCCTCCGGAGCTCGTCTCGCTCTACGACACCCCGCTGTGGCGGAGGATGCCGGAGGAGCAGCGCATGGACCTGGCCCGGCACGAGGCCGCCTCGCTCGCGTCGCTCGGCATCTGGTTCGAGATCATCCTCATGCAGCTGCTCGTCCGGCACATCTACGACAAGCCGTTGACCAGCGCGCACGTCCGCTATGCGCTCACCGAGATAGCCGACGAGTGCCGCCACTCGAAGATGTTCGCGCGCATGATCCACAAGGGCGGCGCGCCCGCGTACCCGGTGGCCCGGATCCACCACAACCTCGCCCGCGTCCTCAAGACGGTCTCCACGACGCCGGGTTCCTTCGCCTGCACGCTGCTCGGCGAGGAAATCCTGGACTGGATGCAGCGGCTCACCTTTCCCGACGAACGGGTCCAGACGCTGGTGCGCGGGGTCACCCGGATCCACGTGGTGGAGGAGGCGCGGCACGTCCGGTACGCGCGCGAGGAGCTGCGCCGCCAGATGGTCTCCAGCCCGCGCTGGGAACGGCAGCTGACCCGGATCAGCTCGGGCGAGGCGGCCCGGATCTTCTCGGTCGCCTTCGTCAACCCGCAGGTCTACACGAACGTCGGCCTGGACAAGCGCGAGGCGGTGGCGCAGGTGAAGGAGAGCGGGCACCGCCGCGAGGTGATGCAGACCGGCGCCAAGCGGCTCACCGATTTCCTGGAGGAAATCGGCGTATTGAGGGGCGTCGGCCGCCGCCTGTGGCGCAGCTCAGGGCTCTTGGCCTAGGCCGCCGGCAACCGGCATCGCGGTCGCGTCGCCGATCAGGGCTGCCCTTTCCCGCTGAACGTGGCCCATTGCCGCGATGAAATGGCGTCAACCATCAGCAATCCAGCGGTCACTCTGCCGCCACCGCCGGTCGCGGCCACCATCGCCCCGGCCTCCGGGCCCACCCAGGGCGGACCCCGTTCACCATCACGGGGTCCGACCTCACCGGCGCAACGGTCACCATCGGCGGCGTGGCGGCCACGAGCATCGACGTCGACGCCTCGGGCACGGTGCTGACCGGCGTCACCCAGCCTGGTGCGGCCGGGAACCAAGCCGTCGTGGTCACCACCCCGGGCGGCACCACGTCGGTGGCCGGCGGCTTCACCTACACCGCACCCGCCGCGCCCATCGTCAGCAGCATCGTGCCGACCACCGGCACGCCCGCGCCCGGCACGCCCCCCGGCGGACAACGCAGGTTACGGCGCCCCACGGGCGGCGCAGCCGCCGCGACCGGCCGGGGCGGGTCGGCGTGGATCCCGGCCTGCCTCACCGGAGGTGGACCGTTACGCTGCCGGATATGACGCACAGCGACGTCTCGTACCGCAGGATGTCCGTCGAGCAGCGGCGGGCGCAGCTGATCGCCGCCGCGCTCGAGCTCTTCGCGCACGCCGCCCCCGAGGACATCTCGCTGGACGACGTCGCCCACTCCGCCGAGGTCTCGCGGCCGCTCGTCTACCGCTACTTCCCCGGCGGCAAGCAGCAGCTGTACGAGGCCGCGCTGCGCACCGCCGCCGACGACCTCGAGCAGTGCTTCGCCGAGCCGCAGACCGGCCCCCTCACCCGGCGCCTCTCGCGCGCCCTCGACCGCTATCTCGCCTTCGTCGACGAGCACGCCGCGGGCTTCACCGCCCTGCTCCAGGGCGGCAGCGTCGCCGAGACGTCCCGGACGAACGCGATCGTCGACGAGGTGCGGCGGGCGGCCGCGGAACACATCCTGCTCCACATGGAGGTGCGGGCGCCGGGGCCGCGGCTGCGCATGATGGTGCGGATGTGGATCACCGCGGTCGAGGCGGCCTCGCTCATCTGGCTGGACGAGGACCGGCAGCCGCCGGTCCGCGAGCTGCGCGACTGGCTGGTCGACAACTTCGTCGCCCTGCTGACCGCGACCGCCGCGAGCGACCCCCAGACCGCGGAGGTGGCGCGCGCCGCGCTGGCGCTGGAGACGGCGGAGGGGCCGGTGGGCGTGCTGGCCCGCCGGGTCGTGCCCGTGGTGAGCGGTGCGGCGCATCTGCTATGACACTGGTGCCGTGAGAAGCGAACAGACACCCTTCGTGGGCGGGCCCCTGGACGGCCGGGTGCTGCCGGTGCTGGTGGGCGCGACGGGGCACCCGCCGAAGGTGTACGAGGTCCCGGTGCCGGACCCGCTCGGCGGCGAGCCGACGGTCTTCGTCTACCGGCGGGTTCCGGCCGGGTACTCGAAGCGGCTGGGGCTCCAGAGGGGCTGGAGGTACGAGTACGCTCCGGAGGGCAAGCCGGGCCACAGCCTCAAGTGGCCCTGGTCCGGGCGAGGCTGACCGAGACCGACTCCGCTGCGGCGATGCCGGGCCACCGTCCCGTGACATCGCAACACCATGACCGGGTGTCCAGCATGCGGTTCCCGAGATCCCCCACCCACGGCGAACTCTTCACGAAACAATTAGAGGATCTAACAACCTGGGTGGAACATTGGGCCGCCATAGGTCAGGCTGTACGTATGTGGTCGCCCTTCCGCTCATCTTCTCGACCACGAGCGGGCGGTCACAGCCGGGCCCTCTTCAGGGTCGGTCAGTTCGTGCCCTTCGCGATCGCACTGCTCGTGGTGGGCATCGAGCTCTCGCCCATGCACTTCATCTACACGGGCCCCCTCCTCACAGCGACGCCGGCGCTGGCCGCGGTGACGATGGGCCCCACGGGCACACTCGCGGCAGCGGCTTTCGCGCTGGCCATCAGCGTGACCACGGCGACCTACAACCAGGCGTGGGGTACCCAGCAGGTCTACACCAACTTCCTGGCTGTCCTCGTGGTGTCCGTGGCCAGTTTCACGTTGAGCAGGGCCGTGCAGACGCGCAGGCAGAGCGAGCTCGACCAGATCCGCCGCATCGCCATGGCGGCCCAGGACGTCCTGCTGCGGCCCGTACCCGCCCGGCTGGGCCCGGTCCGAACGGCCAGCATGTACCTCGCGGCTGAGGCGGGTGCGCAAATCGGCGGTGATCTGTACGAGGCCGTGCAGACCCGGTACGGCGTCCGGATGATCGTGGGGGATGTCCGGGGCAAGGGGTTGCCTGCGGTGCGCTCGGCCGCAGCCGTGCTGGGCGCGTTCCGGGAAGCCGCGCACTACGAGGACGACCTGGCGGAGGTCATGAACCACTGCACGGCCGCGCTGCGACGGGAGTCCGCGGTGGTGGAAGGTGTCGATCAGGCTGAGGAGGGAGATCAAGTGGAGGACTTCGTCACCGCGCTGGTGGCGCAAGTGCCGGACCGGCACGTCGTCCAAGTGGTCAACCGCGGCCATCCGCCGCCGCTGGTCCTTCGCCACGGCGAGGTACAGGAACTGCTGCCCGCCTCCCCACTGCCACCTCTCGGTCTGGAAGGTCTCTCCTCCGGTGTTCTCCCCAAGACTGAGAGCTATCCGTTCGCACCCGGTGACCGTCTGCTGCTGCACACCGACGGCGTGATCGAGGCCCGCAATCCCGACCACGAGTTCTTCGCACTGCCGGAGGCGATGAAGGCGCTGCACACCTTCAGCCCACCGAAGTTTCTGGAACAACTGCACCAGGGATTGGTCCGCCACACCCAGGGCCGCCTGGCGGACGACGCGGCGATGATCCTGGTCGAACGGCTCGGCGAAGAGGCCAACGAAACACGTCGGCGCAGCTGACGTCCACGGCGGGTCAGCCCAGGTCGAACGTGTTCGGCAACCCCAACCGGTACCGAACCTCATCGACCCGCTACAGGGGCGCCGCGTCCACGGCGGGTCAGCCCAGGTCGAACGTGTTCGGCAACCCCAACCGGTACCGGATCTCATCGACCCGCTTCAGGGGCTCCATCTCCGGCGGCTGGTACAGCGGCCAGATCCGGCAGCGCTCGGCGTCCGAGGCGTCCGCGTCGAGGAGCGCGTTGACCGCCAGTCGTGCCGACTCGTTGGCCCCTTCCATGGTGGCCAGGTCCACGTCCGTCTTCACGTAGTCCCCGGCCAGGAAGAAGTTCGGCACGGCGGTCTTCGCCGTCGGCCGGTTGTAGAAGGTGCCGGTGGGGTGGATGAGGAGTTGTTCCCGGTTGCGGGGGTCCGGGCCGCCGAGGCCGGTGACGGCCGGGTCCATGAACCAGCCGAGCCGGTCCTCGTCCTTCAGTACGGCCTCCCCGCCGGTGCCCACGGCATCCTTGAGCTGGGCCCAGAGCTCGGCCACGACCTCCTCGCGGGTGCACTCCCTGGCCATCTTGCCGTACAGGATCCCGGGCTTGTCCCACTCGGAGATGATCGTGGACAGGCAGTCCACGGCCCGTCCGTCGCCGTAGTCGGCCGGGAAGTCGCGGACGTCCCAGAACTGGGCCTGGCCGATCGCGGTGACCGACCAGGGCGAGTCCAGGCAGTTGACGTGCCCGTGGACGAGCGGGGTCCGCTTGCGCAGATAGAACTGCACGCCCACCATCCAGTCGGTGCGCAGCGCGTCGCACCGCGCCAACTGCGGGTCGGCGGCCCGTAACGGGGCGCCCCAGGTCAGGCGCGCGTGCTCGACGGGCATGGCGGAGACGTAGTGGTCAGCGGTGACGGTTCGGGCGTCGGTGCCGTCCGGTGCGCCGACCCGTACGCCGGTGATCCGCCCGTCCCCGTACAGCACCTCGCGCACCTCGGTGCCGAGGACGAACTCGACGCCGAGCGACCGCAGATGGGCCACCCACGGGTCGATCCACGCCTCGCTGGTCGGCGCGTTGAGGACCCGGTCGATGTCCGCGTCGCCGTCCTGGCCGCGGCCGAGCATCCCCCACAGCAGCAGAGCCTCGATGATGACGCGGCCCACGGTGCGGGTGGAGGCCTCCTCGGCCCGGGTGGCGACGAGGTTGCGGGTCTGTCCGATGCCGAAGAATCGCTGGTACTCCTCGCTGAAGTCACCGGCCCGGATGAAGTCCCACCAGGGCACCTTCTCCCACTGGTCGTCACGGCGCGCGTCGCAGCTGGTGAGGTGGACGAGAACGCGGTTGGTGAAGTACGCGGCCTCGTGCGCGGGCAGCCCGGTGACCAGGTCGAGGACGGAGAGCAGCTGGTCGCGGATCCATTCGGGGGTGAGGTCGCCGGGGCGGGGCGGGGTGGTGACGCGGCGCAGCGGGAAGTGCAGGTCGGGGCGGCCGGCTTCGCGGGCGAAGAGCGTTTCCGTGCCGTTGCGCAGGTTGTCGCGGACGCCGCCCGGGTTACCGGGGAACGGGATGCGGCGCAGGGTGTCCGGCAGATTCCGGTAGAAGCCGGGGAAGAAGCGGAAGCCGTGCTCGCCCGGGAGCGGTTTGCGGCCGCCGCTGCCGGCGCCGCCGGCGGCGCCGGTGCCGGGGACGTCCATGCTGCGGGCTTTGCCGCCGAGCGCGGTGAGGTACTCGTAGACGGTGACGGCGTAGCCGCGCTCGGCGAGTTCCTGGGCGGCGCTGAGCCCGGACACGCCGCCGCCGAGCACGGCGACGCGCCTGGCGCGGGTGGCGCCGGCGGGGCGCCGGGGCGCGGCGGCGGCCGCGGATGGGGTTGCGGCCGCGGCCGGGGTTGCGGCCGCGCCGAGTGCGACGGCACCGCCGGTGACACCGACGTCGGACAGGAACCGGCGTCTTGTCCTGCTGCGTTTCATGGGTCCGCCCTCCCCAGTCAGGGCGCCCCTGACTGTCCGTCAAATACTCGCCAGGCCAAGGAGACAGGAAACACCTGCGACCGCCAACCCCCCGCCGCACAGCACCCTGACAACTTGCGCCTACGGCGCGGACTCATCCCACCCACTCGCCCTAAAAGGGCGAGTGGGTGGGAAACCCCGGCGCGGAGCGGCCTCCGCCGGCGAGGCGATTGGTCCAGGCCATTGACGCATTGGTCTAGTCCTGCTTCCATGCGACCTGCCGTCGACCCAACGGCGCACCGCCTCGACAAGGAGCAGCCCCCACCATGCGTCTCCGTAAGAGATTCCTCACCGCCGCCCTCACCGCGACAGCCGCGATCGGCGTCCTCACCCCCATGGCCATGGCCGGACCCGGATCCGGCACCGATGCCGGCACCGGATCCGGCAACGGAGCCCGTACGGAAGCCCGTACGGGCGCCCGCACCCAAGCCGCCGAACTCCCCGAGCACGCCCTCGTCGGCTATCTGCACGCCGGCTTCGCCAACGGCTCCGGCTACACCCGCATGGCCGACGTCCCCGACAGCTGGGACATCATCGACCTCGCCTTCGGCGAGCCCACCTCCTCCACCTCCGGCGACATACGCTTCAGCCTCTGCCCGCAGAGCGAGTGCCCGAACGTCGAGTCCGAGGACGAGTTCAAGGCCGCCATCGCCGCCAAGCAGGCCGCCGGCAAGAAGGTGCTGATCTCCATCGGCGGCCAGAACGGCCAGGTGCAGCTGACCACGGCCGCCGCCCGCGACAAGTTCGTCGAGTCCGTCAGCGCGATCATCGACCGGTACGGGCTCGACGGCCTCGACATCGACTTCGAGGGCCACTCCCTCTCGCTCGACGCCGGCGACACGGACTTCAAGAACCCCAAGACCCCGGTCGTGGTCAACCTGATCTCCGCGCTGAAGTCGCTCAAGGCGAAGTACGGGTCCGGGTTCACCCTGACCATGGCCCCGGAGACGTTCTTCGTCCAGCTCGGGTACCAGTTCTACGGGCCGGGGTCCGGCGGGCAGGACGCGCGCGCCGGGGCGTACCTCCCGGTCATCCACGCTCTGCGCGACGACCTCACCCTCCTGCACGTGCAGGACTACAACTCCGGCCCGATCATGGGTCTCGACGACCAGTACCACACCATGGGCCATGCGGACTTCCACATCGCCATGACCGACATGCTGCTCAGCGGCTTCCCCGTCGCGGGCAACCAGAACAACACCTTCCCGCCCCTCGCACCCTCCCAGGTCGCCATCGGCCTCCCGGCCTCCGGCAACGCGGGCAACGGACACACCCCGCCCGCCGAGGTCAACAAGGCGCTGGACTGCCTGACCAAGAAGACGAACTGCGGCAGCTACGCAACACACGGCACCTGGCCCGCGCTGCGCGGCCTGATGACGTGGTCGATCAACTGGGACAACTTCAACAACCGGGAGTTCTCGAAGAACTTCGACGCGTACTACGGGCGGCGGCCGTAGGGCCTGAAAAAAGTACGTCGGCCGTAGCACGTACGGGCGCCGGAGCCCGGCAGAATCGCCGGGGTCCCGGCGGCCCGGCACCCGACGAGTGAGTTCTTTGGTCGGTTCCGCCCAGCACGGTTTGCCGACAATACGACGAGCTCCGAAGATCGTCACGCGCGCGAGGGCGAGCACATTCGCGCGTACCCCGATCAACGGAGGTGACTCGGTGTCAGGACGGTTCGTACGGTCGGTCCGGACGGCGGCGGTGGCCGCGGGCACCGCGCTCGCGGTGGCCGTGCCACCCTCCCCCGCCGTCGTCGCGGTCCCCGCCGACCGGTCGGTGCGCCAGCTGCTGACAGAGCTTCAGACGCTGTACCGGCGTGCGGAGGAGGCCAGTGAGGCCTACAACGCCACCGAAGAGCAGCTGGGGCGCCAGCAGAAGCGGGTCCGGCGGCTCGGCGGGCAGCTGGCGCAGGCGCGGGTGCGGCTGGCCGACGGACGCGACGACGCGGGGCGGCTGGCCCGGGAGCAGTACCAGAACTCCGCCGGCACCGTGTCGGCGTATCTGTGGCTGCTGATGAGCCGCAGTCTGCGCGGGGCGCTCGACCAGGGCCACATGATCCAGCGGGCGGCGGAGGAGCGGAACGCCACCGTCATCCGGCTGGCCGGGAACGAGCGGCGGCTCGACGGCCTGGCGACCCGGGCCCGTACGGCGCTCGACAAGCAGCAGACGCTCGCGAAGAAGCGGCTGCGGCAGCGCGAGAAGGTGGAGCGGCAGCTCGACGCGGTGGAGCGCGCGCTCTCGTCGCTCTCCCCGGAGGAGCTGGAGAAGGTCGGGCGGCTGGAGCGGTCCCTGGTCGCCACGGCACAGCGGGCGTTCATGAACTCCGCCGGGCTGCGAGGCGTACGCGACACGCGCCGGCCGTCGCGGGCCGGCGCGCGGGCGATCGAGTACGCCTTCGCGCAGCTCGGCAAGCCGTACGAGTGGGGGGCGGAGGGGCCGAAGGCCTTCGACTGCTCGGGACTGACCTCGCAGGCGTGGGCGCATGCCGGGCGGCGGATTCCACGGACGAGCCAGCTGCAGTGGAAGAGGCTGCGGCGGGTGCCGGTGCGGGAGCTGCGGCCGGGGGACCTGGTGGTGTACTACCGGGGCGCTACCCATGTCGCGCTCTACATCGGCAACGGGTACGTGGTGCAGGCGCCTCGGCCCGGCGCGGTGGTGAAGGTTTCGCCGGTCGCGGCGAACCCGCTGCTGGGGGTGGTTCGCCCGGACGACGACGCGAAGCCGCTGGAGCGGTACGCGCGGCCGGAACTGCCGCGGGGCGCCACGGCGGGCAGCGACACGGGCTTCGCCCTCACGGCCCCGGCCTGAGCCGCGCAAGCCGCCACCCGCCCGCCCTGGAAAGGGCGGGCGGGTAGGACCCGGTGCGAAGCGCCGGGCAGGGTCGGTGTCAGGCGCCGGACTGGGCGGCCCCCGCCACCTCCCCGAGGTAGCCTTGCGCCTTCTCGGGCTCGTAGAAGAAGTGCTCGAAGTCCTCAGGGTCGTTGAAGCCGTTGGCGAAGCGGTCTGCGACCGGCTGGAGCTGGCCCGCCGCGCCGATGAGGTTCAGCACATGCTCCGGCGGCGGCCCCAGCATCGCGTTCGTCCACTTCGTGACGTACTGGGCCGTCTTCCAGTACCGGTCGAACGCGGCCTGCATCCACGCCTCGTCGAACGGCTCGTCCCCGCGCTCGAGGATCGAGGCGAGGTAGGACGCCGCGCACTTGGACGCGGAGTTCGAGCCCTGGCCCGTGATCGGGTCGTTGGCGACGACCACGTCCGCCACGCCCAGCACGAGCCCGCCGCCCGGCAGCCGCCCGATCGGGTTGCGGACCGTCGGCGCGTAACGCCCGGCCAGCGTCCCGTTCTCGTCCGTCAGCTCCACCTTCGTGGCGCGCGCGTACTCCCAGGGCGTGAACTTCTCCATCAGTTCCAGGGTCAGCGCGAGGTGCTCGTTCGGGTCCTTGACGCCCTGGAAGGCGTCCAGCGGGCCGCCGGGGATGCCCTCGAAGAAGAGGATGTCGGCCCGGCCGGACGTGGTCAGCGTCGGCATGACGAAGAGCTCGCCGACCCCGGGCACGAGGTTGCAGCGGACCGCGTCGTAGTCGGGGTGCTCGGGGCGCGGCCCGAGCCCGTGCACATAGGAGACGGCGAGTGCGCGCTGCGGGGCGTCGTACGGCGAACGGGACGCGTCCCGGCCGAACATCGACACCAGCTCGCCCTTGCCCGCCGAGACCAGCACCAGGTCGTACTTCCGGGCGAAGAAGTCCAGGTCGGAGACTGCCGCGCCGTGGATGACGAGCTGCCCGCCGCGCTGCGCGAAGGTCTCCATCCAGCCCGCCATCTTCACCCGCTGGTCGACGGACTGGGCGTAGCCGTCCAGCTTCCCGACCCAGTCGATGACCCTCTGGGACTCGGGGCCCGCGACGGAGACGCCGAGGCCCTCGATGTTCGGCGCCTGGCTCTCCCAGAAGTTGATCTCCAGATCGCGCTCGTGCTGGAGGGCGGTGTGGAACATGCACTGGGTGGACATGACCCGCCCGGCTCGTATCTCGTCGGCCGTGCGGTTCGACATCAGGGTGACCTCGTAGCCGTGCGACTGCAGGCCGAGGGCGATCTGGAGACCGGACTGGCCGGCTCCCACGACGAGTATCTTCCGCATGACTGGGTCTTCTCTCTCGGTCGGTGCGTGGGGCGGGCCCCCCGGGGGGCGCCGGGGAAGGGTGACGGGAGGCGGCACGGCGCGGCTGGGCGGGGCCGGGCCTGAGGCTACGTCACTCAGGTGTCAGGTCAAGGGCGTGGCCGACGAGGGCCAGCAGCGACTCGACCACCGTGATCCGCTTCCGCGCGTCCATGATGACGACGGGCACCCGCGGCGGTACGGACAGGGCGTCGCGCACGTCCTCGGCCGCGTACTCCGGTGTCCCCTCGAAGTGGTTGACCGCCACGACGTACGGCAGCCCGCAGCTCTCGAAGTAGTCGAGGGCGGGGAAGCAGTCCGGCAGCCGCCGCGTGTCGGCCATGACGACCGCCCCGATCGCGCCGCGCACCAGGTCGTCCCACATGAACCAGAAGCGCTGCTGGCCGGGCGTGCCGAAGAGATAGAGGACGAGGTCCGAATCGAGCGTGATCCGGCCGAAGTCCATGGCGACCGTCGTCGTGGTCTTCTCCGGGGTCGCCGCGTTGTCGTCGACGTCCTCGGCGGCCTGGGTCATCAGCGCCTCGGTGGTGAGGGGCGTGATCTCCGAGACCGAGCCGACGAAGGTCGTCTTGCCGACGCCGAAGCCGCCCGCGACGACGATCTTCGTGGCTATCGGTGCGCGCGTACGGTCCGTCTGCCAGGTCTGCAGGCCGCCGTGTTCCGCTTCGTCGGCAACCTCGTCCTCGGCGATGTCCTTGTTACCAATACGGCCCCCGGCCCCGGGCCCCGTCCCGGCGTCCTTGGTGACCGTGTCAGAGCCTGCGAAGTCCACCCAGCACCCTTTCGAGCAGCGCGCGTTCGGGGCGGCCGGCGCCGTGGCCGGTACCGTAGACGCGGATCTTTCCCTGGTCGGCCAAGTCGCTGAGCAGCACGCGGACGACGCCCAGCGGCATGTTCAGCAGCGCGGATATCTCCGCGACCGTGCGTATGCGGCGGCACAGTTCGACGATCGCCCGCATCTCCGGCATCACACGTTCCGCCCACGCCCCGGAGGTCAGCTCGCGCCGCTCGTCCGGGCCGTCGAGCGCCGCGACGAACGTCTCGACGAGGAGGACGTGCCCGAAGCGGGTACGGCCACCGGTGAGCGAGTACGGGCGTACGCGCGCCGGTTTCTTGTTCAGCGCGTCGCGGTCCGTGACGCGCTGCGGCAGCTGGGGCGAGGAGCTCACTGGTGCCTCTCCATGGACTTGCGGAGTTCACTGCGGAGTTCGGGGGTGAGGACGTGGCCGGCCCGGCCGACGAACAGGGCCATGTGGTAGGCGACGACGTTCATGTCGCAGTCCGGGGTGGCGTGCACACCCAGGAGCGAGCCGTCGCTGATGGACATGACGAAGAGGCTGCCTCCGTCCATGGCCACCATGGTCTGCTTGACCACGCCCGCGGACATGAGCTTGGCGGCACCGGTGGTGAGGGCGGCGAGCCCGGAGACGATGGTGGCCAGGTCGGCGGACGAGCCCTTGGGGCCGTCGTCCCCGGGGCCGCCGACCGGGGCGACTTGGGGCTGTTCCGGGGGGTTACCGTGGCCCGAACCGGCTCTCGTACGGACCGCCTCGGCGTCCGAGGAGAGCAGCAGGAGCCCGTCGGAGGACACGACGGCGACGGAGCGGACGCCCGGCACCTCGTCGACCAGGTTGCTCAGCAGCCAGGCCAGGTTGCGGGCCTCGGTGCTCAGTCCGTACGCCGGGGCGGTCATGCTGTGGGGGTCAGGGCCGGGCTTGGTAAACGCGTTCAACCGCGTGCCTCCTCGACTGTGCCAGTCTCGTCCAGCGCCCCCGTCTGGTGTTCTCCGCTACGTTCTGCGGATTGTGCGGATTCTTCTGCGGCGTTCTCCTGCGGCTGCTGCGCGGTGTCTTCCCGCCCGGCGAATTCCATTTCGGCGTCACGGCGGCCGTCGCGGGCTCCCTGCTGGAATCGGCCGAGCCTGCGGCGCAGCTCCTCGGCGTTGACGGGCGCGGTCCGCTCGCTCGCGGGCGCGGTGGGTGCGAGGTTCTTCGGCGTCCGCTTGGGCAGCCCCTTGTCGGTGACCCGATCCCACCGGGGAGCGGCGTCGTCCTGCGCGGGCTGCGCGGCGTCGGCGGCGGCTGGCGTGGCTTCAGGCAGCGCGGTGGCTCCGGTCCCGTGGACGGTGGGACCGTCGGGGTAATCGGCAGCGGGCGGCTGCCGCAGATCCTGCGTCGCCTGATCGACGCCTATGGCGCCTGTGGCGGTGGCGCCTATGGCGTTGGCCTCGTCCTCCGCGTGAGCGTGCTCGTCGGGCCCCATGGCATACGGCCCACCAGCAGCGGGCGCGACGGGCGCCTCGGGCCGCAACGCGGCGGGCCCACCCTGCTCCGGCACGGCGGGGAACGACTCCCCGGCCGCCCCGAGCGGCGAGGCCGCGGTCTCGTCCGAGGCCCCGAGCGCATCCGCGCCTGCGGACGCGCCGTCCGCGTCGGCGGGGGCAACCGGCTGCTCCGGCAGCACCGCTTGCGGCTCGGCAGCCGGAGCGGCCTGCTCCTCCGGTGCGGCGGGGAACGGCTCCCCAGCCGGGGCACCGAGAACGTCCGCACTCGGCGCCAACGGGGCGTCGCCCGGGGCGAGTTGCTCGACGTCCGGCACTGAGCCGGGTTCGTCCCCGGGCGTCCCGGGCGGCGCGGCCGCGATCTCGTCCGAGGCAGCGGACTCAACGGCGTCTGCGTACTCGCCATCGGCCTCCGCACGGGCCACCGACCGCTCCGGCAGCACCGCTTGCGGCTCGGCAACCGGCTCGGCAACCGCCTCGTCCGGCGGCGACGGCAGCGGGAAGGTCGCCGTTGCGTCCGGCCCGTCCGGCGCGGCCGCTGCGATCGTCTCGTCCGCAAGCGCAGCGTTCGTCGGCTCGGCCGCGGCGGGCGGCTCGCCCTCCGTCGCCTCCTCCGTCGCCTCCTCCGCCGCAATGGCCCGTTCCGCCGCGGCCACCAGCGGGTCCGCCTCCGGGGCGGCGTCCATGGGGGCGGCCTCAGGTGAGGCGCCATCGGCCGGGGTGCCGTCCGTCAGCGGCTGCGGGCCCCGCAGGGCCGGGGTGCGAGTCGGGAGCGCGTTGGAGTTGGCCTCCGCCACCGAGCCCGGGAAGTTCACCGCCGGCTTGCCGGGCGCAGCCGTCGTTGCGCCGGGTCCGCCCGCTCCCGCCGGGGCCGGTCGGGTCGGCAGGATCGACTTCGGGAGGACCGCGACGGCCGCGACGCCGCCCGACTTCTGCGCGCGCAGCTGCACCCGCACGCCGTGCCGCGCAGCCAACCGCGCCACCACGTACAGCCCGAGCCCCAGCGCGCCGTCGTCCTCGTCCCCCGACGCGAGGTCCGGGTCCGTCTCCGCCAGGCGGGAGTTCAGCTCCTCCAGCCGCTCCGACGTCATGCCGATGCCCTCGTCCTGGACGGAGAGCATGATCTCGCCACTCTGCAGCAGCCACCCGGACAGCTCGACGTTCGCGTCCGGCGGCGAGAACGCCGTGGCGTTCTCCAGCAGTTCCGCGACCAGGTGGCTCATCGCGTCCGCCGCGAAGCCCGCGACCTGCGCGTGTGCCGGAAGCGAGTGGATCTCCACGCGCTCGTAGCGCTCGATCTCGCTGACCGCGGCGCGCATCACGTCCAGCAGCGGCACCGGCGCCCCGCCGTGCGCGCCACCGCCCCCGTGCCCGCCGCCGTGCCAGCCGCCGTGTTCTGCGCCCGCGAGGACGAGCAGGTTCTCGCTGTAACGCCGCATCCGCGTCGCGAGGTGGTCGAGCTTGAAGAGCGTGTCGAGGCGCTCCGGTTCCTGCTCGCGGTCCTCGAGCCCCTCGATGACACTGAGCTGCCGCTCGACGAGCCCGAGGGTGCGCAGCGCGAGGCTGATGTAGCTGCCGTGCACCCGGTCCTGGACGCCCGCGAGGCGATCGGCGATCTCCTCCTGCTTGCGCTGCAGTTCGTCGCGCTCCTCGGCGAGCCGGGTCCGCTCCCCGATGAGCCGGGTCCGGTCGTCGCCGAGCTGCTCCGCGCGCGCGTGGAGCCGTACGGCCGTCTGGTGGAGCTCGTTGACGGCCCGTACGACGTCCGCGAACTCGTCGTTCCGCCCGGTGAAGCGGACCGGCTCCTCCGCGGCCGGATCGTCGGCGACCCGCCGCGCCCCGAGCCGCAGCACGGCCAGCGGCCGGGTCATGGAACGGGCGGCCGAGATGCAGATGCCGACGGCGAGCAGCAGGCAGACCACCGACAGCGCGATCCGCAGCTCAAGCGCGGTGACATCGTCGTCACGAAGCGCGGCGAGACGGTCGGTCTCGGCCGTGGTGAGGGCCGACTCGACGGCCCGCATACGGTCGAGGCGGCCGGACAGCGCCGTCTCGACACGGTCCTTGTTGAGCGCGACTTCCTGGGCCGAGAGCTGCGGCTGGTCGGTGAGCCGGGTGAGGTAGCGCTCCGCGGTACCCGCCTCGGTGCCGTTGACGGTGTTCGCGTAGCGGTCGGTGGCCGCCTCGGGGGCGGTCTGCTCGAAGTCGGCGAGGGCCGCCTGCTCCTGTACGTGCGTGCGCTGCGCCACCGCGGAGAGCTGCGACCGGCTGCTGCGGCCGGAGAACGCGCCAAGGAGCAGCCCGCGCGTGGCAGAGCCCTGCTCGACGGCGCGGCCGAGCGCGGGCAGCGACTCGGCGGGGCCGTCGGAGGCGCGCGGTGGAATGAGCCGCGCCAGGTCGGCGGAGACGGCGTGCAGCGCCTGGACCGCTTCCGTGTACGCCTCGAAGGTGTCCATGGCGTTGCCCCGCCCGGACAGCGCCTCCTGACGGACCTTCGGCAGCCCGGCGAGTACCCGGCGCAGCTCGGCCGGTGCGTCGCCGCGGATTTCGGAGATCTTCCGGTCGACGCGGGTGCGGCGGCTCTCGGACACGCTCTTGGCGCCGGAGGCCGGGTCACGTCCTGCGGCGACGAACTCGGTCATCGTGTCGCGCTCGTCGGCCAGCGAGTGGGCCAGGACGACCGCCTGCCCGTTCACCTCGGACAGCGAGACGAGCCGCTGGGACTCCGCCAGGTCGGCCGATGCCGCGGCGACACCCGGCGCCGCGGCGGAGAGTACGGCGACGGCCACGACGGCCACCGCCACCACGAGCCGGTTGCGTACCAGCGCGGTCCGCTGCGGAGGCGGAGGCGTCGGTGGTGCCGAGCCGTCCGAGGCGCCGCCCGCAGGCTTCGCCGACCTACGCTTGATGCCCCGAGGCCGCAAGTTCCGCACCGGTGCTCACAATCCGTTTCTCGTCTGCCATGGCCGAGGTGACAACGCTTCACTCGTGCCAGCCGCGTCGCGGAGCGCCGACGAGCACCCACCCCCACCCTTCGGTACGAAACAGACCATTCCAGTACCGGTCTGGGCAGGGCGCCCCTCGCTCGCCTGGCCACCTGAACGAGTGAACATCACTCCGGAGTTGGCAAACAACTCTTGATTCTGGGGCGCCAACGTGTTCCCCCGCAGGCCGGTTGGAAAACCTCCCGGGGGCCTGGAAGGATGCGCGCCCACAGCTGACCGGACTCGGCGAATCCGGGGAAATTCCCGACAGCCGGGACACCGGCCGGCAGGCTCGTTCGCAGGTCACGGCCCGTACGAGCGAGACCACCCGCGACCACCCGGAGAACACCGGGAGGTCACGGGGAGGTCACCGGGCCGTCCGGCAGACTGACCGCATGCGCATCGATCTCACCACCGAGCCCGGCGACCCCCAACGCCCCAACGAGGACTACGTTTCGGTGGCTCTACCAGCGTCGGGGCGTGGCGGCGCGCTCGTCCTCCTCGACGGCGTGACGCCGCCCGAGGGCGACACGGGATGCGTCCACGGAGTGCCGTGGTTCACCGCGCGGCTCGGCGGCACGATGCTTGAACTGTCCGGTTCGCGGCGGGATATGCCCCTGGCAAACTGCCTCGCCGAGTCCATCCGCCGCACCGCGGACGCCCATCAGATGACCTGTGACCTTTCTCACGTCCTCACGCCCCAGGCAACCGTCGTCGCGGCGCGCTGGGACGACGCGGGCGACGACGCGGTCGTGGAGCATCTGGTCCTCTCCGACTCCGTGCTGCTCATGGAAGGCACGGACGGCCGGGTCACCGCGATCCTCGACGACCGCATCGATCAACTCCGCGCCGCAGGCCACCTCGTCGCGCCGCTGCGCAACGTCGAAGGCGGTTTCTTCACCGCGGCCGCCGACCCGGACGCCGCGCAGCGCGCGGTCACCGGCACCACCCCACGTACGGCCGTACGCGCCCTGGCTGCGCTGACGGACGGCGCCGCGCGGTGGGTTGAGGTCTTCCATGAGGGCGACTGGGCGGACTGCCTCGCCCTCCTCCGCAAGGAGGGCACGCAGTCCCTGGTCGAGCGGGTCAGGGCGGCCGAGGCGGCGGACCCCGGCCGCACGGCCTTCCGCCGCGGCAAGCCCCGCGACGACAAGGCGGCCCTTTTCGCCGAACTCTGACTCGTGGCCCCTCACTTGTGCGCCTGCCGGTGGCGGGGGCACCGGCAGGGCGGATAGGTACCGGGATTGTGCAGCACCGCGCAGGGGTCGTCGGCGCGCACGACGACGGTACGGACGGGTGTCCACTCGCCAGGCGCTATCGGCTCAGCGTCAGCGCTCAGCAGTGGTTGGGCACGCCCGCGTGCGCGTCGCCCTTGAAGTAGAGCGCGGGCACGTAGCCGGAGCCGCCCGCGTTGAGGGCGATACGGATCCAGACGTTGTTGGTGACGCCGTTGTCGGTCACCGTCTCGCCCTCGGTGTAGCACAGGCCCGGGTAGCTGTAGCCGGGACGGACCTCGCTGAGCATCGTCGGGTCGCTGAAGTCCGGCTGCTTCAGCACGCCCGCGGTGTCGTACGCGACGACGTCCGTGGCCTGGGCGCGGGCGGGTGCGGCGGCGACGGCGGTCGGCGCTGCGGCGGCGGTCATTCCGGCAGCGGCGACGGCGAGCAGCCCACCGGCGATGCGGTTACGAGTACGCATGGTGTTCCCCCATGGTCATCTCGGGTGCCCGCCCTTGCTGCGGGCACCTCGCGGTGTTCATCAGGCAACCAGCGCCCTCACATCTCCGGTACCTGAGACATCTCAGGGCTGTCCCGCTCGAGGTACTGTCCGGGCATGTCGGGGATTTCCGCCGGGGCAGCAGCCCTGCTCCTCGCCGCGGTGCTGGCGGTGTGCGCAGCCGCGTACGCCGCCGTGCGCGTGGGGCGCAACCGGCAGTACGGGACTCCCCAGGAGCGGGCGGCCTACGCGACCCTGCACACCGCCTCGCTGGCCGCGCCGCCGCTGCGATCAGGGCTCAACGAGGAGAGTGCCCGGCGGTCGGGGCGGCATCTGCGCACGCTGCTCGGGGTGCCCGCGCTCGCGCTGACGGACGCGTCGGGTGAGGTGCTGGCCTGGGACGGGCTCGCACCGGAGCCCGGGTGTGAGCACACCGCCGCCGTGCCCGGCCATGCCCGGCAGACGCTGCGCAGCGGACGTACCCAGGTCATCGGCGCCCGCGAGACGGCCCGTGCCGCTCCCGACTGCCCGCTGCGGCAGGGCGTGGTGGTGCCGCTGGTCGTGGCCGGGCGGGTGGAGGGCACGCTCGCGGTGTACGGGGCCCAGGTCTCCCCCGGCCTGGTCCGGGCCGCCGCCGAGGTCGCGCGCTGGGTGTCGGCGCAGCTCGAGCTCGCCGAGCTGGACCGGTCGCGCGAGGTCGCCGCCGAGGCGGAGCTGCGGGCGCTGCGGGCACAGATCTCGCCGCACTTCATCTACAACTCCCTCTCCACGGTCGCCTCCTTCGTGCGTACCGATCCCGAGCGCGCCCGGGAGCTCATCGTGGAGTTCGCCGAGTTCACCCGCTACTCCTTCCGCCGGCACGGCGACTTCACCTCGCTCGCCGAGGAGCTGCGGTGCACCGACCGCTATCTGCTGCTGGAGCGCGCACGCTTCGGCGACCGGCTGGAGGTCTCGCTGCGCGTGGCCCCCGAGGTGCTCTCCGTGGTGGTTCCGTTCCTGTGCCTGCAGCCGCTGGTGGAGAACGCCGTACGGCACGGCCTGGAGCGCAAGACGGGGCCGGGGCACCTGGTCATCACGGCCAAGGACGGTGGCAGCGAGGCGCTCATCACCGTCGAGGACGACGGCGCCGGAATCGATCCCGAGCAGCTCGCCCGCACCCTCGACAACCATGCGGGAGACGCGGCCGACGGACCGCGCTCACCGGGAATCGGGTTGCGCAACGTGGACGTACGGCTGCGCCAGGTGTACGGGGACGCCTACGGACTCGTCATCGAGACCGCCCCCGGCGCCGGCACGAAAGTGCACGTCCGGGTGCCGAAGTTCCACCCCCAGGCGGTCCAGACCGGCCCGGGGGGACTGTAACGGCGCTGCCCGTCGCCGCCTCCCGCCGTCGCCCGTGAATCAGCGCCGCAAGCGGGTTCCCATCCCGGACGAGCGTGGATAATCTGCGCGCCATGCTGCACGTTCTCGCGGTGGACGACGAGGTGCCGGCCCTGGAGGAGCTGGCGTACCTGCTCCGCCGCGATCCGCGGGTGGCGGATGTGCGGACGGCGAACGACGGGCAGCAGGCGCTGCTCGGTCTGGACCGTGCGCTGGCCGCCGGGGAGCCGGTGGACGCCGTGTTCCTCGACATCGGGATGCCCGGTCTCGACGGGCTCGCCCTGGCGCGGGTGATGTCCCGGTTCGTCCACCCGCCGCAGGTGGTCTTCGTGACCGCGCACGACGACCATGCGGTGGAGGCCTTCGCCCTGCGGGCCGCGGACTATGTCCTCAAACCCGTGGCCCCGGAGCGCCTCGCGGAGGCGGTGCGGCGTATCGCCGAGCCCGCGAACGAGCCGGGCAGGGCGGGACGTTCTGATGATGCGGCGCGGCCTGACGGTGGGGAGCAGTCTGACGGTGCGGCGCGGTCTTACGGTGCGGAGCGGCAGGGCGACGAGGTCATCAGCGTCGAGCTGGCGGGAGTGACCCGGTTCGTCCAGCGCAGCGAGGTGCGGTACGTCGAGGCGCATGGCGACTACGCGCGGCTGCACACGCCGTCGGGCAGCCACCTGCTGCGGATACCGCTGGCCACGCTCGAGGAACGCTGGCGCGACGCCGGATTCGTCCGCATCCACCGCAGTCACCTCGTCGCCGCCCACCACGTACAGGAGCTGCGGCTGGAGGCGGGACGGACGTACGTACGCCTCGGCGACCAGCTACTGCCGGTGAGCAGGCGCCACACTCGCGAGGTCCGGGATGTGCTGGTCGGGCGGGCCGGGAAGCCGGGCACACCGCCGGCTCCGGCGGTGTGACATGACCGGCGTACCACCCGGACCACCCGTACCACCGGTACCGCCTGCCTCCGCCGAGGGCCCGAGTACCGCGGAGGCCCGCCCCGGGAGGGTCACCGTGGCCCATCCGCGCACCCTTGCCGCCCGCAGCTCCCAGCGGGTGCCCGGGGTGCGCGCGCCGGTCACCGACGATCTCGGCCGGCAAACCCCGCTCGGCGACATCTACCTCCGCTCGCTCATGCGCGCCCAGTTCCGGCTCGCCGCGGCCGTCGTCGGCGCACTGGCGGTGCTGCTCGGCGTACTGCCGTTTCTGCTCGCCTCCATCTCCGCGCTGCGCGACGCGTCCCTGCTGGGAATCCCGGCGTCCTGGCTGCTCATAGGCGTGGCCGTGCACCCGGTGATCCTCGGGCTCGCGTTCGTCCACCAGCGCCAGGCGAGGAAGATCGAGTGCGACTTCGCCGATCTGGTGGAGCGCTCGTGACCGTCCAGCCCGTCGTGGCGGTCGCCCTCGTCTGTGTCGCCACGGCCCTGTTCAGCGTCTACGGGCTGCGCCCCGGGAGCGCCACGTCCGACTTCTACGTCGCCTCGCGTGCCGTTTCGCCGCTGCGCAATGCCTCCGCGATCGGCGGCGAGTATCTGTCGGCCGCCTCCTATCTGGGCATCGCGGGGCTGGTGTTGGCCTACGGCGCGGACATGCTCTGGTACGGCGTGGGCTACACCGCCGGGTATCTGGTGCTGCTCGCCTTCGTCGCCGCGCCGCTGCGCCGCTCGGGCGCGTACACCGTGCCGGACTTCGCCGAGGCCCGGCTGCAGTCGACACGGGTGCGGCGGCTGGCCGCCGTGCTGGTCGTCTGCATCGGCTGGCTGTATCTGCTGCCCCAGCTGCAGGGCGCGGGTCTGACCCTGCGCACCGTCACCGGCGCGCCGCTGTGGGTCGGACCCGTGGTCGTCACCGCCGTCGTCATGCTGACGGTCGCCTCCGGCGGCATGCGCAGCGTCACCTTCGTGCAGGCCTTCCAGTACTGGCTGAAGCTCACCGCGCTCGCCGTCCCCGTGATCTTCCTGCTGCTGGCCTGGCGCGCCGACGGTGCCCCCTGGGCGGACGCCGACGCCCCGCCGCGGTTCCGCGAGGCGACCACCGTCACCGTGCACCAGGAGGTGACGGTCCGGGTCGATGCACCGGTGGAGGTGACGGTGCGCGGCCGCCTCGACGGGCGGCGGCTGGACGGGGAGCCCTTCCGGCTCGCCCGGGGCGAGCACCGGATCGGCGAGGAGACCCGCGTCGCCTTCCCCGCCGGGGCCGACGTGCCGTACCCGGTGGACGAGGCACCGCGCACCGGGCGGGACTGGACCCGGCCGCTGGCGGGCACCGAACACCCGGTGTACGGGACGTACTCGCTGCTTCTCGCGACGCTGCTCGGCACCATGGGGCTCCCGCACGTCATCGTGCGCTTCTACACCAACCCCGATGGGCAGGCGGCTCGCCGCACCACCTGGGCCGTGCTGTGGCTGCTCGTCGCCTTCTACCTGCTCCCGCCCGTGTACGGAGCGCTGGGCCGCCTCTACACCCCGGAACTGCTCATGACCGGCCGCCCGGACGCCACGGTGCTGCTGCTTCCCGACCGGCTGCTGGGCGGTCCCGGTGGCGCCCTGCTCGGCACGCTGCTGACGGCGGGCGCGTTCGCGGCGTTCCTCTCGACGGCCTCCGGGCTGACCATGTCCGTGGCGGGCGTCCTCGGCCAGGAGCTGGAGCGGATGCGGCGGGGCACGGCGGTGCGCGGACCGCGCCGTTCGGAGATCACGCCCGAGCCCAAGTCCGAGGCCCGCGGTGTTGTGCTGCGGCTCCGGCTCGCCGGTGTGGCCGCGGCCTCCGTCCCCTGCCTGCTCTCCCTCGCCGTCGTCCAGCGGCCGGTCGCGGACGTCGTCGGACTGGCCTTCGCCGTGGCCGCATCGTCCTTCTGCCCGCTGCTGCTCCTGGGCATCTGGTGGCGGGGACTCACTCCGCAGGGCGCTGCAGCGGGGCTGCTGGCCGGGGGTGGCGCCGCCATGGCTACCGTGGCCGCCACCATGATCGGCATCCCGTACACCGGTTGGGCCGAGGCGCTGCTCACCCGGCCGGCGGCCTGGAGCGTGCCCCTCGCGTTCGCGGTGATGACCGGAGTGTCCCTGCTGACGCGGCGCAGCGTTCCGGCCGGCACCGCGCACGCCCTGCTGCGCCTGCACCTGCCCGAGTCACTCGACATGCCGCGCCGGCCCAACCGGACCACCGGGCACTGACGCTGAACAACCTGGCAGTGACCGGCTGTACGAACAGGCAGCGGATGGATGACCAGGCACCGGCTGTACGGCCGGGCACTGACCGTTCGTCGCGGCTGCCCTACCGTTCGCCGCACGGCCCGACCACCCGTCGCATCCAGCGGCCCGTTCACGGCAATCCGCGTGACGGCACCGTGCCCCCGCCCCACCTGCGCTCGTACGGTGACGGCGCCCGGCGGTGCGGCGGCGAGCGAATCCGGCCCCTCTTCCTCCCCCGCACCACCGGGCAACCTCGGAAACCTCGAGCCGCCAGGAGGCCACGATGAGCCGCCCCGCACCGACCGCGAGTCCCCCACCCTCCGCCACGTACACGGACATTCAGGCAGGGGAGGACTTCGCCCGGCTGCGCCATGCGCACCGCTCCTTCGCCTTCCCCATGACGCTCGGCTTCTGCGCCTGGTACCTGCTGTACGTCCTGCTGTCCAACTACGCGGGCGACTTCATGAGCACCCAGGTCGTCGGCCACATCAACATGGCGTTCGTCCTCGGCGTGCTCCAGTTCGCCACCACCTTCGCCATCGCCTGGTGGTACGCGCGGCACGCCGGCGCCAAGCTCGACCCGCAGGCCGAGCGGATCAGGGCCGAGGCCGAAAGGCGCCTCGCCGCGGCCCTCGCCGATGAGCGCACGGGGGAGGCACGGTGATGACTGGCATCGGCAGCAGCACCGGCACGGCTGTTCTCCAGCTCGCGGCCGAGAGCAGCACCGGCGAGCACCGCACATTGATCATTTCGCTGTTCTCGGTGTTCGTGGCGGCGACGCTGGCTGTGACCGTATGGGCAGGGCGGCAAACCAAGGACGCCACCGACTACTACGCAGGCGGGCGGTCGTTCACCGGTTTCCAGAACGGTCTGGCGATCTCCGGGGACTACATGTCGGCCGCGTCCTTCCTGGGTATCGCCGGAGCGATCGCGCTGGCCGGATACGACGGATTCCTGTACTCGATCGGGTTCCTGGTCGCGTGGCTGGTGGCCCTGCTGCTGGTGGCCGAACCGCTGCGGAACTCGGGCCGGTTCACCATGGGCGACGTGCTGGCGTACCGGATGCGGCAGCGGCCGGTGCGTACCGCCGCGGGCGTCTCCACCATCGTGGTGTCGATCTTCTACCTGCTGGCGCAGATGGTCGGGGCCGGCGCCCTGGTGGCGCTGCTCCTGGGCATCACCGGGGATGCGGGCAAGAACCTCATCGTGGTGCTGGTCGGCGTGGTGATGATCCTGTACGTGACCATCGGCGGGATGAAGGGCACCACGTGGGTGCAGATCATCAAGGCCGTGCTCCTGATCTGCGGCACCCTGCTGATCACGATCCTGGTGATGAGCAAGTTCCACTGGAACATCTCCACCCTGCTCGGGGCGGCGGCCGAGAACAGCGGCAAGGGCGCGGCGTTCCTGGAGCCGGGGCTGAAGTACGGGGTGTCCACCACCAGCAGGATCGACTTCATTTCGCTGGGTATCGCGCTGGTGCTGGGCACCGCCGGGCTGCCGCACATCCTGATCCGCTTCTACACCGTGCCCACCGCCAAGGTGGCGCGGAAATCGGTGCTGTGGGCCATCGGCATCATCGGCGGCTTCTACTTGATGACCATCGCGCTGGGCTTCGGCGCCGCCGCGCTGATCAAACAGGAGACCATCATCGCCTCCAACCCGGCCGGCAACACCGCCGCACCGCTGCTCGCACAGGAGATCGGCGGCGGAGCGGGCTCCAGCAGCGGTGCCATCCTGCTCGCGATGATCTCCGCGGTCGCCTTCGCCACCATCCTCGCCGTGGTCGCGGGACTGACTCTGGCCTCGTCCTCCTCCTTCGCGCACGACCTGTACGCCAACGTCATCCGGAGGGGTCAGGCCAGTGAGAAGGAAGAGGTGCGCGCCGCCCGGATCGCCGCGGTCGGCATCGGCGCCGCCGCCATCGTGCTCGGCGTCTTCGCGGGCAAGCTCAACGTGGCCGGACTGGTGGCACTGGCCTTCGCCGTGGCCGCCTCCGCCAATCTCCCCACGATCCTGTACAGCCTGTTCTGGAAGCGCTTCACCACGCAGGGCGCGCTGTGGTCGATCTACGGCGGACTGTCCACCGCGGTGCTGCTGGTGCTGTTCTCCCCGGTCGTCTCCGGCAAGGAGACGTCCATGTTCCCGGGGGCGGACTTCCAGTGGTTCCCGCTGGAGAACCCGGGCCTGATCTCCATCCCGGTCGGCTTCCTCTGCGGCTGGATCGGCTCGCTGCTCAGCAAGGACGAGGCCGCGGGCGGCGCCAAGTACGCCGAACTCGAAGTGCGGTCCCTCACGGGCGTCGGCGCTCACTGAGCACCGGCACGCACCGGCACGCACCGGCGCCACCACGCCCTCGTATCAGCAGGCGGCCGGACAGCGGACTGCCGACCATTGTCCGGCCGCTCACCCGGCACAAGGAGTACGCGCATGAGCAACGAGAGCCTGGCCAACCTGCTCAAGGAGGAGCGTCGGTTCGCACCGCCCGCCGATCTGGCCGCCGCCGCCAACGTCACCGCGGAGGCATACCAACGGGCCGGAGCCGACCGGCTGGGCTT